>CAZBWZ010000024.1:0-26802 GCA_964495725.1 uncultured Bacteroides sp.
ATCCCATCTGTCTGGCCGTTCCTCCAGGCTCCATCAGCACTCCCTCCAGATTGGCACAGGCCACATCGGCATCAATAAACACGGACTTTACGTCATCAAAAAGATTTCGTCCGCCGTTAGCCGGAAGCCTGGGGGTATCGTCGGGAAAGGTTGTACCCATCATTATATCCCCGGCCACGGCTATTCTCAGTCCTTTCGCTGGCTCGACCGGCATGTTCTCACTTGCCTCAATGACCTTGACGGTATCTGCATCCATTTCCACGGACTCGGCGGTAAGGGAGTCAGTCTCCGATGTAGCGCCGGGAGTCACCACAACACTTAATGTGTCGGTATCATCCGTAGCCTCTACTCCCCTGGTGGTGCCGTCTGCACTTCCACAGGCATATGTCAGTGTGAGCAACATTAACGACATCAGAAATTGTATCGATCTTTTCATTAGGTTTTGTCAGATTAGTTTCGTAATTTTGTAGTGAAGTCGTTTAGACTTATTACAAATTAACATTTCGAGATTATTTACGAGGCGATTTTGAGCTTTTTGAGGGAGCGATGGGGATCCATCGTGACCGGGGAAAGAGAAAAAATCGACCGTAAAGAATCCGAAAGGTTAACAATGAGGGTAACATCATATATGGATTTAACATTTTGTAATAAGTTTAAATGACTTCAGTATAATAATATTGAGTTTAAGGCGCAAATTTAATGAAAAATTTTACATTCATAGCAATAATCACAGTATTTCTGTCGGCTTGCGGTTCGTCATCCGACAGATCTTCCGTCGTAGAGGAGGATTACACCACAGACTCGATCACGGCGTTTTCTCCCGAACCTGCGATGCCTCTGTCTCAGCTGTGCAACCTTCCCGGCATCACATGGAAAGTGGATACAATATATGGTGTCTGTGTGCCTGACACTATTGTGCTCTGGGCAGTATATGAGGGCACACGTTACCTGCCTACCAATGTGCGAGGAGCCGAAAATGATTTCCCTGCTCTAACCGACAACGGCATTAAGGCAATCCGATCTGACTCGGCAATATCTTTCCTGCCGACTTACTTTAATAACAACGCCCGACTGCTCGATGACTTGAGTTACTCGCGCCGGCGTATGCGTCACGATGCCGACAGCCTGCTTGAGAAATACGCTCTCGAAATGATGAATACCGCAAACGATTTCTTTATATCTCACGGTATGCCTAAATATATGTCTAAGGGGCTGGCCGCAACATGGACCAAGGTCAACAATGAGGCTCAGTCAAATGGTGTCGAGGCTCCTAATCCCATCAACGGATACAACGTGATTGAGTTTGAGCCCGGCACCATACAGTCGTGGGTTGAGGATGCACAAAAAGGTATTGTAAGGGTAAGGGCATACTGCAACGACTCCTATACTCTCGGCCATGAGGGTTGGGGGTTCTGGCAGATGACCCTATGCCGTGAGAACGGCTTCTTCAGGATCAGCGAGCTCCCGGCCCTTGTGCGTCCCACGGCACAAGACCTCCAGGATCTTGACTATTGATGTGCGTGGCGCACCAACGGGCTGTATGCAAACTATTTTTTGAAATAAAAATTTTTTTGTAACTTTGCATTACATATTCACATCGGACACTGCTCCGGTATCTTTATAATATTTCATTACAATGGACACCAATCAGAAGCTCATAGAGCAGTTAATAGATCTGGCTTTCGCTGAAGATATCCGCGATGGCGACCATACTACCCTCAGTATAATTCCTGCGTCGGAATATGGACGGCAGCAACTTATTATCAAAGAAGAAGGTATAGTGGCAGGTGTGGAGATAGCACGTATGGTATTCGAGCGCTTTGATCCGGCACTGGAGATGAAGGTGTTTATCGAAGACGGTGCGCATGTCAAGCCCGGTGATATCGTATTTGAGGTATACGGGCCTGTCCGCTCACTGCTACAGACTGAGCGGACGATGCTGAATATCATGCAGAGAATGAGTGGTATCGCTACTATCACTGCCAAATATCAGGCCGAGCTTCAGGGCCTCAAGACCAAGGTGCTCGATACTCGTAAGACTACCCCCGGAATGAGATTATTCGAGAAGATGGCCGTGAAAATCGGCGGTGGATCAAATCACCGCATCGGTCTCTTCGACATGATTCTGATAAAGGACAACCATGTGGATTTCGCCGGTGGTATTCCTAAGGCTGTAGCGTCTGTAAGAGAATACCTGCGTCGCAATCACAAAAATCTCAAGATAGAGCAGGAAGTGCGCAACACTGACGAAATAAATCAGGCTATAGAAGCCGGGGTTGACCGCATCATGCTTGATAACTTCTCTCCGGAGCGCACACGTGAGGCCGTAGAACTCATTCGCAGCCTCAACCCCGCCATCGAGATTGAATCATCGGGAGGTATCACCATCGACACACTCCGCAAATACGGTGAATGTGGCGTTGATTTTATTTCCATAGGTGCGCTCACCCATTCAGTGAAGAGCCTTGACATGAGTTTCAAGGCTGTCAAATAATCCTCTTAGCTAACATGAATCTGCTGATACGACATATAGAATATCTTATATCACGCAACGATTGCGTGATAATACCGAGGCTTGGTGCTCTGCTGGCGCAATACAGCCCGGCCAGGATTGATGCGGGTTCGGGAATTGTGTATCCTCCCTGCCGCAATTTTACATTCAACACCGGGCTCAGGGACAACGATGCTACTCTCGCCCACTCCATCAGCAAAGCTACTGGCATGGCATTTCAGCGTGCTACTGAATATGTCAATAAAGAAGTCGATTCCATGTTGCATCAGCTACATTCATTCGGCTCACTCTCGCTCGGCAAAGCCGGAAATTTACGTTACAATGCTGATGATAACATATACGAATTCGTGCCGTTTGCCGACGATCGTCTTTCTGTAGACACTTCATGGCTACCGGTTGTCAATGCTACCCTGCTTACAGCTACTGTCAGCGACACGGATACTCCTTCTACCTTCAGAGAGGCTACCCGTCCGTTCTGGTCTCAGGTCGGACGCATTGCTGCCGTAGTTGCTATCTTCGTCGGCATATGGTTTGTCGCCTCAACTCCTGTCTCTCACGATGGCAAGTCGATGTTGACGGCATCCCTTGCTCCGGATATCAACCGAGCCACTACCACTCCGGCTATCTTTACTGCCACTCAGAAGGCTATCGCCCCGGAATCCGTAACCGAGCATGAGACCGAGGCTGTTGCCGAGGCTGAGCAACAGACAGAGATCAGCCTGCCGGCACCGGCCCAATCTGAAGATGTTACCTCTGATGAAATCACAGTCGGCGATATGTCCCACGGTCGGTTTTACATAATTGTCGGAGCGACCGTGTCGGCCAAAGAAGCTCGTAAATTCATCGACCTCCATCCCGACATCAAGGATCAGGCTGTAATAGTAAAATACGGAAAGAAACATGTAATCGCTGTGTCTGTGCATGACACTCCCGAAGATGCGAATTCAGCTTGCCTCGAAACTCGCAGGAACTATCCGGCTGCCTGGATTGGAACTAACTGATAATCATGATAGACAACAACTTTAATGCCCTTCTGTTTGAGCGGCACAGCATTCGTAAATACACCGGTGAATCGCTTGATCCCGGTCATGTAAAGCAGATTCTTGAGGCCGGTCTGCTGGCCCCCTCGTCAAAAAGCTCACGACCTTGGGAATTCGTGGTGGTAGATGACCGCGAAATTCTTGAAAAGCTCTCAACCTGCAAACCTGCGGGTGCCAAGCCTATCGCCGGAGCAGCCATGGCTATCGTAGTGTGTGCCGATCCGGCCAAGAGCGATGTATTTATCGAAGATTGCTCGGTGGCCGCATCTTTCATGCAGCTTCAGGCCACTGCCCTGGGTATCGGCTCATGCTGGATACAGATACGTATGCGCGACAGTGCCGACGGTATGCCGGCTCAGCAGATGATACAGGAGACGTTGGGTATTCATCCTGACATGCAGGTTGTGATGGTCCTTACATTCGGCGTTAGTGCCGAGACCCGCAAGCCCGTAGACCCTGACAAACTCCTGTGGGAGAAAGTGCATCTTGGCACATGGACTCACCGCGAATAGTCATCATCGGAGCCGGCAATGTGGCCACTCATCTGGCAAAAGCTCTTGATAGGGCCGCTTCAGTGGTACAGGTAATCTCAGCTCACCCGGATAATGCCGCCAAGCTCGCCGGTGAATTACACGACTGCAATCCCGCGACTATCAATGCCGTAGATACATCTGCTGATTTTTATATCGTGGCCATCAATGATGACAGCATAGCTGATGTAACGGCTACTTTACCTCGTGTAAGCGGTATTGTAGCCCACACTTCTGGCAGTACTCCCATGCAGTCAATCTGTGCAGATTGTCAAGGCAAAGGCGTGTTCTATCCCTTACAGACATTCTCTAAAGACGCGTCTCTCGATATCTCCTCGGTACCTTTCTTTATCGAAGGCTCGGATGAGGATACCACAATGAGACTCTCACATCTCGCGTCCCTTATCAGCAGGAATGTATATCTGGCTGACTCCGACCAACGCGCCACACTTCACGTCGCCGCCGTGTTCGCCAGCAATTTCTTCAACCATCTGCTTGTCGAGTCAGAGAATATCCTTGCTGCTGACGGTTATCCTCTCGAAGTGCTCGAGCCTCTGATGAGAGTAGCACTTGACAAAGCCCTGTCTTTAGGCCCTGAAAAATCTCAGACTGGTCCGGCATCACGTGGCGACTCTAAAGTCATCGAATCACATCTCGCGCGCCTATCAGGATATCCCCGTGAGATCTATAGCCTGATGTCGGAGGCCATAATGGATCGGCATACACATTCATCATATAAAAAATAATGAGCAGAATAGATTACGACCTCACCGCTATCCGTGGTATCGCTTTTGATGTGGATGGAGTGTTGTCACCATCCACAATACCCATGTCTGCCGATGGCAAGCCTCAGCGTATGGTCAATATCAAGGACGGCTACGTATTGCAGCTTGCCGTGAAAATGGGTCTTGAAATCACGATAATTACCGGAGCCGATACAGAAGCAATCGCTGACAGATACCGTACACTGGGTATCACCGATATTAATCTTAGGGCCGCTGAAAAATTGCCAGTACTTGAAGACTGGATGCAACGCCGCGGTCTTTCTTCGCACGAAGTGGCTTATGTCGGTGATGACATACCTGACATTCTTGCCATGCAGAGTGTCGGACTACCTGTAGCTCCGGCCGATGCGGCAGCTGATGTCCGAGCCATCGCGTGTTTCATCACCAAAGCCGACGGAGGCTATGGGGTTGCACGTGAGCTCCTTGAAGAGATCCTCAAGGCCAGAGGCCTGTGGATGACATGCGACGATGCCTTCGGGTGGTAGTCTCAACACTATTTAATTCATTTCACTTATCATGTCTTCAACCCCACCGAATCCTACGGATATGCACATATTGCTCGCATCCAATTCTCCACGCCGCCGCGAGCTCCTGTCTATGATAGTACCGGATTTTTCCATCGCCAGGATGCACGATCTTGACGAGACACATCCGGTTGATATGCCAGCCCATGATATACCCCTCTACCTCTCTCAACTTAAGGCTGCGGAATACAGGTATCAACTCCAGCCAAACCAATTGATGATAACAGCTGATACAGTGGTCATCAATCGTGGCGAAGTGCTCGGAAAGCCGCATTCATACGATGAGGCAGTGGAGATGCTGTCTTCATTACGCTGCCACACACATTCTGTCGTAACCGGTGTGACACTCACCTCCGACAAGAGTTCGTCATCTTTTTCTGAAGAGACACTGGTTACATTTTCTGACATCTCTGATGAGGATATCCGGGAGTATGTCGACAGATATGCCCCCTTTGACAAAGCCGGCGCATACGGCATACAGGAGTGGATCGGCGCGGTAGCCATCTCAAGTATCAACGGATGTTACTACAATGTCATGGGACTCCCCCTACACGCACTATACCGACATATTTGCAAGTTCTCTTAAAAATTTTGTCACAATCCTCTGATATAACGCCAAAATTCACTAACTTTGCACACCGAAACAAACACTCATAATATAAAACACAATTTATGATTAACGCCCAGGACATCAAAAACGGCACATGTATCCGCATGGATGGCCGTCTGTATTTCTGCGTAGAGTTTCTTCACGTGAAACCGGGTAAAGGCAACACCTTCATGCGCACAAAACTCAAAGACGTGGTCGATGGTCGCGTGCTCGAGCGCCGCTTCAATATCGGCGAGAAACTCGAAGACGTAAGAGTTGAACACCGTCCCTATCAGTATCTCTACACCGAGGGTGAAGACGATATCTTCATGAATAACGAGACATTCGAGCAGATACCCATCTCCAAGGCTCTCGTTACCGGCGCTGACTTCATGAAAGAAGGTGACACTGTAGAGGTGGTGAGCGACGCATCTACCGAGACAGTGCTCTATGCACAGATGCCCGTGAAGACCGTTCTGCAGGTAACTTATACCGAGCCCGGTATTAAAGGCGATACTGCCACCAACACTCTCAAACCCGCTACCGTTGAGACTGGCGCTACAGTGCGTGTGCCCCTCTTCGTCAACGAAGGCGACATGATTGAGGTGGATACCCGCGACGGTAGCTACATCAGCCGCGTAAAATAATTTTATCCAACCAAACTAAACAATATGGCCGAACTCCCCCATGGGTTCGGCTTTATTGTTGCATGTGGCTTACCCTCAGACATCCCTTACCGGATGAGTCGCAGAAATGACAGAGCACAAAAGAAAATCCGCAGGTATCAGTTAAGATTCCTGCGGATTTTGTGTCCGAAATGAGACTCGAACTCACACGAGCGAAAGCTCACTACCCCCTCAAAGTAGCGCGTCTACCAATTCCGCCATCCGGACGTAAGGGATAAAAAGAGCGAAAAACGGGACTCGAACCCGCGACCCCGACCTTGGCAAGGTCGTGCTCTACCAACTGAGCTATTTTCGCAATTTGCTACTCATGTCACTCTCCAGTGACATTTGACGCTGCAAATTTACAGACTTTATTTCAATTATGCAAATATTTTTAGACACTACTATCTCATTTATTACATAAGCATCTGATACTGTAAATGATATATTTTAAGCTACATTCCACATGCTATTCGCATTTCTTCAGGAACTCCACCTCTACGATACGCAAAGCCTTTTTCTCTGTTGTGGACCGGTCGAGACCGGTGGCCTGACCACCCCCTAATTCCTTGATCTGGCCGAAGGCATCGCCTTCGCTCGCACTGCCACGCAGGCGTATCGTATAATTGTCAGATAACACAGGTTGGTCTATTTCAAGATGTACATATCCAAGGCTCTTTTCGGTGTCACCACTCCACACGAGCCGGTCGCCTGCATATACTTCCAACGGATAGCTTTTGGATCTCCAACCTGCGAGTTTTATACAGATATCATCAATGGCGGCTTTTTCTGAAAGCTGGTATGTAATCCATCCGCTCTCCAGACTGCCGTCGCTCTTCCATTCGCTGAGCTCGTTATCATCATAGCTCAGAAAGGCTTCATCCCGGTTACTGCCGGCTTGGCACGTTAATATCGGTATACCAATGTTTTTTTGTGTATATGACGGCGTATCAGGGGTCTCGCCACGTGTCAGGCGACAAGGCAGAGTCTGTGATGGCAGGTAGTCGCTCAGACCTCCCCTGACTTCCACTGGCAGAGTCTCCATTTCGATTGTCGCCTCAGGCAATCCGGACGCGGAGGCGACAATCCGAATTTTGCCGGGTGTACGAGTGCTACGTATAAGAGCTCTGTTGACACCGCACTCTACCGGAAGGACACGACTCATTATATAGTTGTCCTGACCCTGAGCGATGCCTCCGCGCCACTCACCCTCGCCAGTAATCATGAATTTCACTTCGCGGTTGTCAAGCGGACAACGGTTTCCGACACCATCAACAACCTCAAATTGCAAAAGAGCGAGGTCTGCGCCATCTGCATGAAAACCCTCCGGATTAGTAATGGCCGTGAGTAGCAAATGATCCGGCTTGCCGGCAGTAGCGACATGGTGACGACTTGATTCCTTTCCGTCGTTATACCCAACAGCTTCGAGCAATCCGGGGTGATAAGCTATATCATCAAATGTAAATAGGAAATTATTCTGCCGCTCGCCTTGGCCAAGTGTTTCTCCATTTAGCAGTAGTTCAACCTCGTCACAATTCGACACTACATATACGGGCTTGACAGTTTCATCAGGATAATTCCAATGTCCTATTATATAAGTCTGGGAAGAATCTGTGTCTACCCAACCGTTCCACATTGTCTGTTGTACATAATAGGCATCCTTGGGAATACGCATCGCATCTGTCACCCCGCTCCGGCGGTAATTTTCCACACCCCTGTAGTGGGTGTTGGTATCTGAGAACACGATTTTCACACCACCCGAACTCACCCTGTCTCCTGTGCCTGGACGCTCGCGCCAATAGTCATACCATCTGCGCACAAGTTCGACTGCAAATATGTCCTGATTGTGATTGTAACTACCGGCGTCGTTGCGCTTTTTCTTCTCATTTGTTGCAGCAGAGAGATATTCGCTGTTGCCTTCGCCCTCCATATGATAAGGATATGAACAATCATCCCAATACTTGCGCAATCCTTCGTCCCGGCAATATTCCATTGCCCACATAGGGTGCCTAGCGCTCTTGTTGATATACAGCATCTCCCCTCCGTACTCGGCCTCGTTGATATCGAGCATCTCACGAGAGCCTACCGCTCGCCCTCCGTATGGGTCGTAGATGTCGCGCAGGCGCTTCATCTCCAGCATGTGCTCACGGCTTATACTTTCGTTGCCGCTTTCATAAAACAGCACCGACGGATTGTTGCGGTTGTAGATGATAGCATCGCGCATCAGCTCGACGCGCTGCTGCCACTGCCGTCCCGTACAATCTTTCTCAGCATCACCGGCCGGAAGTGCCTGTATAAGTCCCACACGATCACACGACTCCACATCCTGCTTCCATGGAGTCACATGCATCCATCTCACCACATTACCGTTTCCCTCTACCATCATGCCATTGCTGTAATCACTCAGCCATGCAGGTACTGACATGCCTACAGACGGCCATTCGTTAGAGGTGCGCTGGGCGTAGCCGTGTACCTGCATCACACGGTCGTTAAGCCGAATCTTTCCGTCTGCGAATTCGGTCTTGCGGAATCCTGTGCGTGTGGTCACATTATCAATTACAGATCCGCCATCATCTATGAGTGTAGTCTTCACATCATAAAGATACCCGTATCCCCAGCTCCAGAAGTGCAGCCCGTCAACAACAGCATTAGCCTTCAGCTCGCCTGTCGCACCGGGCGCTAATGTAAGGGTATCGCTATAAAACTCACTTACTTTACGTCCATCCGGATCCGTGATTTCCACGCGGCTAAATATAGAAACGGCTGACTCCGATTCATTCTTTACCTGTGACTCGGCATATATTTCAGCAGTATGGTCTTTTATATCAAAATCTTTAGCGTAGATATACACTCCTTTCGTTCCCAGATTACTGTACAGCGGTAAAGTCTGGTATACTTCTCCCGTGACATGCAGCCACACATTCTTAGGTATGCCGCCGTAGTTGGCATTGAAATTGCGATTATTCCATTGGTAGGGTGTGTCGGTTGCCCTCTCCTTGTAATTCCAGTCATTATCTATCCTTACGGCTATCAGATTGTCACCTTCGCTCATGTATGGTGTCAGGTCAAAACCGGCAGCCATCACTCCATTCTCATGAGTGCCGATATGGTGTCCGTTAAGATAGAAGTCACCACCGAAACGTATTCCCTCGAATTCAGCGAATACTTTCTTCGCGGATATATCGTCAATAACAAAATGCTTGCGATACCATACCACAGTATCGGTGTGCCGGTCTATGGACTTTCTGAACGCCTCATCTTCGTTGAAAGCCCGGGGCAGATCGATCCGTTGCCAATTGCTGTCGTTGTAATCGGGATGCTCCGCGCCGTCTACATCACCTACATACATATACCAGTCGTTATTGAAGTTATACTTTTTTCGTATCTGAGTGGCTGAGAATATGCTGGCTGTAAGAAAAGCCGCGGACAGCACGATACCGCACACTGCCTTAAATCTGTAATCAATCATATTGAATATTGGTTTATATATGCAAAGTTAAGTGTTTTTTATTATTGCCAATTATTATAATTATGTATACTTTTGCAAAAAAATCTATTCCATGAAAAAAATCTATACCACCATAGCCGGTATGATGATCGCTATCATACCCTCTGCGGCTGACACGATCGACCTGTCCGGAGTCTGGTCTATCGCACACTCTGCCGAAGATGCCGCCACTGCGACTGAGATCAATCTACCGGGCTCGATGCTGACCAATGGTATCGGTAACAATGTAACCACAGATACCAAATGGACCGGAAGCCTATATGACAAATCATATTACTTCGATCCACGGTATGAGAAATATCGCCAAAAGGGCAATATCAAATTCCCGTTTTTTCTCACTCCAGCTAAGGAATATGTTGGTCATGCTGAATATTCCAGAAAAATTGATATTCCGGCCGACTGGAAGAAAAAAGATATTACACTGATCCTCGAGAGGCCTCACATAGAGACCGAGGTATATATCAACGGTAAGCTTGCCGGGAGGGATTCCTCGCTGAGTGTCCCCCACCGTTTTGATGTGACTTCTTATATCAAACCCGGGCACAGTAATGATATCACCATAAAGATTTACAACGGTATCGAGAATGTGTGTGTCGGTCAGGATTCGCATAGCGTCACTGACCAGACACAGGGCAACTGGAACGGCATCGTGGGCCGGATGGAGCTGGAAGCACGCCCCAAAGCTCACATAAAAAATGTGGCTGTGTTTCCTCGCTTGTCCGACAAAGCCATAGACGTGAAGGTGAGACTCGCTGGTGTAAAAAAGGATAAGGTAGACCTTACACTCACTGTGGACGGCAATGAAAAAAAATACAAGTCTATGCCCGTGAACGACGGCTATGTCACCTTACGCTATCCAATGGGTGACGACATCAGGCTTTGGGATGAATTCACCCCTAATCTCTACACTCTGTCGGTATCACTCGGTGATGATGTGGTCAAAGAGACTTTTGGTATGCGTGAGATAGAGATCGCCGGCCGTTATTTCAAGATCAACGGACGCACTACATATCTTCGCGGCACGGTGGAGAATTGTGATTTTCCGCTCACAGGATATCCGCCCACTGATGTGGAGTCATGGCTCCGAGTGTTTGAGAAATGCAAGGATTACGGCCTCAATCATGTCAGATTCCATTCGTTCTGCCCGCCTGAAGCGGCTTTTATCGCTGCTGACATGGTGGGAATGTATCTTCAGCCGGAGGGGCCGTCATGGCCAAACCATGGAGTGAAACTCGGCAACGGTATGTCTATAGACAGGTATCTGCTTGAGGAAACTCAGCGTATGGTGGAGGAATATGGCAATCACCCGTCATTCACAATGCTTTCAGCAGGTAACGAGCCCGCTGGAAAATGGGTTGACTGGGTTGGTGATTTCGTTGATTACTGGCATTCCACCGGTGACGACCGACGGGTATATTGCGGGGCATCGGTGGGAGGCGGATGGGCATGGGATCCTAAGAGCGACTACCATGTGAAAGCCGGCGCACGTGGGCTGGTGTGGGACAAGGAAATGCCCGGTAGCAGCGATGATTTCGCCGCTGATATGGAGAAGGTGGTGCAAAAAGGCAAGAAACAGACACTTACCTTCGATGTCACAGAGCCGCGTGTGGCTCATGAAGTTGGACAGTGGTGCGTTTTTCCCGACTTCGGAGAGATGGGTCAGTACTCAGGGCCCTATAAACCGGGCAACTTCGAGATTTTCCGTGAATCACTTGCAGACAATAATATGGCCGACCGGGCGGAGAATTTTATTCACTCGAGCGGTAAGCTACAACAGCTTGCTTACAAGTATGATATAGAGCGCAACCTGCGCACCCCCAACTACTCCGGATTCCAGCTCCTCGCTCTCAACGATTACAGTGGTCAGGGCACCGCTCTTGTCGGTGTGCTTAACGTGTTGTGGAATGAAAAGCCATATACAGACAAGGATTACTGGCGTCAGTTCTGTTCGCCGATAGTGCCTTTGGCAAGATTCCCGAAGTTTGTCTATACCCGTAGTGACACCATTGTAGCCCCGGTCGAGCTCTACAATGCCTCGGCCGACGAGCTAAAACAGGTGCCGGTATGTTTCTCAATCACCATGCCTGATGGCTCGGTCAGGAAAATTTCTGAATCATGCGCCGACTTTGAGATCGGGAAAAATCTGCCTGTTGGTACGCTGAATCTTCCTTTAGCCGATATGGATGAGACGGGCAGATATACATTTACCGTCTCTCTCGGAGATGAGGCATCCAACAGCTGGGATTTCTGGGTGTATCCCGATTCTATCGATTACCCTGATACCTCTGGCATTTACATCACGGATACCTTTGACGAAAAGACTGAAGAAGTACTCAAAGATGGTGGCAACGTGCTGCTCCTTGCTGCCGGCAACGTGAAATACGGCAATGATATCGAGCAACAATATCTGCCGGTATTCTGGAACACAAGCTGGTTCAAGATGCGCCCCCCTCACACTACTGGCGCGTATATCGACACGTCTCATCCAGTATATGCAGATTTCCCGACCGATGACTGGACCGACCTCAATTGGTGGGAACTTGTCAACAAGGCGCAGGTAATGAATCTTTCTCAATTCCCCGCCGAATATCAGTCACCCATGCAGCCTATCGACACATGGCATCTCAACCGCAAGCTCGGAATGATAGTGGAGGGTCGTATGCACAACGGCAAACTGATAATGACCACACTCGACATTTCATCAGATCTCGATTCCAGACCGGTGGCCCGTCAGATGCGCCGGTCCCTCCTCAACTATATCACAGGAGAATCATTTGACCCTCAGATGCAGCTCACACCTGATCTTATATACAACCTATATAACAACACTGCACCACGTGTAGATATGTATACCAACGAGAATCCAGACGAACTCAAGCCGGTGCTCAAATGACACATAATAATTCAGAAAACTTTTTTGATGCTCAGTTAAAAAAAGTTTGTAACTTTGCACAAAATTTCACAATTCATCTATTTAACCCATCTAAATCCATAAAGGCTTATGTTAATTACATTGGTGATTTTGTTTGTGTTCGGGTATATGGCGATAGCCCTCGAACATCCAATCAAAGTCGACAAGACAGCTTCCGCGCTATTGCTCGGAATGTTGATGTGGGTGGTCTACGCCCTCAATGCTGAGAAAATCGTACCCGTCGTGAGCGGACACGAGCTACATGAATTTATTGAATCAACCAACATGGGCGGCGAATCATTAGCCCACCAATGTATGCAGTTTGTGCTCAATGTGCAGATTGTAGAGCAGCTCGGTGACATCACACAGACTCTCTTCTTCCTCATTGGTGCCATGACAATCGTGGAGCTCGTTGACGTACACGGAGGTTTTTCCGTAATCACCAATAAGATTACCACTCGTAAGAAGCGCCGTCTACTATGGATTATCTCTCTTGTGACATTCTGTCTGTCTGCTGTTCTCGACAATCTTACCACTACCATTGTGATGGTGATGCTGCTTCGCAAACTTATCAGCGACCAAAAAGAGCGCTGGCTCTATGCCGGTATGGTGGTTATCGCGGCTAACACCGGTGGCGCATGGTCTCCTATCGGTGATGTCACTACAATCATGCTATGGGTCAAGGGTAATGTAACAAGTACCGCCCTTATCAGTTTTGTCCTCCTGCCCAGCATTGTGGCATGTCTGCTGCCCCTACTCGTTGTTTCGGCCAAACTACGTGGATCAATGGACGATGAAGTAGCGTCAGCTATTCCCAACGCAGGTGTTATCACTCCAGGTGAGCGCAAACTGATCTTCTATCTGGGTGTAGGCGGCCTATTGTTCGTGCCCATATTCAAGTCAATCACCCACATGCCTCCATTTGTTGGCATCCTCCTCGTGCTCGGCGCCCTCTGGGTGTTCACAGAGATCTTCTACAACCGCAAACACCTGTCAAAAGATATGGAGCACCGCCTGCCCAGCATCATCTCACGCATCGATATGTCATCCATCCTCTTCTTCCTCGGTATCCTTATGGCAGTCGGTGTGCTCCAGGTGAGCGGTATACTCGCCACTGCAGCTGCATGGCTTGACCTCCAGGTACACAACGTATTCATCATCAATCTCCTCCTCGGTATCCTCTCATCTATTGTCGACAATGTGCCACTCGTGGCAGCCGCTATGGGTATGTATCCCATTGAGGCAGCCGGAGCCACAGGCTACGCAGCCAACTTCGTTGTCGACGGCACATTCTGGGAGTTCTTATCTTACTGCGCCGGTGTCGGTGGCAGCATGCTCATCATCGGATCTGCCGCTGGAGTTATCGCCATGGGTCTCGAGAAGATCAGCTTCGGATGGTATCTCAAGCGCTTCACACTCCTCGCTCTTCTCGGCTATCTCGGTGGAGCCGCCGTATATATCCTCGAATCTCAGGTACTCAAGCCACTCCTCGGCTTCTGATGCACAACCACAATAAAGGGGCTCCGGCCGTATTGGCCGGGGCCCCTTTATATATGCAAAATCTCAAAAGCAAATAGTTACCACAAGTGAAATCACCCTCAAAATATTTGAGATTGCGCGGGAGCTTCAGCTCCTTACCTTCTGTACAGCTTCTCACGCATCTCGGCCACGCGCCCGTCAGCGATATAATCATCATACTCGGTCATCTTGTCGATGATACCCCGTGGGGTGAGCTCGATCACGCGGTTGCAGACAGTCTGGATAAACTCATGGTCGTGTGATGCCATCAGCACATTTCCCTTAAAGTTACGCAAAGTATTATTGAATGCCTGTATCGACTCAAGATCAAGATGATTGGTCGGAGAATCAAGCACCATAGTATTGGCATTGCGCAGCATCATACGTGCGATCATGCAGCGCATCTTCTCTCCACCTGACAGCACAGAAGCCTTCTTATACACCTCCTCGCCCGAAAACAGCATCTTGCCCAAAAAGCCCTTGAGATACACCTCATGAGTATCTGATGAAAACTGGGCCAGCCAATCCACAAGATTCATATCCGTATTGAAATACTGCGAATTATCCAAAGGCAGATACGCTGTAGTGATCGTCTGTCCCCAGTCAAACGTACCGCTGTCGGCCTTGCGCTGTCCGCAGATAATCTCAAAAAGTGCGGTCATCGCGCGCGGATCACTGCTCAGGAACACCACCTTATCATTCTTCTCTATCTGGAAATTCACATCCTTGAAAAGAACCTCACCGTCAACCGATGCCGACAGACCATGCACCTCAAGAATCTTGTTACCCGGCTCACGCTCCGGTGTGAATATGATACCCGGATAGCGTCGGGTCGAAGGCTGTATCTCCTCGATATTGAGTTTCTCAAGCATCTTCTTACGCGAGGTCGTCTGCTTTGACTTGGCCACATTGGCACTGAAACGCTGAATAAACTCAAGCAACTCTTTGCGCTTCTCTTCCGCCTTCTTGTTTTGCTGCTGTTGCTGACGCAGCGCAAGCTGAGAGGATTCATACCAGAAACTATAGTTACCGGCAAACAACTTCACCTTATTGTAATCGATATCCACTGTATGCGTACATACAGAGTCGAGAAAGTGTCGGTCATGACTCACCACCAGCACAGTGTTCTCAAATTTCGAAAGATAATCTTCAAGCCATGCCACTGTCTCAAGATCCAGATCATTGGTAGGCTCATCGAGAAGCAGGTTGTCAGGATTGCCGAACAGGGCCTTGGCAAGTAGCACCCTTACCTTCTCGCTACCCGACAGGTCGCGCATCAGCATATAGTGGCGGTCTTCCTTGATGCCTAGACCGCTGAGCAGAGCCGCCGCATCAGATTCTGCATTCCAGCCCTCGAGCTCCGCGAATTTTTCTTCGAGTTCTGCCGCACGTATACCGTCTTCATCGCTGAAATCAGGCTTGGCATAGATGGCATCCTTCTCCTGCATTATATCCCACAACACAGTATGTCCACGCAGCACGGTATCAATCACAGTACAATCGTCAAACTTGAAGTGATCCTGCTCCAGCACGCTCATACGCTCGCCGTGGCCCATAGATATCTCGCCCTGGGTCGGGGTCTGCTGACCTGAGAGCATACGCATCAGCGTAGATTTTCCGGCACCGTTGGCTCCTATTATACCATAGCAATTGCCGGGTGTAAACTTAAGATTGACATCCTGAAACAATACCCTCTTGCCAAACTGGATGCCCAAATTATTAACTGTTATCATAAAACCTCTAATATTTATCGAATATTGGAAACCGGCTGCAAAGTTACAAATTTTTCCTGAATCAATCCCTCCTCCGGCACTCTATATCACAGATAACACTTGCCATGACTCCTCAGGAAAAGTTTCATCAACTACTCTCAGAATAAAAAAGGGGCCTTACTCGTGCGTAAGGCCCCTTGCGTTATAGACTGATGGATCAGCGTTTCACATATTTATAGTTGGCGACATTGCCGTCTTTCTGCTCCACGATCACGTACACACCTGTTGCGAGGCCGCTTGTGGCAGCTTCCACATCACCGGCCACGATGTCACGCATCACGATACCCGACATAGCGTCTACCACAGTATAACGGCTGCTTCCTCCCGAGATGATATCGGTGATTCCGGCAGCTGCATCCTTGAGCAATCCGTAGATCTGGTCCACCTCATCGGCGCTGAGAGCCTTACCATGTATGGTAAACTCATCGATAAGACCATCAAACTCTCGGTTGGTCTCATCGCTGTTGCCTATGCGCATCGGCTCATTATTATCGGCCAACGCACCGGTCTTCACTCCTGATACCTGTGCCACTTCCTTGCCGTCTATGTAGAGACTCATAGTCTTGGCCTCATAATCACGTACGCCGGCGATATGATGCCATTTACCGTCAAATGCATAGTCTGCGTCGGCGAGCTTGCAATCGGTCTTGGTGACATCATCATCTATTGTAAAGGTGAGATATCCATTCTTACGCTCGATACCGATCCAATGGCCAGTTGTGCCGTTGGCATCGTTGCGTGAGTGGCTACCCTTGAAGAAAAGATAGCCATCGGCATCGGTGCTGTTGGTCCAGAACTCGACAGTGAAGCTGTTCTCACCCATCTGCACGGCATCGTAAGCAGCCTGCTCAAGATAAGCACTGTTGTTGAATTTTACAGCGCCACCCTTAAGACCCTGGGTAAGCTCGAGACCAGAGCCCACGACCTTGGCCTCACCGTATACGATATTCGGAGTCACATCGGTAAGCTCGTCCATAGGCAGATAGGCAAGTTCCTTGCCCATTGTCTGATAGCGTTCGCTCACCTTAGCGGCAGACATCGCACCGCGATAGATCGACAGCTCGTCAATATCTCCGATATATGAGTTATTGAAATTTACATTTACATTACCGACAATCAGATCCTCGGCCGCACACTCTATAGCACCCGTAGCATCGTCGGCCTCACCTACGGCTTCGCCGTCGACATACATGATGAGCTTCTTGGAGTAAGTATCGCGCACAGCCACCAGATAGTGCCATTCGCCGTCAAACCACTTGGTCGCGTCTGCCACAGTGAGGTCGCTCTTTGCTGCATCATCATCGATACCCATCTTCAGAGCGCCGTTCTTATACTCGATACCCACCCAGTGGCCCGTGTGTGTATCGCCGTCATTGGCCAGACTGCCTTTGTGCAGGATGTAAGCGGCATCATCGGTTGAGCGCATCCACATCTCGATAGTGAAATCCTTATTGCCGAAATCCAGATCCGGATAACCGCCCTGACGGTAGTATGCACCGTTGAATTTGGCAGCGTTACCTTTCTTTCCGTCTGTATTGGCAATTTCTCCGCCGGTAGCCTCGGCGACACCCTCGATGCCGTTGACTGTAGTGAGTCCATTACTGTCAAATGAGTATGTTGCCATCAGCTTCAGATCGTTGCCGCGACGCACTATCACCTTGCCCTGCAGTGTGTAGTCACTCTCGCTGCCACCTACGGTCGCTACGGTATAATCAAATTCGCCCTCGGCATCCGGTGTACCGGTGATTGTACCGGTCTCAGCAGCGGCATCATAGCTTACGGTAAGCCAATCCGGGCCCGCGACCTTTTCCACACCCTGAGCGCGCTTCACCTTGAAGATTACCGGAGTCATCTCCTCGCCCAGATTCACTACCTGATTGGCAGTACCCTCAGTGACGACAATAGTAGCGGCAGTGTTGCGCGACTCCTCGAGGTTGTAGCTCAGGTGCGGTGGCTGGTTGTACGCTACATTCTGCCATGCGATAGCCTCGCGGTACTGGCGGTCCTGCATCAGACAGGTCACCTTGTACGTGGTAGGCACGGTTGTTGAGAATATCAGCAGGTCGCTCTCGGTGTCGGAGTCATGGAAGATCACCTCCTCACGCCAGTCGCCCATGATATCGGCCTGCAGATTGGGAGTCTTCTTGGTGGAGTTACATGACGCGGCATGAGACACACCCGAAAATTCCCTGATTGTGCTAATCGAGGTATTGCCGGCGTTAGGCTTGGTGATGGTGGTGCCGTCGAGCAATTCGTCAAGCAAGTCACCGTCCCAATAGATTCTGAAATTGATCGATGGCTTCTTTGAGCCGATAGCCACACCGGCATTCTCAGGCACACGCTGGGCCGATGACCAGTATTCATATCCGGGCGCGCTGCATATATTGGCTGCGATACCTCGGCCATTGTCAGAGCCTGTCTGAGGCAGATAATACAGCACCTCACCTGTGCGGGCGTCACGCATATGTGATGATGCAGCCACTGTCTTGCTCTCATGAGGCATGAACACCTGCAGACCATCGCGCTCGGGAAGCATGGCGGCGAGGTGCAGGGCGTCACCGTGGCCGTAACCTGTGCGGTACATAAACGAGCCGTCATGGTCGCACGCAGCCGCGCCAAACATTATCTCATCACATCCGTCACCATCGACATCGCCCACGGTTATTGAGTGGGCGCCCTCGCCATATAGCCCCTTGCCGGATGTCTCCGACTTGTGCAGCCAGCGCTCGGTGATATTGGTGCCGTCAAAATCCACAGCCCAGATATAGGAGGCTGTATAATATCCGCGTATAAACACGCCCGACGGATGTTCGCCGTCGAGATAAGCCACGCAGGCAAGATAACGCTCAGAGCGGCCGCCGTAGCTGTCGCCCCACCCTGTCGAGCTCTTGTCAAACTTCCTGATGTCGCGAGGCGGATTGTAGGCCACTGTAGCACGCTCGGCTCCGGTCATTCCGTCGAAGACAGTCAGGTATTCCGGACCACTGATCACATGGCCCTGGGAGTTACGGTAGTCATCAGTCACCTTATCCGAGCCCATCAGCACAGCGTTGCCTTTGCCATCAACAGTGCCCGGTGCGGTCTTGCACATCACCTCGGCTTTACCGTCGCCATCGAAATCCCACACCATAAACTGTGTGTAGTGGTTGCCCGAGCGGATGTTGTGGCCCAGATCCACACGCCACATAAATGTGCCGTCGAGCTTATAGCAATCGATCAGAGTATTGCCTGTATAGCGGTAGAATGAATTATCAGCGGCATTGGTCGGAAACCATTTCACGATGAGCTCATACTCGCCGTCACCATCTACATCGCCCACCGAAACATCATCGGGTGTATAAGTATAGTCGGGCTGCGCATCAGCTCCGCCGGGCTTGCTGGTGCCTCCCTCCGGACGCTGCAGATGCACCCTCATATAGCAATCCTCCCAGGCCTTGGCGCTACCGGCATCCACGAGGGTCTGGCCGACATAGCCCTTCACCTCGTATGTGGCACCGGCTGTGCCCTGGGCATCATGAAAGCAGGTAGTGGTGGCTATAGGGCTGTCATTCAGCTTCACCCCGTCGCGATACACATCGTAGGTCATATCAGGTGCGTCACCTGCAAGTTGTCGCCATGACACAAAGACACCGTTGTCGGCCTTTACCGCCACGACTCCGCGCCCCAGAGTCTCAGCCTGTACAGTGTGACTGTAACTCTGGGCGCCCGCCAGCACTCCGGTGAGACCGAGCGCCGACGCAAAAATCAGTTTTTTCATTGATGTTATGTTTTGATATCAGATTATGCTACAAAAATAAGGAAAAAAAATTCATATTTAGTAACTTTGTATTCTATTTTAATTATTTTTAATTAGGCAATATGGCATTGACAAGATCAAATATCCGCTCACAGAGTATTTCAGCTAACCTTGAGTCTCCGATAGTGAGATGTGCAGCAATCCTGATGACATACATTACACGTCGCGATTTTCCGGAGCTCTACCGGATACTTGGTTATTATGTCGCGGATGCCTCAAGTGATTTTTCTCATCTTGTCGCCCAGGGCATACTGATACAATATGATCAGAAGTCCGTTTTTTTTGATCCGGGATTCATCATCAACCCCGAGTTTGAGCTAAAGATCATTGCCGGTATTCCTTCGTCAGAGCTCGATAATTATCTCAAGGTATACAAGCAGGCGACGCTGAAACAGCGGACACCCAGATATCAGCAGTCATTCGTCGTCGCTCTCCACAACTTTCTCGCGACCGGTGTCACCACCGATGTCAACACTGAAGACTGCGAGAAATTCTTCAGGGATGTAAACATCAATTGTGGAGGTTACCCTTACAGAATCATCACCAGGATGCTGCAGAGCGACAAATACACCTCTTTTTTTCAAAACCTCGGCAAGGAATTCTACAAGTATCTGTCGGATATAGCCATTGGTCCCTACGAGCGCATGGCCGAAATCGATTCCGATCTTCACAACAGGTATCTGTTCGTCGAAAAGGATACAGGAGTCTGCGACATATATTCACTCATCTATGTTCTGCAAAACGAACTCATGGTCCACGGCCGCCTCGACGACCTGATTACAAAATACAATGACAATGCCTTGGTGACCGAATATCTCAAGGCCGTCAAAGGCATCTACGATTGTGATTTCTCTCTGATATACAATTTTTCGCTGAGATATCTCGACAGCAATAGTGTCTATATATTCGAGGAGCCGCATCTGGTGATGTTTCTGTTCGGCGCCCTGATAAAGGATACAAGCGACACAGCTATGCGACTGGCTCAGAAACTGTCAAAAAACCGTGAGATCAAGAAATCGTGCAAACTGCTCAATGCCCTGCTCGAATGGAAGATCAAGGGCACAATCTCTCCCAATAAAATTGAAGCGCTCAGCCAGACCTACTACAATCCCGCATTCCACGTAGTCTTCACATTATACGCGATGCATTGCAGGATTTTTCCGCAGAAGTCATCCGAGCCGTATTTCATTAGTTACTATTACAAAAACGTACTCTCCACCAGCAAAATGATGTATATGCGCCTGCTCTACGCCGAGGCTGATACATCGCACAACACACAGCTCGACATGCTGCGCAAGCTCACGGGGATGCATTCTTTCCTGGTGGATGACACGCACAAACAGAAATGGCAGATCCTGCTCGAGAGCATCCAGTCGCAGATGCGCTCCGCCCCGGGGGCATCCTCCGCATCCTCTTCATCTTCCTCGCGCCTGGCTTACCTTATTAACCCGGCGAATCTTTATGTGCGACCGGTGCTGCAGAAGACCTCCAACGGTGTCACCTGGAGCAAAGGCCGCAATGTGGCGCTGAAGGCGTTGCAGAGCGGTGCCGTCGAGGGCATGACACCACAGGACACAAAAGTGGCCGCTGCCATACGCACCGAGCATACATGGTCGGGCATATCTTATTATTTGAACAATCGCCAGGCTCTGGCGGCACTCATCGGACACCCTTACGTATTCACCGACGACGACAACCGTCTTAAAGTAGAGATATACTCACAGCCCCTGGAGCTGTCGGTCAATCACGACAGCAGCGGCAGATTCACGTTCCGCTTCAATGTCGAGGAAGACAAGGTTGACATGGGAAATGTCTATATCGACGCATCCAATCCTTGTAGCATACGCATCGTCGAGCTCACGGAGACCCAGCTCAGGCTCATGGCCCAGATTAACACCCTTGGCGAGCTGCCTGCCGAGGCCGCCGACGTGCTCGGCGACACACTGGCACTGCTCGGCAGCCAGATGACAGTGATGAGCGACCTTGTCCGACAAGGCGACGACATACGTCGCACCGACGGCTCCACCACCCTCATAGTGCAGCTCATACCCGATGGAGAGAACATTCACGCTCAGGTATTCGCCAAGCCGCTTGCCTACTATCCGCCCTACCTCACTCCCGGCCAAGGATCAGAATTCGTCAGTGCCCGCGTGGGCAACGAGACAGTGCAGACCCAGCGCGACCTCAATGCCGAAAACACCCACTTCAACGCCGTGCAGCAGCTTATGCAGACACATAGCAACAACCAGATTGACAATACCACCTGGATACTGTCCGTCGCCGAGACACTCGATGTGCTGTCCGACATCAACGAGATACCTGACAAGGCAGCAGTAGAATGGCCCGAAGGAGTCAAGCTGAAGGTATCGCGTCACTCTATCACACCGGGTGACTTCCACGTGAAGATAAAAAATGTGGACAATTGGTTTGAGGTAGAGGGTAAGATCGAAATCAGCGACGATACCACGATGAAGATCACCGAGCTGCTCGAACGTATGCAGCATAGCTCCAATCCGAGATTCATCAAGCTCGACGACAACGAATACGTCAGGCTCACCGACCATCTGGCATCGGTGCTCAGGCAGATTTCACAGACCTCGCAGCAACGCCAGGACAAGCACCTGAGGATGTCGCAGTTCAACGCCCTTACACTCGACGATCTGGAGAAAGCAGGTGTGGACGTTAAGGGCGACCGGGCCTACCGCCGCATGATCAAGCTCATCAACGCGGCCGACACCACCAGGATACGCACGCCCCGCAACCTCGAGGCCGACCTCCGTGAATACCAGAAAGACGGATTCAAATGGATGAGCCGCCTCCACCTGTGGGGAGCCGGAGCATGTCTGGCCGATGACATGGGTCTGGGCAAGACACTCCAGACCATCACACTGCTGCTCTCGCTGCGGGACAACGGCCCATCACTGGTAGTGGCCCCCGCCAGCGTGCTCACCAACTGGAAAGACGAGATCCTACGCTTCGCCCCCGCGCTCAGGCCCGTGGTGCTCAACGACGCCGCCGACGCCTCGCGTGGCTGCATCATCGCATCTGCAGCCAAAGGCGACATAGTGATAACCAGCTACGGACTGCTCGTCACCAAAGAAGAAGAGCTCTGCGCCGTGAAGTGGAACGTAGCCGTGCTCGACGAGGCCCACACCATCAAAAACCGTGGCACCAAGATGTCCAAGTCGGCCATGCAGCTCCACGCATCCATGCGCGTGGCCCTCACCGGCACACCCCTGCAGAACCGTCTGTCCGAGATCTGGAACATCTTCCAGTTTATCAACCCCGGTCTGCTCGGCTCGTTCGAGTCGTTCACTGACAGATTCATCAACCCCATAGAGCGTGATGGCAACAAAGACCGCCAGAGGGCGCTCAAGCGCCTCATCTCGCCCTTCCTGCTGCGGCGCACCAAAAACGACGTGCTCAACGAGCTTCCCCCGAAATCAGAGATTACCCTGCGCATCGACCTCAGCGAGGAGGAGCGTGCCATCTACGAACGCATGCGGCGCGAGGCCGAGGCATCCGTTGCCACTGGCGACGGCTCCACCATGATGATGCTCGCCCAGCTCACACGTCTGCGACAGGCCGCCTGCGACGTGCGCCTCATCTACCCCGACCTCAAGATCGAATCATCAAAGGCCAAGGCATTTATCGACCTGGTCGAAGACCTCATCGCCAACAACCACCGCGCGCTCGTATTCAGCCAGTTCACATCTCACCTCGACCTCATCAGGCAGCTTCTTGACCAAAAGCACATCAGCTATCTCTATCTCGACGGCACCACTCCCCAGGGGCGCCGCGCACACCTCGTCAGCGAATTTCAGGGAGGCGACACCCCCCTGTTCCTCATCTCCCTCAAGGCCGGCGGTCTGGGTCTCAACCTCACCGGCGCCGACTACGTCATCCACCTCGACCCGTGGTGGAATCCAGCCATCGAGGAACAGGCCTCCGACCGCTCCTACCGCATGGGCCAGGAAAAACCCGTCACCGTCTACCGCATCATCGCCGCCAACACCATCGAAGACAAGATACTGCGGCTCCACAACTTCAAGAAATCACTGGCCGACGCTCTGCTCGAAGGCTCGGACATGTCGGCCCGGCTCACCAAAGACGATATACTCAACCTACTCAAAGAAAAATAGCAACGATAATGGAAAGTCTCGAAACCGAGCTTAAACGTGAGCGGCTGTGGAACAAAGGCTACCTCAAGGCCATGTCGGCCAACTTCATGCTCTACTTCTCATTCATGCTGCTCACCCCCCTGCTGCCCGTCTATCTCACCGACCGCTTTCATGCCGACAAAGACACCATAGGCATCGTGCTCTCGGGCTACGTCCTCGCCACCCTCATCATACGCCCCTTCAGCGGATACATCGTTGACAGCTTCCCGCGCAAAAAGGTGCTCCTGCTCTTCTATTCCGCCTTCGTGCTGCTCTGCGCGGGCTATCTCGTGGCCGGCACGCTCCTTGCCTTCGCCGTGGTGCGCACACTCCACGGCTTCCCCTTCGGGGCCACCACCGTGAGCAACTCCACCGTCGCCATCGACGTGCTCCCGTCGTCGAGGCGCACCGAGGGCATCGGCTTCTACGGCCTCAGCGGCAACATAGCCGTAGCCACCGCCCCCTCCGCAGCCCTCTTCATCTACGGCCTGTGGGCCAACTTCGATTTCCTCTTCCTCCTCGCCCTCATCTCATCGCTCATCGGTCTGTGCATCGCCTCCACCCTGCACCTGCGGCCGCGGCAGCTCACCGGGGGACGCCCCCGCATGTCATTCGACCGCTTCGTGCTCAAGGAAGGCTTCACCGAGGGAGCCTCCATCATCTGCTTCTCGTTCAGCTACGGCATCGTCTCCACCTATATCGCCATCTACGGCCAGCAGGAGCTCGGCATAGTCAGCGGCACAGGCCTCTTCTTTCTCCTCTTCTCCATCGGCCTCATCCTCTCACGCATCTTCGGCAGCCGCACCCTGCGCAGAGGCATGATCACGCGCAACGCCTCCATCGGCATCGTCGTCGCCCTCATCGGTTACCTCGTCTTCGCCGGCATCCACAACCTCTGGGGCTACTACGGCGCAGCCCTCATCATCGGCCTCGGCAACGGGCACATGTATCCCGCATTCCAGAATATCTTCATCAACCTCGCCCACAGCGACCGGCGCGGCACAGCCAACTCCACCCTGCTCGTATCCTGGGACTCTGGCCTCGGCCTCGGCACCCTGCTCGGCGGTGTCATCGCCCAGCATCTCGGATTCCATGCCGCCTTTTGGTGGGCCTGCGGAGTCAACGCCATCGGATCCGTCATCTACTTCGCCCGCGGCCGCGGCCACTACCTCGCCCACCGCGTCCGCTGACATCACGCTCACCCCCTGATGCAGGCGGAGCTGCCGGGAATCCCCGGCAGCTCCGCCTGATACCAATACTTCATAACTAATACCTAATAACTTATCTACGCGCTGCCGCGCAGTATCTCCCCGGCATCCACCCCAGAGAGCAGTCCGCGCCATGTCGATATATTCATCCCGAACGACAGCTCCGGCACTCCCACCATCTCTCCTATCCGCCTGAGCGACCTGCGCACCACCCCGTTGAGCGAATACTGCTGCCGCCCCGGAAACATCCCGCGCAGCGGAAACAGATATCCGTCATCACCACTGCCGTATCGACCGGCTATCTCCTTAGCGTTAGCGTCAAGAATCATACTCTTAAGGCTGCCCGTGCCCCTGCGCCGGTACGACAGGATACCCTCACGCACATCCTCTTGCCTGAGATTGAGCACATCGGTCAGCTCCATACCCTTGCAATGAAACGCGAACATAAACATATCCCTGACCACACGCAGCACATCATCCTCCAGATCCACACCCGAGATCTTCCACATCAGCTCGCGGCTGAGCGTTGCCGGTACACCGCTCACACCCGGGAAAAGCACGCGCGTATTCATACCCGCAAACAGATTATCATCACCGATATACAGGCCGTCCGTCCTCGCCAGATTCAAGACAGCGCGCAACGTGCGCAGATAAAACGACTGAGTGCTCTCCGACACACCCTCACCGCGCAGCCACGCGCCATAATCCGACACAAAGCCCCGGTCTAAAGCATCAAACCGCACATCGCCGCCATCCAGAAACCTTGACAAACTCCTCCTCAGGCTGCTGTACGACCTGACACGGCTCTCCTTGCCCTCATTCCTGGCCACCTGCACCAGCGACACAATATATTCGCCCAACATACCGTAAGACACATCCTCCAGAGCGTACGCCATCCGGAAATCACCCTTGAAACCATTGCCCAACGACACAAGATCAGCCCTTAGCGCAAAATCCCCATCGACAGACCCGGCAACCGCAACCTCACCGCGGAGCACACTCCGAAACTCAGCCACAACCTCATCCACACCACAGCAACAGCCCGAATCCGAGCGACGCTCGATAATGCGGTAGAGCACCCTGATCAACCGGATGATCTCATCACGACACACCGTCACCACCTCCCCGGCCGGGCCACGCACATCCGTAGCCACCGAGCGACAGCCTATCACACATCCCCCGGCCTTCTCATAGATCCTGAACGCGACGCGTCCACTCCCATCGGCTCCGTCACCCTTCACCACCGGCGTAATCAAAAACCTGCTCATCACCTACCCGCCCCCT
>CAZBWZ010000025.1:0-25856 GCA_964495725.1 uncultured Bacteroides sp.
ATGGATAGCCATATGGCTATCCATTAGTTATTTAAAAAATGTCATGTACTGTAGGCAATTGTATGTCATCTCAGCTATGAATGAATGGCTGCGGTTGGGGCCGTTGCCGGTGCGCTGGCGTCGCATGAGCGCCGGCACCGACGGGTCTCCGTATCCTATCATGTAGCCGTTGCTGTCGTCATTGCGGTCGCTGCGGTGATTGTATTGCATGAAGAGTGTCACTATGTCAGACGTCTTGGGCACCTTTACTGAGCCGCTGGCTATCGCCGAGACATCAAATGTGTGCGATTTGGAGAACGCTTCGTCGAAGGTGGCGTTGATCACCCGCGAGCGGTCGATGCTGCCTAACCCGCCGTCGATCACCCTGTCCATCTCGGCCGCCACCTCATCGGCCGGCAGCTCGGTGTTGAGACTGAGCGCCTGCGACATGCTGCGCGAGTTGCGGTGGCGGTAGTTGAGCGACGGATCTATGAGAAACGTGTAATTATCCTTCTCCACCGTCAGCCTGTGACTGGTCTTAAGGTTGAGGTCTCGGTTGATATTTCCTCTTATCGAGCGGCGCGACATATCGCCCGACGGGTAGAAGTTGACCGCGTCGGTGACAGTGTGGCGGTTTGTACGGTCCTGGGTGACCTTGGCATTACCCGTCAGGAAACTACGGCCACCGTCTCCCGTCTCGATATTGTAAGAGAAGCCCGATTCGAGATGTCGCAGCAGGCCGTCGGGATTCTGCTCGGGGGTCCACGAGTCATTCTCACCCGGCACGCGCTTGTCATTGAGGTTGTTGACATTGGCGTATAGAGAGAAAGTCTTTGAGGGGTCGAAGTTGAGTCCGAAGAATCGTCCCAGATAGCGGTTCTCGGTGCCGTATCCACCCTCGGCGTTGAAAGTCCATCCGCCGATATACTCCTTCTTGAGATTGATGTCCATGACATACTCGTTGGGAGTGATCTCACGTCCGGCGATACGGCTCTGTGCGCTCTGCTTCTCGTATACCTGCACATCCTTCACCGTATATGCCCCTAAATTCTCGAGCAGCACCAGATTGTCGCCCTTGAAGAAATCTTTGCCGTTGAGCATCAGGCTCTCCACAAACCGGCCGTTGACATATATCTGGCCGCCGTCCTTGAGCTCCACGCCCGGAAACTGCCTGATGAGCTCGTCGAGCATCGAGCCCTCGGCCAGATTGAAGGCATCGGCGTTGTATACGATCGTATCGCCCTTGTTATAGAATTTTATCTTTGAGGTAGTGACCGTGACCTCGTTGAGGGTCTTCATCGGCTGGGCCTTGTCAAGATACAAGACACCGAGCTGTCTCTGGAATTCACGGCTCCCTATTTTCGACAGATCTATCGGCACATGTTGTGTCTCATATTCGGGATATGATATTATGAGCTCGTAGTCGCCGGGCACTGCCTTGGATATACGCAACACGAAATCAGCCGTCTCCTTATAGCTATGCGACTGGCGTGTGCCCGAATATTTTATTACTCTGGCTATTGTCCTTATAGTGTCGCCTGAGCCGGGCGGCACAAGAGCCACCTCGGCACCGATGAGCTGGATATTGGTAGACTTGGCCCTGACCTGTCCCTTGAGATCAAGTGAATGGTCGGCGGCACGGGCCGACAGAGCGCATACAGCCGCAAGCACAGCAAAAAATATTAACCGCAGTTGTCTCATAACATAAGTGAAAGATATTTTCAGTGGTCTACTGCTCGAGTAGCCCGATAAATTCATCAGTATCTGCCGCGCCCGAGGCAGCAATACGCTTTTTCAGACGGTACTTGCGGTTGTATAGAGCCGATGCCGACAGCCCCGTGAGCAGGCACATCACCCGCGGGGTGAGGCCCGCGGCCGAATACAGCACTATGGCCATATCGCTGTCACTGAGCCCGGGTATCTGCGAGCGCAGCCGCCCTATCACGTTGTCACGGTAATCATTGACAGTCTGCTCAAGACTGCGCAGGAATTTGGGCTCTCGGCACCGGTCCACGATCTCGGCGAGCGAGTCGGCTATCTTCTTGCCCGAATTCTTTGACAGCGAGGCATCGAGCAGCAGATTGGCCGCCATCTCTATGGCCTCGTAATGGTCGCGGAAGAGACGGTCGACACGCGCCGACATCCGGGCCAGCGATGTCTCCTGTACATGGCTCTCCTCGTGCCTGTGCCTGAGCTCATCGCGCATCATCAGCAGCTGGCGGTCGGTCTCGGCCCTGTGGCGCGACACCCGCAGCCTCATCACCAGCATGACCATCACCAACAGCGACGCGAGCAGCACCGAGGCCACGATGGTAAAGAGCAGACGCATCTCCGAGCGATGCACCTTGTCTTCCTCCTCGCGCCGGCGTGAGTGTTCGATATTGTATATATCTTCGTAGATCTTTGACTCTGACAATGACGAGATGAGCGAATCCTGCATGGATATGAGCCTATGTTCCATCTCGGCCGCACGTCCTCTATCACCGATGGTGGTATAGATCTCGGCCAGCAGGCGCAGCTCCTCGCGCGAATATTCGGGTGAGTCTTCATCGAGCTCCAGCAGACCCAGCTCAAGGTCGGCCGACGACAGCCGTCCCAACGAGGCGAGCGCGTAGGCCCTCTGCACCAGCTCGGTGTCGTTGAGCCGGTATATATCGATGCTGTCGGTCAGGTCAACCACCCTCTGCCACCGGCCCAGACCTATCAAGGCCGGAATACGCCTGCGGCGCAGGGCTTTACCGGCATCAGGCACCGAATCGATATACGCCACACACTCGCTGTAGCGCCGTGCATCGATGAGGGCATCGGCATAGACAGTCTGAGTATCCTCATCCTCTGGAGTATGCGCAAGAGCCATTTCCGCGAATGTAAGCGCCGAGGCCGAGTTGCCGGCCATTGTGTGGCACAGTGAGAGTATCAGGCAACTGCGGCCCTTCACCACATCATCGGCGCCAGGGGCCGTCAACGCCTCGTCGGCGGCGATCATGGCCTCGGATACGCGCTGCTCGCCCAGCAATACCTCAGCCTCGTGGCATACCTCGGCGGGATGCCGGTAGCCGTCGGGGGCGCCACTGCCGTGACATCCGCAGACTGATAAGCCGAGTATCAGCATGATGATCAAGTGATATGGTAAGTTGCCTCTCATTGCCACTCTATTTCTTGTTTACTACCGCACCTGATGAGCGGTGGATGTCAACATCACCCTTACACGTGGTCACAGTGGCTCCCATGGTAGCCTTGACATTTACTTTCCGGGCTTCGAGCCCCGAAAGATCGGCATTAGCCCCCGACGACACATTGGCACCTACAAAATCGGCTGCACCACTCATAGTCACCCGGGCGCCGGTGTCAGAAACCACCAATACCTTCTTTGACTTTATTTTCTTGATATTGACTATTGATCCGTCGGCACCTGTCACTATGAGCGTATCACAGGTCAACCCCTTATCCGCATTGAATGTCGCGCCCGCGATAGCAGCCACGTAGAGCTTGCCGCCAACAGACATCCCGGTATCCATAGTGACATTACCTCCATTTATAACATCGATCCTGCTGAACGCAGGAGCTGTCACATATACCTTGACACTCCAGTCCTTGCGGCTGCGCAACTGTCGCATTACCTCATCATGCGTCAGGGATATCGTAAGATTGTCATTCTGCACAGTGACCAGTGTATTCTCCACCAGCTCCTCACGGCCCGACAGACGCACCCTGTATGCAGGCCCGACGGTATAGATGAGTCTATAGTTGCCCTCCACCCTTACAGATGTGAACGGCTTTTTTATTATAAGATTACGCTCGGCCTTGTCGCGGCGGACAGCCTCCTCTCCTGATGATTTAGCGGGCACCCCTGCCGTGAGGATCTGGATGGTGAAACAGAATATCACCACCGGCAGCAACACTGTAAGAATTATCCTTTTCATGGGTAAGAGTTTTAAAGGGGTGAGAGCGTTGAAGGGGTAAATTTCAATGATGCAAAGTTACCGCTTTATTTGACTTGTCACCTAAAAAACACGCCCTCTTATTCTCTCACAGCCTATTCATAAATAATTGATATTCCGCATATTACAACATATGCGAATTTCACAAATCTCTCAGCTTTTATATGTTATTGACAATCAGCTACTTGCAAACCACATACAAGAATATAAGATAACCCGCTGATATTAAATACGTTGACTGCGCGTTTCGGCCACTATCATCAGCAGCTCCTCACGCACCTCGGCGGGGAGGATTATACCGCGCAATTGCAGACTGCGGGCCCAGCCGGCAATGTCATCGGGCAGCAATGTGAGCAACACGTCGCGGAATTGCTCGATCTCGGCATCGCCGTAATCGCCGGCCTCGCGGCCGCGGTAGACATCGAGCTCCTCGTCATCATAATATACGATCTCCGTACTTACGGCGGCGAGCAGCGAGTCGCGCTCACATGTGATATGCATGCCGCAGCACACCTCCTGCAACGGCGCGCTCACGTCGGCAACCACCGGTGCATCGGTGTCATCACCGGTGAGCCGGTAGTGGATATAGCATATCACGCCCACCACCAACAGAGCCGCCAATATCACCAGCGCTACCGTCATATCTCCTCCAGCGTGAATCCGGCATGGCGCAGGTCGTCCCAGAATCCGGGATATGACTTGCTCACCACCTCGGCGTCATTGATCACCAGATCATTGACATACACGGCGGCTACGGCAAAAGCCATGGCCATACGGTGGTCGCCGTAGGTATCGATCTCCGGAGCCTCGAATATCGGATGACGGCGACCCTCCCACACTATCTCGCTGTCGCGGCGCACCTCTATCTCGATACCGAGCTTGAAGAGCTCGGCACGCAGGGCCTCGAGGCGGTCGGTCTCCTTGATGCGCAGGCTGCCCACACCAGTAATATGGAATGGCACGCCTATCATGGCGCAGGTCACGGCCACGGTCTGGGCCACGTCGGGTGTGTCGGAGAAGTCGGCCTCAAACCGCGAGAATACCTCGGGCGACGCCGAGAGCTCGACGTTGCCATCCTCGGCGGCCGTGACCACTCCGAGTTTCTCGTAATATGTCGCCACCATGCTGTCGCCCTGCAGCGACGGCCAGGACAGGGATTCGAGAGTGACCCATCCGGCCGACAGGGCCGTGAGCGAATACCAGTAGGAGGCCGCGCTCCAGTCACGCTCCACATCATCGGTCTCCGCAGGCCGGTAGGCGCCGGGGACAATCTCCACCTTGGTGGGATACACCTCGGCATCAATCCCGCGATTGCGCATCATGCCGGCGGTCATCCTGATATAGGGCCATGAAGAGGTCTCGCCACGGAGATTGAGCGTGAGGGGCGAGTCAAAGGTCGGGGCCACCATCATCAGGGCCGACACGAACTGCGAACTCACACCCGAGTCAATATCCACGGCGCCCCCGTGCAGCCTGCGGCCGCGGATACGCAGCGGCGGGAAGCCCTCCTCGCCGGCATACTCTATGTCGGCGCCGCACAGGCGCAGAGCGTCTACCAGAGCGCCTACCGGTCGCTGGCGCATACGGTCGCATCCGTCGAGGGTGACATCAGCGCCCGGCGTGGCGGCATAATAGGCTGTGAGAAAGCGCATCGCCGTGCCGGCCGCACCTATATTAACATCGCCGCAGAGCGTGTCTATGGCACCGAGCATGGCGGTGGCATCGTCGCAGGGCGACGGGCCCGGATCGCTGTCGTCGCCGGGGGTGAGGGCGCGCATTATCACGGCGCGGTTATACATGCTTTTGCTAAGTGGCAGGGCTACCCCGGTCTCTATCATCTCTTCGGGGGGTGTGATGCGTAGTCTCATCAGTGCAAGGGTGTTTCGGGATTGTTAGTGGTAATGAAATCGACGCCCATTCCGGCGAATTTCTGTATTTCCTGCGGGTCGTCCACTGTCCATACGTTCACCTTCAGACCCAGACGGTGACACTCGTCGATCCATCCGGGATGATTGTCGATGGTGGGCCGGTTGTAGTCTATTCCGGCAAGTCCGAGCTCCTTGATCTTGGCCGGGGCGAGATCGCCGTCAAGATAGTATACCGGCAGCTGCGGACACAGCTTCACGAAAGCCAGACAGGCGTTTATCGAGAATGATATTATATCAGTACGTGAGACGAGGCCGTATTTCTCCAGCATCTCCACGATCTCGGCTGCGGCCATATCCTCATTTTTCAGGTTGCCGAGAGGCTTGAGCTCAAGCACGAGCCTCATGTCGGGATAATCGAGGGCGGCGCGCAGATAGGCGTCGAGCGTGGGCAGCTTCTCGCCGTTGGCGAGGGTCACGTCAAGGATGTCGCTGTCGGGCGACTCCAGCATATCGGCCCCGCCCTTCACACGGTCGTGATTCACCACGAGCGCGCCCCCGCGGGTGCGCCACACATCAAATTCCGACGCATACATGCCGGCATCGCCGGCCTTGCGCAGAGCCTCTATCGAATTCTGCGCACCCGAGGCCGCTTTCCAGTAGCCGCGGTGTGCTATTATCTCTGTCTTTGCCATAATGCATATATTAGAAATCAGACATATCCCTAATATAACAACTGACCGGGCGAATGTATCATGAGCCATGGTGACGGGGTATGAGGTAATTTTTTGCAAATATAATCATTACCGCGCCAATCTGCAACTCCCGTCGCTCCCGCTGATGTCACTTCGATGCCCTCAGACTGAAGTTTTCCGACCACGATAACCCGTAGAGGTTATCCGGTTTGCCCGGTGTTGACATACTATTTAGTAAATATTCTTAATGAAGTCGTTTATACTTATTACAAATTAACATTTCGAGATTATTTACGAGGCGATTTTGAGCTTTTAGAGGGAGCGATGGGGATCCATCGTGACGGAATTAACTTGGCAAAGATGCCAAAAAGGGCAAGCAGGATAGTATATGATTAATGTGACCACCTACTTATCAATATTTGTTATACTGCCAAGCAGTATATTTGCCTTCGATAGTGGCAAAGTTGTGGATTGTGACGACTCTACGGTAATTGAAGTATCCAGAAAATCCCTTTGTTACCGATATGGAGGACATAATATATTTACGCTCATTGTTGAGGATGCTGACTCGGTATGCGATATATCTATAACAGACCTAAACGGACGGCGTGTTACTGCAAAGCATGAGAAAACTCCTATCCTGAAATGGGCTTTCGATAGTCTGGATATAGCTATAAATAGTCCTGACTTTGCTGTGTCAGAAAGTTATTCTCCATTTATAGGCGAATTATCACTGCTATTAGATAAGAGAAAGAAGATCATCAAAACTTATTTCAATCACAAATACACAATAATAGGTAACGATGAATTAGAAAGAAGGATCAGAGAATTAGAATCCTTACTGATAGAAAGATGGATTACCGATTTTTTTTTAAAATATGGATTGGAATCCTTTCATTTCAAAAAGAAAAGTGTACAGCTACGGTTTGGTTATAATAATGTGTTTACTGTCCGGATTGAGGAAGGCGATTCAATATGTAATCTAACCATATCAGATGAGTACGGACGGAAAATCACCAAGGAGTGGGAAAAAATACCGATTCTGGAGTGGACGTTCGATAATATGGAAAACATAATTGGAAGTCGGTACTCCAAGAAGAAGTTCAAAAGAAAATTTAAAGTAAAGCGAAATGTGTCACCAGGTATAAGTGAGCTCACAATGTTTGAAGGAGGTGTAGGTACCATCCTCACACATTATGCCAATGATAAGATAGTTGGCAATGATGAGTTGGATAGTAAAATCACTGAGTTGAAAACATTGCTTCACAATCTGTGGGAAAGAGAATTTTATGCCAAGTATGGATTGGATTTATTTCTGGTGAATAAAGATGAACAACCGACTAAAGATACTACTGCTCCTTGATTTATATCAGTATCAATCAGACGCAATCAATAAGGGAAAATCACATACTGGAGAGAGCGTCATCGCTGACACCAAAGGGAGCCTCGCAGAGGCGGGTTGTCGCTAACCCCATGTGGAGCGAAGCGGAACATGGGGTATAGATCCTGCCCCACAGACTTAGCGTCAGAGACGCGATATTGTGGTAGATACCATAGGACACCCTGGAGGTATCTGCATGGTTATTACCACAATATCGCCTCTCCGAGGCTCTCTCCCACCATGCTGGCCACATCCCAGGTTACGCTACGCTCCACCTGTGGTTAACCACAACCCGCGTCTCCGACGCTCTCGCTGATGTCACCTCTATGGCCTCAGATTAAAGTCTTACGACCAGTAGAACCGCGCGGTGTTGCCTGTTAGGAAAATTATCTCTATTTTTGTGCGTTTTTTAATTCATGGATCTGATATGAACGTTACCGTAATGATATTGGGCGGACTGCTGGGCGGTCTCGGCACCACGGAGATCATAGTGATCGCGATAGTAGCCCTGCTGCTCTTCGGCACATCGCGCATCCCCTCGATAATGCGCAATCTCGGCAAAGGTATCCACAGCTTCAAGCAGGGTATCGAGGACGCCAAGGAAGAAATCAACAAAGAGGTGAAGAAAGCCGGCGAGCCATCAAAAGACGATGACAAAAAAGACGATGTGAAGAGTGAGTGAGCAGAGCACTGACATGAACTTCTGGGGACACCTCGACGCCCTGCGCACGGTGCTGATCAGGATCGTGGCGGTGGTGGTGGTGCTGGCCGTCGTATTCTTCGCGCTGATGCCGTGGATATTCGACCATATCATCCTGGCCCCTACCCGCGCATCGTTTCCGCTCTATAACCTGCTGGGCTTCGTCAAGGGCGACGGCACATGGATACCCGACATGGGCAACTCCGACTTTCATGTAGATATCATCAACATACAGTTGGCGTCGCAGTTTTTCGTACACATATCGTCGTCGCTGTGGCTTGCCTTCGCCGTGGCTTTCCCGATAGTGGTGTACCTGCTGTGGAGCTTCGTCGCCCCGGGGCTCTACGAGCACGAGCGCCGGGGAGCGCGCAAGGCCTTTGTATTCGGCAACATCCTCTTCTATCTGGGCATGCTCACAGGCTACTGCCTGGTGTTTCCGCTGTGCCTGCATTTCCTGGCCGACTATCACCTGAGCGACTCCATACCCAACACCGTGTCGCTCAACTCATACATGGATACATTCTATATGCTCGTGCTCATGATGGGGGTGCTATTCGAACTGCCCATCGTGACATGGATGCTGGGCAAGGCCGGTGTGCTGCACCGCGGATTCTTTCACCGATACCGCCGCCACGCCATAGTGGGTCTGCTGGTGCTCGCCGCCTTCATCACCCCCACCAGCGACATATTCACCCTCTCGATAGTGTTCGCGCCCATCTACCTGCTGTGGGAATGCAGCGCCCTTGCCGTGCCCAGAAAGAAAAAGGCACAAGACTGAATTCATTACCGCGATATAATCATTTTATCTGACAGAATCTTATGAACAAGATAAGGAAAATCAAGATGCCCCTGCTGGCAAAGATCGTGATAGCGATAGTGCTCGGTATCGGGGCCGCCCACGTGTCGCCGATGTGGCTGAGCCGTCTGTTCTTCACATTCAACTCGCTCTTCTCCTCCTATTTAGGCTTCGTGATACCGCTGCTCATCGTGGGCTTCGTGGCACCATCGATAGCCGAGACCGGCAGCCGGGCCGGAAAGATGCTGCTCGCCACCGCCGCACTCGCCTACGGATTCACCATCATGTCGGGGCTGCTGTCATACTTCACGGGCTCGATCTTCTTCCCCTCGATGATCTCGCCCGGCGAATTCTCGGCGGCTGAGTCGGGAGCCGCTCATCCCGGCCCCTACTTCACCATCGACCTGCAGCCGCTGGCCGGTGTGCTCACGGCCCTGGTGCTCGCCTTTGTGCTCGGTCTCGGCGCGGCCCGCACATCATCGGCCTCGCTCACGCGCCTGCTTGAGGAATTCCGCGACATCATCGTGTGGGTGATCGACAAATCAATCATTCCGCTGCTGCCCCTGTATATATTCGGCATATTCCTCGACATGACGGTGTCGGGCTCCGTAGGCCCGGTGCTGGCCACATTCGCCAAGATCATAGCCGTGATATTCGTGCTGCACGTAGTGGTGCTGGTGCTGCAATACAGCATCGCCTCGCTATTCGTACACAATAATCCGCTTAAGGCGCTCAAGACCATGATGCCCGCCTATTTCACGGCGCTGGGCACAGCCTCATCGGCCGCCACCATACCCGTGACCCTTGAGCGCACCATAGCCATGGGAGTGGATAAGGACGTGGCCGGATTCACCATACCGCTCTGCGCCACCATACACATGTCGGGCTCCACCCTCAAGATCGTGGCCTGCGCCCTCGCCATCATGATACTCCACGGTATGCCCTACAATTTCAGCCTGTTTCTGGGCTTCATCGCCATGATAGGCATCAGCATAATAGCCGCGCCGGGAGTGCCCGGCGGTGCCATAATGGCATCGCTCGGACTCCTGAGCTCGATTTTGGGATTCACGCCCGAGCAAAACGCGCTGATGATCGCCCTCTACATATCGATGGACAGCTTCGGCACCGCATGCAACGTGACGGGCGACGGCGCCATCGCTCAGATCATCGGCCGATACTTCGGCAAACCTCAGAGCACATAGGGAAGTCAGCCCCCTAAAGGGGGAGTGGCTATGAGGGTGTCATGGACGAGACAAGTCCGGGATAGGAAATGATTCCGTAGGCAGATCGGTTGGCTCTGCGAGCCGGCGCGGGATCAGGGCAGATGGCTCGCAGGATTTTTGGTGGTGATTGTTTTAAGGTTGATTGAGGCGTGGGCCATATAATAATTCCTGCGTTATAATCTGCTTCCATCCCCGTTGGCTCGGAGAGCCTCTAAATCCCGCCTTCGGAATCCTTCTCAATCCTTTTCCTTAAAAAGATTCTCTGCCACTCAGCCTTCTAACGGTCGGAAGACTTTAATCTGACATCATCCCCGGCTCTCTCCTTGATGTAATCTCTGCCGCTATCATGAGCACACGCGAAAACTACACAAAAACACGCAAAAACTTTTTTGAGGCCCCTGGCCTCATGTTTTTGTGCGTTTCTCTCGTTTTTGCGTGTGATATTCTTTACCATCGATGCTTGTCTGATGTTATCTCTATGGCCTCAGATTAAAGTCTTCCGACCGCTAAAACACTCCGGCCCTCTGCGTGCGACTCGGGATAGGGAAGGACTCCGAAGGCAGATCGGTTGGCTCTAAAGAGCTGGCGCGGGATCAGGGCAGATGGCTCGCAGGATTTTTTGTGGGAGCTGTTGCACATTTTGACTCCTCCCGTCTTGGCAGCTCCCCCTTTAGGGGGCCGGGGGGCTTGGTAGACCTCTCTCTGATTTAGTGGCCGGCGATGGTGAGCTTGGCTGTGTGGGTGTCTGAGGTGATGTGCAGCAGGTAGACACCGGCGGTAAGTTGCGAGGTGGGTATGAGTGCGGATGCGTCGCCTTCATGCCATAGACGGCCTGCGGTGTCGTAGAGCCTGACGGTTGCGCGGTCAGCGCCTTCGCCTCTCACCGTTATGCCCTGTGGCATCTGGGCGGCCACCGCCGCCCAACCCATCACCACCACCATCATTATCGCAATCCGTCTCATATCATTCATATACTTCCGGTTAATAATTCATCAGCTCGCTCGTTGACATTCTCAAAAGTCATCTTCACCACTTAATGTCAATGGGAATAGGTTTTATTTCGGGATTCAGTAAACATAGAAAGTCTCGAATATTCTCTTCCACCGGCGTGTGTCACAATCATACCTGTGTACAAAATATCCCAACGATGAAGTTGTGATATCAAAAAAATTCTCTTTTGCATTAAAAGAATGTCTTTCAAGATGGAAATGGACTATCAGTGAGTCTCCTTTAAGTTTATACTCCAGTTTTAATACTTTCTTTGAGTCTTTGAATATTCTTTTATTTAAAGTACGATATTCTTTGGGATTTAAATAATAGTATTCTCTGGGTAGCTGGTACAAGGAATCAGTGAAATTATCGAGTACACCTGTAGGGAAATCAAAACTATTAAGATAGGTATTCTGATATGTATCTGAGATAGTGTAGTTTTCTTCTGGAAACCATTTTGCCATACACCAGCGCTTGTAACGGTGATAAGTCGACAGATAAGTTCTAAGATCATCGAGTATTGATTCCCGAAGGTAATCCGACCGATATATCTCCGGAAAATAATCTTTGGTTTCAGTGACATCTGACAGCTCCCACTCATTTTCAGTACAATTGTACTTGTGTATGAAGTTCAGATGATTTAATTTCTTTATTACGCTTTTTTTCTTATTGAAACTGTATTCGTACTTGTAGACACTGATTACTAATGAGTCTTTACAGAGAGCATAGTCAAAATAAATAACATTACGGCCTGTCTTATAAAAATTCTTAGCCTGTTCTGAAAAATTTAGTCTATCGGGTCGGTCACTCAGGATTGTTGTGCCAAAAGTCTTATTAAGGCTATCCATTTCCGTCGAGTCAACGCTATTATATTCACGTGGGAAATTCGTCAAATTTATGTACAAAATGCGTCTACCGTCTGATTCTTCTTCTGTCAATGTGTCTCCTCTTGCCTCCCAAATGTCCCGTGCTAAAAAAACGTCTGTAAAGATGACACTGTCAATAAAGCACGGTGTAAGCTCCAATGGGATTATTTCATTATAGTCCTTAATTTTTGGAAATTCAAAATTTCCATTCTCTGTTTCCACCACTTTGCCTTGCTCAAAAAACTTGAATCCGTTAATAGTCTTATATGCGGATATGCTACATGGAATTAACAGGATGCTGATAAATAGGATTGCAAAGAGATGCAATCCAGAAAAATATTGATTGTTCTTCATAACGTCATAAAGTTGATATTGAAGTCGTTTAAACTTATTACAAATTAACATTTCGAGATTATTTACAAGGCGATTTTGAGCTTCTTTGAGGGAGCGATGGGAATCCATCGTGACCCAGGAAAGAGAAAAAATCGACCGTAAAGAATTCGAAAGGGTAACAATGAGGGTAACATCATATATGGAATTAACATCTTGTAATAAGTTCAAACGACTTCATATAACAAATCTAATTGCACTTTGGATTCACGGATTGGAGCGAGTCTATAGCCTGTCTCCAACGTTTGATTCTATCATCAAACACAGTCTCGTATCCTCTGTATTGTCCGTAAGCATAATTCAGTTTCTCAATCATGCATTTAAGTATTTCAATCTTTTCAAAAGTTGACATTGTTGGTAGATCAAACAAATAGCAGACTTTTGGACGCGGTGTAATATCTATTGTCCCATACTTGTATTTTCTTGAGATTTTTTCTAGTTCAAAAAATAAGGAATCAGTCTCTCCATATTTATCATCTTGATCCATAAATTGTTCTAAGGTATAGCATTTCAGCACTATCCCTTCGATTGTTGCCAGATGTCGGATTTTTTTCTTGATATTAATCACATCGATAATATCTCTTGCTTCAATATTTTGAATATCTAAAAAGGACTGATATAGCTTGTACAGGTCACGTATCGGTATCGGATAAGGTGCATGGCAATATGAATGCTCATAAATAATATCCATACTCCTAACATTAACGAATATATTGGCTAATTCTATAATATTCAATACCTCTGATGTTCTTTCAATACGTAAAAATGTCATATCTGATGGATCTATTCTTTCCCCGCAAATACTCCTTAAAATCGAATCTATCAGATTACGGTTTATAAATATGGAATCATCATAATCGAAAAGTCTCGGATCATCATCGCTAATTTTTACCTCATTAAAAAGTTGAGAGTTGGCTTTGTCTGATGCATAACATGCTAAAATATTCGAAAGTTGAATTAGAGATATTATCAGGATCAATAGTCTCATTGTTATTGTTTGACTTCATGTTTAAATTCTGTTATGCTTTTCACGTTATTTTGAAAAAAAACTACATTTGTAGAATAATACCCATCGCCAGTTTTTGTATTATTTATATTTAATTCCATATAATCGCTATCCTCAAAATTATAATAATTATCCATTAGTCGGTCTTTGTAGTCCTCACTATATTCAAAACCCGAAATCAGATTCTCAACTTTTATTGCTTTATTATGTGCTACAAAAAATCCTTATCGGTCTTGGTCCCAATACTTTTTATGTCACCATTTTGAAGTTTATATTGTTCCCATGTTTCATGTACAAGTGTGTAACCTGAAGTCACATGATAATTGTCACCCAATGCCGTTATGTCTCCTATATCTATAGTTGAAGAGACAGCATCTGCTATCGCGATACTCTCTGAGTTATTTACGATATTGATAGATGTCAGATTATTATCCTCTATAACCCGCATCATTACATTTGCACATTGCTCTTGAGCTTCGCTGAATTTCATATCAGTATTACTACAAGGTTGAACACTTACTATCCCTGTTTCATTAACTGAAAACTTCAATTTACAACCCGTATATTTCTCATACACTCTGATTGTTGTAATAATATCTTCCTTACTTCCTGAAAGCTGTAGTTTCATGTCGGTTGGGTCGGTGAACATGATGGGGTTGGCGCCGCAGTAGAGGTAGGAGTGGACGGGGAGGTATTTGTCGCGGAGGGGGTCGGGGGTGTGGAACAGCAGGATGGTGGGGTCGTAGGTGCGCGCGGTGAAGTCGAGCAGGTTGGCACCGCCCGTGGTAAGGTATTCCTTGCCGCCGTAGGGATAGTAGTGGTTGTCCTGCTCCACGTTGCCGTCGCTGTCGGTGACCTGGCGCACGTTGCCCTGGTGGTCGCGTATGTAGTAGTGCATCCTCCCCGAGGCGATGTACCCCACGGGCGTGTCCACGCGCGCCTTTGTATGACACCGGGAAAAGGATTCTTTTTTCATTGGAGGAGGATTTTGATTTTCAGCACCTCAAAGGTACACAGGTAAGTTGAAAACGCAAAATTATCACCCCACAAATTTTGATGTTTAAAAGCATATTATCATAAGACCGGGTGTAAAGTGGGCCCCAGCCCCCTAAAGGGGGAGTGGCTATGAGGGTGTCATGGACGAGACAAGTCCGGGATAGGAAATGATTCCGTAGGCAGATCGGTTGGCTCTGCGAGCCGGCGCGGGATCAGGGCAGATGGCTCGCAGGATTTTTGGTGGTGATTGTTTTAAGGTTGATTGAGGCGTGGGCCATATAATAATTCCTGCGTTATAATCTGCTTCCATCCCCGTTGGCTCGGAGAGCCTCTAAATCCCGCCTTCGGAATCCTTCTCAATCCTTTTCCTTAAAAAGATTCTCTGCCACTCAGCCTTCTAACGGTCGGAAGACTTTAATCTGACATCATCCCCGGCTCTCTCCTTGATGTAATCTCTGCCGCTATCATGAGCACACGCGAAAACTACACAAAAACACGCAAAAACTTTTTTGAGGCCCCTGGCCTCATGTTTTTGTGCGTTTCTCTCGTTTTTGCGTGTGATATTCTTTACCATCGATGCTTGTCTGATGTTATCTCTATGGCCTCAGATTAAAGTCTTCCGACCACTAGAACACTCCGCCCCTCTACGTGTGACTCGGGATAGGGAAGGATTCCGTAGGCAGATCGGTTGGCTCTAAAGAGCCGGCGCGGGATCAGGGCAGATGCCACGCAGGATTTTTGGTGGAGCTCCAGCCCTCTTGGCAACTCTCCCCCTTCAGGGGGTTGGGGGCTTGTAGCCGACAATCCGGCCTCAGAGCACAAACTCCACCTCCTTGAAGGCGTAGGTCCTGAACTCGCCCGTGTCAAATGCCAGCGTCAGATGCCCCGTAGGCGCGATCGCGGCCACACGCGCCCTGAACTCGCGTCCGGTCTCTGTCTCGCGGTAGGGCCAGTAGCCCTCGCCGCGCCACAGCATGTAGCGGTAGCGGGCTGCCAACTTGATGTGCTCCGGCTTCTCCTCGTATTTATCGAAGTCGTTGACGATACGCCTGATCACGGTCTCAAGCAGGCTGTCGAGGTCGTATGTCTTGCCGCTGATGTGGGTCATCGACACCGGATTGGGCACATCACCCGGGAATGTCTGTTGATTCACGTTGAGCCCCACCCCAACGATCGAACGCTTGATGCGCGCGCCGCTGACGGCATTCTCTATCAGGATGCCCGCGATTTTCTTATCCTTATAATAGATATCGTTAGGCCACTTGACATACACCTCATCGGTCGAGAGTTTCTCCCTCAGCACCTTTATGAGTGCGAGCGACACAATCTGTGACAGCTCAAACTGCCGCGACGCCGTGATCTCTCCCGGACACAGCATGACAGAAAACGTCAGATTCTTTCCGGGCTCAGACTCCCAGTGGTTGCCGCGCTGTCCGCGTCCGGCTGTCTGGCGATAGGCTGCCAGAGCCGATCCATGCTCAAACCCCGATGCGTGGGAGGCAAGGAGCGTATTGGTGGAATCGGCCTCATCCACATATACAATCGTACACATAAGTCTCCTATCTTTATCTCAATATAAATAATTCCAAATCAGTATATTCAGGTCTGTTAAGGTCAGCTGTGGCTGATCACGCGCGTATCGTCGTCATTGACCTTGATATTGACCACGACCGTATCATCGGGCAGCAGTTGCTCTATACGCTCGGGCCACTCGATCAGACACAGGGCGCCGCTGTCAAAATAGTCCTCGATACCGATATCGAGGGCCTCGTCTATATCCTCGATGCGGTAGAGGTCGAAATGGTAGATAAGCTCGGCGGTGGTCGACGAGCGGTATTCGTTGATGATCGAGAACGACGGCGAGCTCGTGTCATCATCATCGACACCGAGCTCCTTGCAGAGCTGATTGATGAATGTGGTCTTGCCCGCGCCCATGTCGCCGTAGAAGGCATACACGGTCTCGTCTTCCATCATCCCTACAAACTGGCGCGCCGCCTCAGGCAGCTGCTCCATCGAGTCAACTTTAATCTCAAAAGATTTCATAGGCTGGATTATATTAAAATAAAAATTTACTGATACACACTCCCCGCCCTCACATCATCATCATGACTTAGGCGTAAGGGTCACTACAGGCACGAGCATCTCCTCCATCGATATTCCGCCATGCTGGAATGTATCGGTGTAATACTGCACGTAATAGTTATAATTGTTGGGGTAGGCGAAAAAGTCGCGGTTGGTGGCAAAGACGTAGGTCGACGACACATTGGGCGACGGGAGCCCCACTGTGTCGGGCCGCTTCACCTCATACACCTGTTTTATGTTGTAATTGAGATTCTTGCCTACCTTATACCGCAGATTGGTATTGGTGTTCTTATCACCTATCACCTTGATAGGATTATCGACCTTGATGGTGCCGTGGTCGGTGGTGAGCACCACCTTGTAGCCCTTGTCGGCTATGCGCCTGAATATGTCGAGAATAGGCGAATGGCGGAACCATGAGCCGGTGAGCGAGCGGTAGGCGGCGTTGCTGCTGGCCAGCTCGCGTATCATCTTTGACTCGGTACGGGCGTGCGAGAGCATATCGATGAAGTTGATCACAAGCACATTGAACTGATTATTCTCAAACTTTGAGAAATTCTTCAGGGCCTTCTCGCTGCCCACCGAGTCGTTGATCTTATGATACTGGAAAGCTACCTTGCGACGGTATCTGTCAAACAACGTGGCTATCAGCGGACTCTCGTTGATGTTCTTGCCCTCCTCAGACTCCTCGTCGATCCACAGCTCGGGAAACATCTTCTCGATCTGTCCGGGCATGAGGCCCGAGAATATGGCGTTACGGGCGTATTGCGTGGCCGTGGGCAGTATCGAGCAATAGAGCGACTCATCGCTTACAGTGAAGATATCGGCCAGCAGGGGCTTGATGGTGCGCCACTGGTCGAGACGGAAGTTGTCGATGACGATGAAGAATACCTTGTCGCCGGCATCGAGCATCGGAAACACCCTGTCGGGGATCACACGGGGCGACATGAGCGGTGCATCCCCGGTCGGGCCTTCGGAACCCACCCATCTGTCATAATTGCGCTTGATAAACTTGCAGAACTCGCTGTTGGCCTCGGTGCGCTGCATGTCGAGCAGCTCGTCCATGTTGGTCTCTGCGGAGGCCAGGTGCATCTCCCAGTATACGAGGCGGGAATACAGCTCGTACCAGTCGGCGATGGTGTCGGCGGCATTGATCATGGATGAGATGTTGGCGAATTCCTGACGGTAGTCGGTGGTCACCTGCTGCGACACGAGCGTATCGCTATGGAGTATCTTCTTTATGGCAAGCAGTATCTGCTTGGGATTGACAGGCTTGATAAGGTAGTCGGCAATCTTGTTGCCCACCGCCTGATCCATAATATTCTCCTCCTCGCTCTTGGTGATCATCACCACGGGCAGCTCGGGACGCATCTGCGATATCTGCGACAGCGTCTCGATACCGGATAGTCCCGGCATATTCTCGTCAAGTATCACGAGGTCGACCGAGTGGTCGGCGGCGACCCTGTCGAGAGCGTCACGTCCATTATTGACGGTGATGAGGTCATACCCCTTGTTTCTGAGAAACAGCAGATGTGGTTTCAGCAAGTCGATCTCATCATCCGCCCAGAGTATAGAATATTTATTGTCTACCATAATTGAAAGTTCACGGTCGTTAAGGTGATAGCAACGGATCGTCGTCACCCTCGCTTCCCGTCGGTATCTCAGGCTGTGCGGGCTGTGGCTTGGACATCGGCCTGGGCTGCGGCTCGGGCTGTGCCGGTTTCGCCGGCTCGGCCTTGGGCTGCTGAGGCGCGGGCTGCACAGGCTCCGGCTTTGCCTCGGGCTGCACAGGCTGCGGAATATCGGGGATTTCCGGGTACGGTTCGATCATAGTGCTGTCTATATTAACAACCGTGGAGTCGACATTGTTCACTGTCTCATCAGAAATTTCTTTTTCTATCCCGGCAGCGTTCTCCTCTGCCTCTTCGAGTGTCTCGATCTTGTCGGGAGGCAGGAATCCGGCCTGCGCATCCTCATAATCGTGCTCTTCGAGGAATCTGAAATAGTCATCGAATGTACGCCCCTGCAGCAACAGGTCGAAATTATGCACCGATATCGGCACCGGCGCCACATCGGCCGGCAACCTGAAATCAGGCGTATCGGTCATCACCTTGCGGTAGTGATTGAGCTCACGCTGGTTGTCAAAGCCCTTGACCAGAAGCATACCCAGACGGCCGAAGTTCATCTGCTCGAGGTCAAAATCCTTGACCACAAACGAATTGAAGTTGAATCGGGCGATCTCATACAGCAATTCGTTGGCGTTAACCTTATCCACCGGATACACGAGCACGAGCATCTGAGGCGCGTCGTTGTCTATCTCAAAGGCAATGCTGTCACCCACCACTGCGGTTGAATCGGCCGACAGATGTATATCCCACAGCATACCGCGCATATTGCGCCCGTCGGCGGCTGTCTGCAGCTGCCGTCCCTGAGCCATGCCCTTGAGCCATGCCGAGGCCACGGGCGCCAGGTCGGTGTCGGGATAGCGCTCGAGCATCTCGCGCAGCACGGCATTGAATTCTTCGGGTTTCTTCTCGGTGACGTAGGTCAGAGCGTCGAGAAACATGAATTTGGGCATCAGCTTGCTCAGCGGATAGTCGGTCTTCATTGTCTGGAGCGCCTGATGCACCTTGGCGTTGTCATTGTCAAGATATGCCTGATAGGTCTCCTCGTAGAGGCGGTTCTGGCGGCTGTCCATCTGCTTGAGGTTCTCGATGTAATTCGGGTCGCTGAGGGCTATGCCGTATTTCGAGTCGGCGAAGTCGCGCAGTATCAGGTTACGGTAGGTCTCGGCGGCGGCCGTGTCTCCCGCGCGCATGAACATCAGATACAGATTATAGTAGACATCGAGACGGTAGACATTGTCGGGATAATCGGTGAGCAGGCGGTCAAACTGCCTGAGAGCGGCCTTGTTGTCGTCAAGCTGATCCTTAAGTATCACACCCATGTTATACAGACCGTCTTGTATCACCTCGTGGGCGGTATTCTTCTCTGCATCGGTCATGGGTATCTGGCGCAGGTAATACTCTCGCTCATGGGGGTCGGCGGCCTTTTCCTTTTCCGAGGAGTCCTTCTCTTCAGTCTGGTCGGTGGCGTCTGCCTCGTCCGTGAGGTCACCCTGCCCGGAGCCGTCGGTATCCTCTCCCCAGTCTGACGAGTTGAATACCGTCTTGTTGCGGCGGCGCCAGTCGTCTTCGAGCTTACGCGAGCCCCAGCGGCGCTGAAATTCGGCCTTGCCGGAATTTCGCGTCGTGGTGTTGTAGAAATACCATGAGTTGTCGGTGTTGATATTGAACTCGCGCCGGTTGTTGTCGTTGAGGTTATCATTACCGGCATTCTGTGCCATATACTCCTCTCGGCGCTGGCGGTCGGCCTCCTCCTTTTCCTGCTTCTTGAGGTTCTCGATTATCTTGTCTATGACGGCGAGGCGCTCGCTCTCGGGCAAGGAGGCAAGGTGCAGCAGCGAATCCTGCAGGGCCACATTCTGGGCATACACGGCCAGATTGTCGAGCACGTCCGAGCGTAGCTTCAGCAACTTGTAATCGGGATACGACTCGGGCAGCAGAGGCACGGCCTCGGAATAGCACGGCTGTGCCTTGTCATAATTGGCCCTGGCGAAGTATATGCCGCCGAGGGTCACCTGCGAGATAGCCTTGTCTATGCCGTTGCGGGTGCTCTTCTCCGCCGCCTTCTCATAATTCTCGATAGCCTTGGTGGTGTCGCCGTGGGCCAGATAGAGATTGCCTATGGCGTAGTATATCTGGTCGAGATATTCTTTGTTGCGGTCATACTTGGCCATGGCGGCGAGTGATTTCACCTCCTTGAGGTAATCGGCTCCGGTATACACCTCGCTCTGCTTGATGCGGGCGTTGAATTTGGTGCGGTAAGAGGCTGAGTTGGAGCTGCCCACCTTCTTGAATGCCAGATAGGCGTTCTGGTTGTCGCCCAATGCCGTGTAGAGCTGTCCTAACAGGAATCTCAGGCGGTTGGCCTGTGCGCCCGAGCTCTCGTCGATGGCGGCGGTGAGATAGGGTATCGCCTTCTGGTAATCCTTGTTGCGGATATACAGGTCGGCGTAGTCGAAATTGTAGAGGTATCTCAGCTGTCCCGTGGTGAGCTCTTCGGGCTTGATGCGGGTGATGATTATCTCGGCCTCGTACAGCCAGTCCATCGCCAGATAGCTGCGGGCCTGCCACAGTTTGGCATCGGTGACGGTGACCGGCAGCCATGAGAAATGCTTTGATATGTAATGAAATGTGGAGGCCGCTCCGAGAAAGTCGCCGTTGAGATACTGGCTGCGTCCCATCATCATCCATGAGTTGTGGAGCACGGGGTTGTATTCCTCGCGCTTCATCCACTCCTTGTATTTGGGGTCGTTGTTCCTGCCGCTCTTGCGCTGTGGCTTCTTCTTTATCGACCTCACCTGTATGGCCTTCTGGGCCTTCTCGATACTGCGTCTGAAATCGCCTGTGGGCTGAGTCACCTTCTTGTCTGCCCTTGCCTCGGCGGGGTGCATCATCAGCGTGCGCGAGTAGTCGTCTTCGTATTTCTCCTCCATATCGTGGAGGGTCTCCTTATAGTGCTTGTCGCCGTTGTAATAGATATTGTAGCGGGTGATGAACGCCGTGTACTGACGCGACATCGCCGTATTCTTCTTCTGAGCGTTGCATGACCCGAGCAGCACCGTCAGCAGCATCAGCAGGACGGCGCCACAGGCAGCGGATGATCTGGTAAGGCGGCGTGACATCAGTGGCAGAGGGGTAATTTGTTAGGGCCTGTGGCTGCAGGCATATTTAAAAATAACGTTTTACCCATCTTTTTATTATAGGCCGCCTCAAACTTCCCCGATTTCACTTAAGTCTCTTTCATCTGCAAGCCCCCTAAATGGGAGCTCCTATGAGGATAACTCCCCCTTCAGGGGGTTGGGGGCATATTGTAAAGCGCCCTGTCGGCCACGAGCCGACAGGGCGCTACTGAATTCAATAAGGGTACGTGTCGTATTCGTTTTCCTACTTGACGGCGATCTTGTATGTTTTTGAGCCGAGGCGCAGCAGATACACACCGTGAGCCAGACCTGCGGTGCTGAGTGTCAGCGAGCCGCCTTGAGTGGGACGCTGCTCCAGCACCCGGCCCTGCATGTCACACAGACAGGCCTCCATATCAGGTGCGCCGGTGATGATGATACCGTCGGCACTCACGTTTACTTTGGCCTGTGCCACGGCATCGGTGATGCCTACCGCTGCACGCCACCATCCCGGACGGTAACCGTCGTCAGAGTAGATCACCTCTCCGTCTGCGTTCACCACCTCATAAAGATATGAATCGTAATATGGATCCGGGAAAGCAGGCCTGCCGGACATTGATATGCCCAGGATACTGCAACCCTCACTATATGCCGCATGTTTGCCCATGCCTGTCAAGCCAATTCCTTCGATTATCCTGTATATATCCCTTCTGTAGTTTTCATCTATGATAAAGCATCTGTGATCGCCGTCTGTGAGTGTGACGGGTGAGATCTCCTTAGTGTCATAGACTGAGAAATTATGGCCATCCGTGGATTTGAAATCATAGAGGAGACCCGGCTCATTCAGACACCATTCCTCGTATATCCAAAGTTGATTGATCCAATGTTCCCATGATATATAATCCCAGAAATCTTCATTGGGGTAGAAATATACCTTTCCGGCTTCTGTATCCTCCCTCAGATAATACATCGTATTATTGTATTCCGGGTATTTCGGGTCATTGTAATATTCGGCAAGATCCTCATCATAGCAATAAGTGTTGAGCTTCATATATGTCTCGCCATTGATGGTCTCGTACCCCTCCAGCCTGGCTTCCTTGACGCGCTCTGTGGGGCTGCCCGGGTTAAACGTCGGATATTGTATGGTCGTCCAGTCTACAGTCGAGTACCTCCATGTCTTGCCCTGCTCAAGCAGCGGCTTGTATTCACCGGCACCGGTATTCTCTCCGCAGAGTCCCGTCGCCGTAGCTATGAAATAGGACATAGCCAACAGGAGGGGCTTGTAATAGTTTGATTTCATATTTTTAAGTTTTATATTGGTGTTTTTTGATTACAAGTCTCGTGATTGTTTTATTTTAAATCTTAAGTTGACAGTAAATCGATGCAGATACCAATTGATTTAGACATGATCTGAACTAAATAATAGGCGCAGAAATGGTACATATACCTTTTTACCAATTGAGGTCGAGGAGACCTATGTATTCGGTTTCACCAATAAAAAAGATGTGAAGGAGCAGATCACCGGTGATGTCAGGAAGGTAAAAGCTGTAGGTCGGCGATATCATGGCCATGCTGTCAAAATAACATTCCTCATCCTCACAGTCTGTAACGGTTACGCGTGCCATCACATTTTGTGAAGACGTAATGGTAATGCGATCTCGGTCTACTGTAGCACTCAACTGCAGCAGCGGTGGCACAGTGGGCTTGGAATGTCCTGATATATCATGAGTAGGCTTCAGTATAATAGGAGCACCACCATTAGTCGTATCTACGGCAGCATAAGATACCGATATACTGAATATCGAAATCAATAGTGAGATAAAAATTCTTTTATAAATCCGATGCCTCATAACATTCAAAATTTTTGTGGATGTATTGTTGCAAATTTATGCTAAAGAACTGTCATCAACAAATTATTTTGCGTATAATTACCGTAACAAGTAACAATTTAATATATTGAATAGCAATGTATTAAATTATATAAATTAAGAAATATCGTAACTTAAGGGTATCTTGATACTAAAATATTGATTATAAGAAATATACACTATGTTTGTAATATAATAAACTGGTAATTGACTAATTATGTATCTTTTAATATAGTGCAGATGTTGAAACTGCCACAAAAGGTATCTTGGGCATATCAAAGACTGGGGCTATCACGGATTTCCACCACTGCTGCCATCTGTAACCCGAGTGTTTGAAATTTCAAAATCATAAAATCCATGGATACAGCTATGACCAGCATGGAGGGGTATGATTAGAAATACCATACTTGATATTTAATGTGAGCTTTTCTTATAGATGTGTATTTGTAGAGGTCTTTAAGAAGCGTATCAAAAATACTTAAGAAAAAGGGAAGAGTCAGGAGTCGGATGCTCCTTAATTTTCTTTCTGATGCGGTATCGCTCCTGACGGGGATTCGATACCGGATTTTTGTAAAAGATCGCTGCAATTGTAGAATCTGAAAAACCCAGAAACACGAATATGGAGATATTGTACTGGCGCTGGCTTATTCCTACTGTCTGCTGGCGGAAACGCGCCATCAGATTATCGAAATGCTCGTTGAGATACCTCTCCAACCACCCAAGATTCTCATCATCTGCCAACTGACGTATAATCTCAGAGGCTCTGATACCAAAAGCCTCGTCACCTTTACCCTCTGAATACAATGTGTATCTACTGTCACAGATCGACTCAATAAATTTGAAAGTAAACGAATTTGTGTCATTTTCAGGCTTTTCACCGGATTTCACTTTTGACAGCTCTGTAATCCGGGCTTCAAGCCGTGTCAGATCCCTGATCATAGTCTCTCTTTCCAGATTTTTCTGATTCATTCTTCGCCGGTAGATGTAGATCATTAACACTGAGACCAGCAACAGAGCGAAGGATACAACAATCCATACCATCACACGGAGTTTAGTCCGATAAAGCATTGCCGTTTTTGGTCAACCTCCGAGCGGTAATAGTCATTGACCAATGCGGTGTAAGGGTGCGTGATGATCTTATCCGTCAATCGGTAGGTATTATCGTACACAATTTCAGCTTCCTTATAAGCATTTTTATAATCACCTTCCGCCTCATGAATCCTGGAAAGGGCAGACAGGGCGGCCAAACTGTCAGCAAGGGTTTCCCGACTGTCTGTCGCGAGATTGTAATATCTGCGGGCATTAGTAATATCCCCTTTTTCAAGTTGCAGCATAGCCATCTGAGAATACATTTTTGACGAGGGGATTGATCCTTCTTCCACAAGTATGTCGAAATACCGTTCAGACTGTTCGTAATCTTTCCTCTCAAAACATTCATTGCTCGCAATCCAGAGGAATTCCTTTCTCAGAGCCTCATCAGACTGAATCAGACTGTCCTTGGCAAGAACCTGGATAGAATCGTACGCTTCGTCAATCTTACATGAGTAGACCAGAGACTGAGGAATATATATCCGCTCCCAGGCTGCATGTAGCGGACGATGAACTCGGTTAAAGACTCTATAGCCTTGTTGAAATACTTCACTGCCCGGTCGTATTCTAAGAGATTACTATATATCTGAGCCTGCTCCCTCGATGCCATGCCGAGATAAAAACCATCGCCATCAGAGGTGGCACAATCCTCAGCCTCCATCAGGGAAACAAGCGAATGTGAATAATCCCCTTTGTTGCCAAGAACAATACCTAAGTAGAACAGGCTCTGTGTCTCAAGGCTGTCACCGCTGCCACGGTAGTAATCGGATGCGATCCTTATAAGCGAGTCATCGGTCTCGATGATATGGACTTTGTGGCGCGCCTTGGTGAGGAGGAGCGCATGATGCGCTTTTTGAGAAGCGGTAGCTGCACTCACATCGAGCTGCCCGAGCATGGTTACAGCAGAGTCAGGATCCGTCATTACCATACGGTCGGCCTCATCGAGCACACGTTGCAGATGTGTGTCATTTTGGCACGCTCCAAGCAAAAAGCAGAACAGTATGATTAGCGGCATCATTCTCATACATGCAAAATTAAATATTTTCTTGTAATTATCCAACAAAAATCTCGCACGCAGAGCAGATTAAACACGCATTTTTAGTGAACGGAAGAGTTTAGTCAGAGGCCAAAGATCAATGACATAATGACTGGCATGTATGATGAGAATATCACACGCGAAAACTTAAAAAAATGCGCAAAAACCGAGGCCATGGCCTCGCAAAGGATTTTGTGGTTTTTATGTGAGTT
>CAZBWZ010000026.1:0-25547 GCA_964495725.1 uncultured Bacteroides sp.
TCTTGAAAACCGTTGAGGGTCACACCTCCGGGGGTTCGAATCCCTCCCTCTCCGCCAACGGCAAGAGGCTGTGTCAAAATAGGCGCAGCCTCTTTTATGCAATATATTCTAACACAGAGTTTCTATACTACTTTCTGGGGACTCGACCGCCCATCCATGGCAGACCGTATGACATGCGACTTGATGAACGTACCTGCGCCGTCTACGAGGCTTCGGCTTAGGCAGATATTTGTCTGGTACGAACTTCATTATGACAAATACAACAGCTAATTCTATCAGTACAACTTTTAACATGCTATTCCGTTTTCTGTAGTTGATACAAATTTATCAGACATATAGCCCTTAAACACACGCGGAAATATCTGATCATCTCAAAAGTAATTCTGCCTCTTCTTGCTATCGTCATCACCTCTCATCCAGGGCAAAGCTGTGTTTTTCCTAGAGCGATACCTGCGCAGCCTACGAGGCTTAGGCTTAAAATGATACTTGTCAGGCACGAACATCAATAGCACGAATGAAACAGAAAATACTATAAAAACCACTTTAAACTTACTATTCAGTTTTCGGCAAGTGATACAAGTTTATCAGAATCGAATGATAATGTTTGTGTTACAAATTTTCTAAATAATCATACGACAACAAAATAAATTTTTCATTATTTGTGCAAAATTAGATAAAATTCTTGCATTTAGGCAATAAGCATCAAATAATCAATATTTTATATGGAGGGGTTCAGGGGTATAGCAGTTTTGTTATCGTAGCAATTTGCCTTGAAAATACTGTTCTTGAAAATGTATTTGCCTGAGAATTTGTTCATCTGACAAATCTTTGCCATCATAAGATACTATCCATTTGTCCTCCACATCGTTAATTCTACAATATACGGCTATGACGCGACCAGTAAATTCAGACACAGGGATGTCAATGCCCAATAAATAGACATCTTGATTCTCCCCGTCTTCGGCATATACATCATCGACAAATCCATAATTAACAGGATATATCATATTTGGAAAACGGGGATGGGAGCTACCAAGCGGACGGTCTATTTTCCCGCTCACTATCTTGTCAACTATGTCAGGGTAATCACTACGCATATCCTCCCAAAAGCTTCCGGTATGTAAGGATGGACAGGAACATGTTCAGCTTTTCTTTATGGTTTTACTTTTTGGGAACGGCAGATGCTCCCATAGTTCAGTCACAACTTTCAATGCATTTTAACGGTGTGATAAATCGAGTATATACGCTTCTTTGGCACCCGAATAGGGTGTCCCGATTTCCGCATCTGCCATCAAAGCCTCTATACACGGTATTTTTTTCACATAAGCCAGATTGTCGCAGGCGGTAATCACGCACTTCTCATTGACATAAATAACGTAGTCGCCCATCATTTTCCGCTTCTGACTTCTCCCAGAGGAGAAAGTATCTCACACAATTCCTCTATAAAATCTATCGAACACGTCATATCAATTAATTGATTAATTCGCAGATGCCCTGCTTAAATAATACAATATTCTGGAGTCCCAGACAATTGTTTCGATCGGTAATCACTTAGAAATTTCAAGATAGTTTATCAATTCGTCAGCAGTCATAATATCCATCTTAGAGAAGGCGGTAAGTTTCTTACCTAAATCCTTGAATGATGCTCCGACATGGAAGATGGTATAGTCAATTATAAGGAAACGATCATGAGCCCTGCGGAAAAGCTTCACCTCAATTGGAGCATACTGAGCATTATGGCGTTCCAGATCCTGGCGCATAACCTTGCTGATCGATGGTGTAAATATTGTGGCATTCACTCCTGTCGCTCGCTTGTCAAGCTGACGCAATACTGAATCGTGGATATAATTATCTACCATGATGACACGGCTTTTGGCACTGCGTATAAGATCGCTCATAAGAGTATATGCATCGAATATATACCCGTTATAGATTATTCCTTCTTTTGGTGGAAGAGATGTCCTGACAAATAAATCCATCCTATTGCTCAGCTCTTTATTTGGCTGTCATGTTCGGAAAGCCTGTGATCAATCCGATTTTCCATGTGCATTAAGCGCTGATTTATACTGTATCCTTTCTGGAGATAGTCTTTCAATATCTTGTTAGCCCAGGCTCTGAATTGAATACCTCTTTTAGACTTTACTCTGTATTCTACGGAAATAATGACATCAAGATTATAATATTCAATATTACGAGTCACTGTACGGTTACCCTCAATTTGAACTGCCGCAAAATTTGCGACAGTTGGAATCCCATCAAGTTCTTCCTTCAACGCATTGGCAATGTGTTTGCCAATTGTCTTAACATCTCTATCAAAGAGAGTGGCTATTTGTTGGCGTTTGAGCCATACTGTCTCATTCTCCAGCCGAACTTCAAGTTTAATTGTTGAGTCTGGTTGGTAGAGGATTATCTCATTGTCTTGCGATACGGGGGCAAGTGGTATAGGAGTTTTCTCGTCCATATTACAAAATTAGCATTTTATTTTAACATTCATTGTGAACTCTGAAGAAAATTCTTTCTTGAGGAATCCCATTGCCATGGACTGATTAAGGTAATATTTACCGAGCTATATTATGTCCACAAGGCTGTCACATTTTGAAATACGGGAAATAATGAGTAGTGTGTCACCTATAAAATAGGAGTTTTTCAGGATTAAATAATTACGAACTATTGTCACAATTGCTCAACAATTATCGAATGAAAGGGAACTTTTCGACCAAAATTGCTACTAACTTTGTATAAGGGAACAGACGATGAATACTTCGGACTATAATAAAGCATTTACCACTATGGTTGGACGACATGAAAAGATAATTTTCAATGTCTGCTTCTTTTATGCTACAAAAGATATAACGTATGACGACCTCCGGCAAGAGGTTCTGATTTCGTTGTTCAAAGGATATCGTAATTATAGACACGAGAGTTCTGAAACAACTTGGGTGTATAAAGTATGTATCAATACCTGCCTTTTCTCCTTGAGGAAGCTTTCACAAAAAATTAAAACCATTTCACTTGACGAATTGCCCACAGTCCATTTTCAAGATGACAACAACAATGAATGGAAAGAAAAAATGGAATGGCTTTACTCCGTGATAACACAACTTAATCCAGTAGAGAAGGCCTTGATATTGATGTGGCTCGATGAATTGAGTTATGAGGAAATAGCGTCCAACCTGGGTATTCCCAGGAATACTGTGGCGTCACGTTTATATAGAATAAAAGAAAAAATCTCATCACGAAAGGAGGAATAAGTATGGAACTTGAGGATCTGAGAAATACATGGCAATCGGTAAAACCTCATATTGATTCACACATAAGTGAAGATGAGAAGAACAAGGTTGTTCTCAAAAAGAATGACATAAAGACAAGGCTTTTGAAAAGAAGCATTTGGGAGGGGATAATTACGGTAATTTGTATAATCCTTATGGCTCTTTCTCCTCTCTGGTCTCCGATGAGGTTTCCATCTTGGTGGCTGATAGTATTTTGTCTGACTATATTAATTGCCAATCTTTTTGGAATTAAGACTTACCGTGCTATTAAGTCTATTAATTTATGGGAAAATACCCACACAGATATTATGACAATTATTGTTTCAGTAAAGAAATTGTATCGGAATCTTGAACTTGCAACTGCTGCTGTATTAATACCTCTGCTGATATGGTTCTCATTTACTCCTATGTTTATTCATACTTGGAGAATGTTTTTCACTTGGGGACTTACAATCTTGGGATTTACTCTTGAATATCTGTGGTACAGAAACAATATTAAGAATTTAAACGATCTCATTAATTTCGAAAAAGATTAAAGATTATGAATTTGTTCTTTCACGACCACATACATTTTTAATATTGTTATACAAGAACTTCACTTAACAGACCATTGAGTTAGAGATTGGTTGCAATGAGTTCTATGTACGCTCCGAGAAAATTATTTCTTGATGGCTAATATTATGTCATAAATCCCAGCGGTGAAGGTTGGGACTGATTATATCGTACGACCGTGATGAACTCATCGGTGGGCTGTTAAGATATAAATAATATATAATTCTTACTAATAATCAGGTGACCATTTTCTGAATAGCCCTATCTGATTATTATGGCGGGATTAATGGATTTTAATGAGGTGATGAAGTCTGCCTGATTTTTGGGTGAGACGTATACCCAATTAGTTTTTCCATATCGCAATCCTATCCGGTTTGCAGACAATGCCGGCGAAGATAGGATTGTAGATTTATGTGTTATCTCGCTGATTTTCGAGATCGGCAAATCCATTCTGAATAATACTCCACACCTTATATGCAGTGTATGACCATCAATTGTATAATCGGTGTGCAACAGCATGTCATAAATCATCAGCAGGCCTATCCCCATCAGTACTGTATCAATTATCAGTATCAGCGTAGATTCGTAACACAGATATATTGACCCTATAAATATCAGAGTCATAAATATGCAGATACATACATATAATCTGGATACCTCGGATTTGTAAGTACTGCCCATATTAACTGATATAGAATTTGACCGTTATTTTTCTAACTGACAAGTTATTTTACAGCCATTGCTTTTATCCGTGAGTATCATCTGAATCCTGTTCACTGGTTGTGATCGGGACATCTGTGAAGCGATACTCTTATCCCACCCGAAATCGAAGACGGAGTCAAATATAGTCATGTATGCTCCATCGCCACCCATTGTATATTCATAATCATACAATGCTGAATCCTCTCCGTCTGAGTGATGTAAGGATAATCTCATAGTGAATATATTTGTGTCACTGCGGTCGATGTTGAAGAATCCGTCCGCAACGTCCACAGGTGAAAATGAAATATTATCATACCAAACCACTTTTACGGGTTTTGTATTATCCCTGTTTCTGATAAATCTTATCTCTCTCCCTTCCTTCAGGAATTCGTTGGTATTAGTTCCCTCGATTTGGCGTACAGAAAAGGAGAGATAAAAATCCTCGATGACAAAATGAAGAGTAACGGCAGTTTGCCCCTTTAAATCCTTGATTGTCAAATCCGACACTCCCACCTGCGCTGGCTGCACGTAAAGTCGGTGATTAGGTGCCTCGATATCGATTCCGAATCTCCCGAGCACCGCCGGATTACTTGCCGTCAGCTCATAATCACCGCTGCCCCCCGTAAACGGGATCGCGGCTCCTTTTCCGAGCATTACGGTATAATCGGACTTTTCAAAGTGGATAGGCGTGATGGCATCCGGTTCGTCACTGCTACATGCCACGGTCAATAAGCATGACAGAAGCACTATCAGATTGAGTATTTTGTTCATAGGTCGACTGATTACAATTTTATATTATTCACAAAGTTACATCATTTCCGTTATATACAACACAAGTTAACCTATTTTTCGTAACTTTGCGTTTGAAAATCTGTTAGTCTTGAATTGAAATAAATAATATTCAGAATGGTAAAGCATATAGTAACTTTCAAGTTTAACGGCACACCAGCTCAGCGGCGTGCTGTAGCCGAAGCGTTCAGAGACGCTCTCATAACTCTCCCCTCCAAAATTGATGTGCTCCAAGATATTGAGGTAGGAATAAATGACAACAGGGCTGAAGATTGGGATCTTGTGCTCACCGCACTTCTTCCTGATATGGAATCAGTAGGCATCTATGCCAAACACCCCGATCACGTGGCAGCAGCATCAATCATGGCTCCAAGTCTATCAGCACGGGCCTGTGTCGATTACCACTGCTGACCGGTCATTACTTCACTCTTTATAGACAATAAATCACATTAAAGGCTGAAATCACATTAAAGGCTGCCTAAAAAAATCGAGGCAGCCATTTTCATAGGTCTATGCCGAATGAATAATTCAGTAGCCGCTCATGACAGCCTGAGCGTATCGACGACCCAATTCACGATAGCCATCCGCCGTGAAATGCAAACCGTCCGGCGCACCTTTGCAGCCTTTGGATGACACTATACGGCTACCTGGAATCACATCCGGAAGAGTATTGATCACGGCATTCATCGGTGCGCACAAGCCACCCTCGTCTGCCGATAGCATCTCTCCTGCCACCAGCACTATCTCATCTTCCTTCAGCCCCAGATCCTTCAGGAGTCTCTCATAAATCTTCTTCACTTTCAATGGCCACCGCACGTCATTGGGATTCGATTCACCCTGATGTATAAGTACACCCTTTATCACACCTGCTCTCTGAGCCTCACGGGCCATGGCCAATAGCCGCTGATAAGGATTATTGTCATAAGCCTTCACCATATTCTTAAGCCAATCAGGCTGCGATGCTATATGTGACGCGCACGAATCGGTATCAAACAATTCAATCCGGCAGCCGCCCACAGCGACATCAATCACCCCTACCCTGATATTCCCAGGTAGAGACTTCACCATCTCACGTCCGAAATAATCAGCCGGGGTCAGACCGGTGGTGCTTCGCGCAAGCGGAGGCAACGCCCGGTACCAGCGTCCCTGCTCTCTTGCGAATTCCGGCATATCCACGGCAGCCATCATCATGAATCTCGGATCCACACCCGTTGTATCCTGCGCCTCATATCGCGCGTTTCCCTCCATATTCGACTGGCCTAAACATAGATATACATGGAAATCGGGATCCGGACGGTTTGTTATCACGAATCCTCCGTTGCCGGGTACCGACACCTTTACCCTTCCTTTCTTATCCGGGCGAATATCTTTCATGCGGCCGCTGAGATTATCATCATCACTATAAAGTGAAAGTGGTGAAAGCCTCATACTCTCAGGTATATCCAAGTTAAGTTTCAGCTTGTCATCTCCGGCGTTTACCCCGACGATATACCAGATATCTCCATGTCTGCGGGCCATGACTATATATTTACCCGGATAGCCATCTATGAATCTGGTCTCATCCCATGTCACGGGAATGCTTTTCATGTAATCCACCGCCCACGCCGGCGCATCCTCAAGATTATTGGGAGCGAGGGCGAAATGCTGTACGGGACTTTGATAAAGCACAGCCGTAGCGAGGGCGAACACATCAGAGGTCATCCGCTTAGATCCACCGGCGCTATTGTCGGAACTATAGTATTTATTGAGCGCACTTCCTCCGAAATCCATACTCCCCACCGTATTACGGATATATGGATGCAGACAGGCGTTGAATGCCTCGGCATCACAACAGCCCTGCGAGAAATGAAGATTCTCACTGGCCAATACAGCCTCGCTGGCAGCGTAATTGGGATACATACGCTCCCACCCGCGCGGCAGGGTGCAACCATGGAACACCACGAGCAGCCCATAGTCATTGGCATCGGCGAGAATGTCATGATAGAGGCGCATCGTCTCCTGCTTGTCACCCCCGAAAAAATCTACCTTTATACCACGTATGCCGGTTTTCTGCATCCAGGCCATTTCCTTACGGCGCCTCACTATATCATTCATGACACCACGGGGGCCCTGAGGCGCATCATTCCAGCTGCCGTTAGAATTATACCACAGATACAGATCCACACCTTTTGACTTACCATACCGGGCAAGTTCTTCGATCCTGTCATATCCGATCTGTGTGTCCCACAGGGCATCCACAAGCACCGTCTCATACCCCATGACTGCCGAGAAATCGATATAGCGTTTCTGCTCATCGAAATTGCAGCTCGGATCCATTTTGATGATCCAGCTCCATGTGCCACGGCTCGGCTCGTATTTCCTCGATGGCTCATATAGAGGTCTCACCACATCAAACGGCACAGTAGTCTCCACGATGGGAGCAAGACTTTCCCCGACCGTAACCGTACGCCACGGAGTGAGTCCGGGCAACGATATGGAGGCGGAGGTAGAACCCCACCCGTTCATTTCCCCCGCCTGGGGATATGCTATTGTATAACTGCCATCGGAGTTACCCGTAAGATGCGAACCGCAATAATCTCCGGCTATTCCGGTCTCGGATATCAACACCCATCCTTTATCCCCGTTGCGAAACAAGCAGGGAAAAGTGTATCCGTTACCCCACCCGTTTTTTCCAGTGGCTTCGTCCACGGTATACGGAGTCTCATAGCTGGGAGATGTGCGCGCGAATCCACCCATCGGAGCACTTTGCGGACACAGGAAGGTTGTAGTGCCCTCGGGCATGCAGAATCCGGTAGCTTCCGACTCAACAATGCAGCAAAGAGTCTCACCCTGCGGGTGCAGTCTGTAGCGGAAGGCCACATTATTGTCACTCACCTCAAAGATAACATCATATATCTGTTTGCCATCCTGAGAGAATGTAAACTCGCGTCGCGAGGCTTTGTAATCGAGATGACTCTTCTTAATCTTGCACAATGAATATGAGTCGGCCACATCAGTCTGTCCGCTTGCCGTGGTCAGACACATATTTTTGGAATAATCACCAAGATTAGTCCTCATTCCCAGTGGTGACGCGAGGATGAACGGGGTGCCGTCATATGAAACGGAGTAGCTCGGATTCCCTCCGTCATCACACACCCCTACCACCGTCTTCCCGTCAGGGCTTGTGATTGAATATTCCGCTCCTGTCACCGCCGACAATCCCAGTGCCAGTGATGTAGCTGTAAATATGTTGCGTAATACATTCATGGTATTTCTATTTGAATTGCCAGTAATCGATATTGAAAAGTTTAGGACCTTTACGCCCCTTGCAAACGAGAAATATGTCATGCACACCCGGTATCTCGACCTGTACCGGAGTCTCAAGATAAATCCATTCTTCCCAGCCACCGGTGCCGGGAACATCAATCGTAGCAACCAGAGGGCCGTCTGTCGAGTCAAGTCGCACCTCGAGTGTGCCGCCACGCAGGGCGCTCGCCACCGATGTGCCGAACGTCGCAGGGCCACCGCTCCCAAAATCAACATTTGATATCCGTATATAGTCTCCGTTGTGGATATCCGAGACATACACTCCTGTCGCTGCGTTGGGCTCTACTCTTACACCTTCCGACCATGCCATGGTCTCTGCCTCGTTACGCTGATATGGATTCAGTGTACCTACAGCCTTGACACCCTCGTCGGTGGGCAGTATCGTAGGAATCGTGCCGTCTGGATTGTAAGCGAATTCCTCTACAGCCACACTGCGTCCAAACCCGCCTCCGCGGGGCAATTTACCCGTGTGATAGAAGAAATATGATTTACCCTTATAATCAACTATACCCGAGTGGTTGGTAAACGAACCCGTGTCGCACAGAGGCATGATCTCACCCATATATTTCCATGGTCCAACCGGCGTATCACTCATCGAGTAAGCGATATGCTCCGGCACCCCGCCGGCCGCATATATCAGATAATACTTTCCATCACGTTTATAGAACCACGGACCCTCCACGTAACTATCCTTGTATCGCGCGTCTTTAACCCTTTCCTTAGGTCCCGGAGCCCCGAAACCCTCCACTGTCTGGTTGACTTTCTGCACATCTCCGTCGTATGAGACCATATCCCTGTTAAGCTTCACATAATATATTTCGGGATTACCCCAATAGAGATATGCCTCACCGTCATCGTCGACAAAGACCGTCGGGTCAATATAGTCCCAGCTGCCATCCACCAGAGGCTTGCCTATCGCATCCTTAAAAGGACCTACGGGTGAATCCCCTACTGCCACCCCTATGGCCATAGTCCCTGACAGCTTGGAGTGAAGGGGCACGTAAAAGTAAAACTTACCGTCACGCTCCACACACTGCGGTGCCCACGCTCGGTCGTCACCCCATGCGAAATCCTCTATCGCCAGGGGCGAGCCATGATCGGTCCAGTTGACCATATCTGTGGTCGAGTACACTCTCCATTCCTGCATCCAGAAGAAATCGGCTCCGTCCTCATCGTGCCCCGTATACACATATAGGGTGTCATTATGCACCATCGGTGCCGGGTCGGTAGTGAAATTAGTCTGAATAATGGGATTTATCGCATTGGCAGCCAAAGGCAAAAACAGTGCCGCCACCAGCGGTAACTTCATTTCAATAAGCCTGTGTCTCATCTTTTGTATCATTTTGTTTGAAAATCAGGGGTAAGAACTCATTAAGACATCTGCGCCATGTCAGCCACTCGTGATGAGTACCCTCAGATGCATAATATGTATTGTTGATGCCGGCCTCAGTCAGGGCCGCGCTGATCTTGTCACTGGAGAAATTCTCCTCTGTGCCCATCCCTATGAAAAACGTATGCACACGCGAGTTAAAATCCTCCGCATCGTTAAAGACACCGCCGTAGGCGCTCTCCAATCCGTCGGAAAGGAAGAAAAGCGCCCCGCTGAACGAACCTATATGAGAAAACTTGTCAAGATTGCGCAGGGCTGTCTCGAATGTCTGATGTCCGCCCCACGACAATCCGGCCATGGCCCTGTTGTCACGGTCGGGGAGTGTGCGGAATGTGCTGTCGACATAGGGTATGATCTCCCCAAGCAGAATAGGAGTGAATGATGCACCGAACTCATCACGGCTCTCTCCGGGCTTAGCCCCGAAGATGTATCCGCAGTTACCGTAATCCATCACCACGATCATCGGCACACACTTGCCGGAGGCAATCTGATTATCGAGTATATCAGCCATCTTTCCCTGCTGATGCCATCCGCGCTCATCCTCGCCCATGCCGTGTTGCAGATACAGCACGGGATATCGTCGTGACAGCTCTGTCTCATATCCCGCCGGTGTATAAACATAACATCGGCGCTCTGAATCCTCGAGCTCTGAATAATAGCGACATTCGCGTACCTGCCCGTGAGGCACATTCCTGTCATACGAATAATATGCTGCGGTAGCTGCATCCTCAGGTATCTCAATTCCGCCTGACATACGTCCGCATCCATAGAAAGCCTCTGTAGACGGATCTATTACACTCACTCCATCCACTACCAGGAAATAATAATGAAAACCTACCACAAGCGGCGATGTCACAGTACTCCAGTTACCCTGCTCGTCACGTTGCATATCATATTTATGACCGCATATATCTACCTTGACATCCTTTGCCTCAGGTGCGTGTATCATGAAATGGACACGGTTACTGCTGTCTACCCTCGGATAATGAGCCTGTGGTATATTTGTCTGAGCCGCCGCCGTCTCTATTTCCTGGCCGTATACAGCCATCGAGTACATTCCTGCTGCAAGGAGTAATAATCCCGGAATTATTGCCTTCATGATATTTATTTTAATTGCCAGTAATCAAAATTAAACAGATTATCGCCGTCTCCCTCAAAGGTGAGATACAGATCATGCACTCCCTTGACATTAGCAAGTTTGCAAGAAATCAGCGAATAGTCACTGACCTGCCCCGACTTATTTACTGTCAGTGAGCCTATGACATCGCCGTCCTTGGAATCAATCCTCACCTTGATGCATGAACCGTCTTTTGACGGTGACACATTGGCAAAAAACTTCTTTGCGCCTTTTTTACCGAAATCCACTCCGCGGACCAGTATATATTCACCGTTGTCAATATCCGTCACTGTCATATTTCGGACACCCAGAGGCTGAGTCTTAAGACCGTAGCCCCAGGCCATGGTCTCGGCCTCGACCCTGCGGTAAGGGTCAAGGGGTTCGATCTGCATCAACTCCACATCTTTCCAGTAAGGCACCTCCTCGATGGTGCCGTCAGCATAGTATTTCATCTCAGCTGCATTCACCGACCGGCGTTCATGATGCTCCGGAGTCTCAAGTCGCAGTATGTCATAGCTGTGGCCGAACACGTATGACTTACCTTTGTAATCAGCTATACCCGGATGGTTGCCGCGCGTACGCTCAGTGGGCCTCATGATATATCCCTTACATTCCCATGGGCCTGTGGGGCTGTCGCTCATGGCATAGCCGATACCCTCTGGGCAGCAAGTCGATGCGTAGGCCAGATAATACCGTCCGCCACGCTTGTAGAGCCAAGGGCCCTCCTGATAATGCTCTGGCTCAGTATCAAACTTATGTATCTCGCCTGAGTACGATATCATATCATCATTAAGAGTTACGTAATAGAGATGTGGATTACCCCAGTACATGTAAGCCTGTCCGTCATCATCAATCATGACAGTGGGGTCGATGTCGTTCCAATGCTCGCGCTGCCATACAAGGGGTTTGCCTATAGGATCCCTGAACAGCCCGTAAGGCGAATCTGCCACCAGCACACCTATTCCGTTGCCGTGGATCGGACAATACATGTAGTACTTGCCATTACGCTCCACAACCTGTATCGCCCACGCGCCGTTATCCTTATCAAGCCACCCGAAATCCTTCAATGACGCAACAGCACCATGTTCTGTCCAGTTTACCATATCAGTCGATGTATACAGCAGCCAGTCCTTCATCTTGAATCCATATCCCTCGGCATCATCCTCGTCATGTGAGGTATACAGAAATATCGTATCATTATGCACCATAGGAGCCGGATCAGCATTATATTTGGTCTGGATTATCGGCATCTGCTCAAACGCTCCTGCAATAAATCCAATAGAAATTATGGGGAGTAATATCAGTTTTTTCATGAAATTTGATTTTTTTCAAGAATACAGGCTATATTTTTCGCAAAAAAATCACCGTCGGGTGGTATTCACACACCCACCCGACGGTGAATCCGTCTGTAAATAATGTCAATCTTTTTACCTTAAAAAATACTTATAGGAAACAATGAGAAACATCACTGCTGCTTCTTACCTGCAAGTCCATCGGCAAAACCACCGTAAGCGGGTTTGCGGCTGTAGTTGAGATCCCAGAGACCGATAGGTTCGCCCGCACGCCAGCCCGAGCCCTCGGGGCTGTCGGTCTGGGCCCACTGGCAGATACCATACTGCTGAGCCTGCGGAATGATTTCAAAGTACTTGTCAATCACAAACTGATAGTAACGTGCCATGGCCTGAGCCTGCTCGTATGTCACATCCTCGGTCTTGACAGTCTGGCCATCCTCGTCGCAGAGCCCCATGTCGAGCTCGGTGATTCTCACCAGCTTGCCTGTTGCAGCCAGCAGCTCGAACATCTTCACTACATGTTCTTCCTTGCTTGCCTGTGTCTGAGGATTCATGTAACATGTAATATGCATCTGCGAGCCGATACCATCGATCTTAGTCACTCCATCCGACTCCCATTGCTCGATCCACTGGATGAGGCTCTTGAGTTTCTGATTGTCATCCCAGTCCGACTCAAGATTGTAGTCGTTGATGAAGAGCTTGAGATCAGACGGGTTGCCGCCGTATTCCTCGAAATACTGACGGGCGAACTTCACAGGCACACGTACGAAGTTGTCGCCCAGGAAATCCTGCCAATAGAACTTGTTGCCCTCGGTGCCATGCTGCAGATCATAGCGCTGTCCCCACGGGCCACCTGATATAGCCTCGTTGACCACATCCCAGGCCTTTACCTGTCCGGCTGTGGCCTCCATCATACCCTTGACCCAGCGTTCCATCTCGTTGGTGAGGATTTCCTCTTTCTCCTCTGCTGTGAGGGTGATTTTGTTTGTGCTACGCTCTATTTCGTAAGTGATATCATCGATATAGAATGTACCTGCGTTATCAGCTGACGAAAGGTTGAACGCGATTGATCCGCAACCGTCAGCGCCGGCCTGATCGGCATTGATCGTGCCTGTCCATGAATGTTCCTTCCAATCAGTGGTGGCATTAAGGGTGCCTATAAATGACCAGTGGTGGTAAGCAGTAGGCTCGCCATGGGCCTGGGTATCGATATTGCGGTCATCCGTACAACGGTAACGGAAAGTAACCTTCACCTTATCATCCGGCTGCAGCATGATGTTGGACTTGATGAAGAACTGCGCATCCCAAGCCGTAGATGGCGATGCGGGCAGTGACACAGCATAGACATGACCGTCGCCGAACGGATTATCGATAATCCTTGCGGGCTGAAGACCGCTGCCCTCCACGGCATAGAAAGAGCCCGTGGATGTACCCTCGGCATCGCCGTTGGAAATCAGGGGTTCCCACACCTTGAGCACAGGAGCCTCGGAATGTGACAGCTTGAGCCATTCGATTTCGAGCTTGCCGTCGTATGTACCGGGCTGGAGCACGACAAAGCTCGTTTCCGTGGTCACGCCGTCAATCTCCACACTACATTCGCTCCACTCGTCGGTGAAAGCCATCTGTTTTTCAAGAGTAGCGCCCCAGTTGCCGAACTGCACGTTCATCGAGCCCTCCTTGCTGCCCCGCACCTTCACGGTAATTGTATATGTGCGTCCGGGCACTGTAGACAGACCGTCCATCGCGAAGAACTGATACCAGCCGCCGGGATATTCGGGCACGGTGAGTATGCCATCGATAATCTCCGGCTCATAACCCATCACATAGTACGGAAACTTGGAGTCATTCTTGAAATCCTTATAGGCATCCTCCACCATCACCTTCTCGTTAGGATCCACTTCAATCTCCTTGTCAGCGATCAGACCGTTGAGATACTTGACATTCTGCTGCTCATGCCAGCAAAGGGTGTGGCCGTAGACCTCCAATCCTGCTTTGGAAGCTGCATCGATAAAAGCCGTTACCGTGCTGAAGTCCATATCGCCGTTATCTCCGACTATCGAGGCATACTTCATGGCGTTGCCGGCCGTGATCTGATGGAAATTGGCGTTTGTGACACGGTATACTTGTCCGAATTTATTGTAATCGGGGGCACTGACACCCGCACCGAGCCTGAATTCAGGATTGATACCGGTGCGCATGCTCAGATAATCCTTCAGGTTGCCGTATTCGGCCAGATATTCATATTGAGCTATACTGCCGGGCTTCTCGACGTAAAAATTGTCGATGTCCTGGTCGGCACATCCCGTAAGGGATGCACCGGCAAGCAGGCTGAGCCATATCTTATGGTTTGTTTTCATTTCAGTATCAAATATTGAGGTGGATTAACGGATAGTGTAGCTGAAAGTCTCTAATTTGTTCTGACGGTCACGTGCTACGAGTGTCTCGGTCATGTCGACCTTATATTCAGCTGCGGCACCTGTACGGTCATTATAGACATAGGGGATGGTATAGCTATAGGTCAGCTCTATCATGTCGCGGTCTTTGTTGTTCCATGCCTTTGACGCACCATGATAGGTGTACTTACCGCTGCCTGAAGCAGTGCAGCCGGGAGTGTCGGTTGTCACGGTGACATTACCATTGTCGTCAATCTTGAGAATGAGCTCACAGGTGATGTTCTTCTCAGATGTCCCACCCTCGCCATTGACACATGACACAGCGTGAGTGAACACATAGCGTGACTCGTTGAGCGATTTTGACGTAAGCTGTCTCAAGTCAGCCTTCTCCCAATTGGCGGGTTTGCTCTCGCTGTTGAAGGCCTCACCGTTATTCCGGCCGCTCGCACTCCATTTGCTCAGCCATGCGCCATGCCATTTGTTCTTGTATTTCACGGCATACAGTGTGTAGTTCTTGGGCTGTACCGACCAGAGGTCACCGTCCACCACACTCGGCTTGGTACCGATCTCCTTGGGTGTACCTTCGAGGATGGAATCGGAGGCAGCCGCCATACGCACCGGCAATACATAACAAGTGTTCACCGCCTCTGGATCTGCGAAGAAAGCATCTTCGAGATGCACGTCCATATATCCGAGCACAGACCCTTTCTTGATAGTCACGCGCTGGTTGCTCTGGATCGTATAATATGACGGCGGCAGTAGCTTCATCTCTGAGCCGTCGGCAAACGTCATGCCTTCTATCAGCGACGGATCGATCACCAGATCCACCCATCGGTCCTTCTTGTTGGTGTTCACGCCTCCGAGCACAGGACATACCTGTACGATGTGCTCATTGTCGAGCGTAGTGTCATATTCCCCATCCTCACCGAGTGTCACCGTGCGTACCGGTGTCTGCTGGGCGAATGAGATGGTCTGATATATATAGTCGGGAAACACCTGGTTGTCATTCTCGCATGATGTGAGCACGAGAGCCATTCCGACCATTGAAAACATTAATTTTTTCATGATTTACGATTTGTGCGTTTTATTTGTTGAGTTACCAACCCTTGTTCTGTGAGAGCTCGCTGAATTTCAGCACCTCTGAATAAGGGATGGGACCATAGAACATGTGATCCTTATAATTACGTGTTTCCACATCAATTATTGTATAGACATTTCCTGATATGCTCATACCTGTTGCAGTCTCGTTGAGGTTGGCTTTCCAGCGGCGCAGATCCCAGAAACGGTGTCCCTCGAATGAGAGCTCGATACGGCGCTCGTTGCGGATGAGCTCGCGCATCTTCTCCTTGTCACCCTTGATTGATTCGAGATACTCGTCACCGTTTGACACTCCCACACCGGCGCGGTTGCGGAGAGCCTTGATCACATCGTAAGCTGAATATCCGTGTGTGCCGCTGCCAGTCGGGCCCCATGCCTCGTTGGCTGCCTCGGCATAGAGCAGGAACATCTCGGTGTAGCGGATACGCGGGGTATAGTGATATTCTTCAGTAGTACCGTTTGGATCAAGACTTATGTCCTGACGGAGCAGTTTGCGCAGGTAATAGCCTGTACGGGTCGACGCACCGTTCAACTTGTTGAGAGCATCGTTGTTAGTACCGTCAGCTGCCGTGTTGACTACGCCGTTGGACAACGCGCATGTCATACCGTTGTAGGTGACGTAAGTCGCAAGGCGCGGATCACGGTCGGCGTAAGGATTCTGCGCATCGTAGCCACCATTGTTAACAGAGATGGGATAACCGTTGGCCATCGGGAAGGCATCCACAAAATTCTGGGTGGGATTGACACGACCGTTACCGTACAGCGACGGTGGATAATTGTCTCTTTCCAGACTGTTGCTCTTTGAGCGCTCGCTCATCCACAGCACCTCCGCCGGAAGAGACGAAGCGGAGATATTGTCGATATCTGCCTTGTTGCAATACCATGTCAGGCCAGTAGGATCCATACCCGCTACTCCGCCTATATGGTCAAGCACTGTGGCTCCTGCATCCGCAGCTTCTGCCCATGTGATACCTGATGCATCGGCATAGGCGGGGCTTGCTCCCAGCAGATTGAGCTTTGCCAGGAAAGCCTCTACCACGCGGCCCGAAATACGACCGCAGAAGTTATTACCGAACACACGGTTGATCTGGCTCATCTCAGCATCGGGATAGCGGGCTTTGAGCTTGTTCATCGCAGCCTCGTCACCATATTCCCACGGCAGCACTTCCAGAGCGAGGGCAGCATCCTTACGGATGGCGGCGACACACTCGGTGAAGGTATTGCGCGGGATATTGAAATTGGAAGCCTGGGTCTCTTCTGTCTCAAGGATAGGCACACCCAGCAGAGTGCCGTCGGCTGTGTAGCCTGCGTGGGCCTCAAGCAGATAATAATTGTACATGGCGCGCAATGCGTATGCCTCGGCCTTCTCGCGGTCGCAGAACATCTGCGATACTATCTCGTCGTCAGCCCAGTGTACCCTCTCACATCTGGCCAGGAACATGTTGATATACTGTATGGCGGATTTGCAGTTGGTCCAGCGGTCAAACGGATTGTTGTCAGCGGCCCATGAGCCCGAAGCGGCCTTGCGGTAAGAATTATCGGCATTGTTTGATACGGCATCGTCCGTGGCTACCTCGCTGAACGGATAAGACGCGATAGGTATACGTGTGTAACCGTTGGCGAGGATACCTTCGGCGTAATTGGCATTGTTATACATATAGTCAACGCCGAGGTTGTTTTCGATAGCCGGCTCGAAGAGGTCGTCACAGCTTGCGAGCGTAACGGCTAAAGGTAGTATGAACAGTAATTTTTTCATGATTGCGTTGATTTTAGGATTAGAAATCTACCTTCACACCGAGGGTGTAGGCTCTGCACTGCGGAAATGCTCCGACATTTCTTTCAAGCTTCTTGCGCTCCTTCGAGATTGTTGCCAGTGCGTTGCCGTTGACATAGACCTGGAGACCCTTCACAAACTTGTCGCGGAAGATCGAGCCGGGCAGATCGTAGGTCAGCTGCACCTTGTCGAGATAGAAAGCATCGGTCTTGTATGTCCAGAAATCCGATGTCACGAAGTTGAGTTCGCCACCCTGGGTGGTAAGACGCGGATAGGTTGCGGTTGACGCTGTCTCGGGAGTCCACCGGCCACGCACCACATCGGAATACTTGCTGTCACCGTATACCCAGTAGTAGGAATCGTTCTTTACACCTGTGCCACCGAAATAACCGGTACCGGCAACAAAGAGAGTGAAGCCCTTATACTTGGCGGTGAAGTTGACACCCATGCAGAATGGAGCGCCCCATTTGCCGAGCACTACCTGGTCTTTGGAGTCGATCACGCCGTCACCGTTCTGATCCTTGTATTTCAGGTCGCCGGGCTTGGTGTTATTGTTGATCTTTGCCGAGGTGGCGACATCGTTATCGTCTGCGAAGAATCCCAGACACTCATAGCCGCGGAGCGCATCGATCGGAGCACCCGTCTGACGCAGCCAGTCATACTCTACTGTCTCGTTGATACGAAGATTCTTGGTCTTGTTATACATGCCGTTGACACCGAGGGCAAGACCTACATCTCCCACTTCCTTGGCCACGTTGACACCAAAGTCAAAGCCGGTGCGTCGCTGGTTGTTGTAGTTGATATACGGACGCAAGTCAGATACGGGCCAGTAAGTCTGGAAGTAGTTGGGGAAAGTACTCGAAGCTACGGTGAGCTGGTCGTCGAGATCGATGTTGAAGAAGTTGGCATTGAGACGGAGCAGACCGTTGAAGAGCACGGAGTTGAGTCCTACATTGAATTCCTTGCGCTTCACGAATCCGAGGTCGGGGTTTCCGCCGCGCTGCGAGTCAGTGGTCTGCATAGAGTTATTGGTCTCGCTCCATCCCCACCATGTACCGGTAGATGTGAAGATATCTGCATACATGTAATAATTCTCTATCTCCATATCCTGGTTGATGATGCCGTATGAAGCCGTGAGCTTGAGGTCATTGAGCCAGCTTGTATCCTTCAGCCATTCCTCCTGTGACAGACGCCAGCCCAGTGTGGCTGTCGGTGAGAAAGCATTGCGGTGACCCGGGGCGAGCTTGGCCGAATGGATGGCTGCCGCGCTGAACTGCGCGTAATACTTCTTCATGTAATCATACTCCAGGTTGAGGCCGAGGTTGGCATTGCTTATACGGTGATATTCACCGGATGTAGAGATCTGATAACCGTTGGCAAGAAGCATGGCATGTACATTATGCACATCGGCGAAAGTGCGGTTGTACGCGAAGTCGGCATTGAATGTGATTGTCTGTACATCGTGGCTGCCTGAAACAGTCTGGGTAGCTGTACGCTTGTCAAGACCGTGCTTGGTGAGGCCCGAGATCATATCATAGCCAAGGGCGTTGTCCCAGGATGCCGTATATGTCGCATAATCGTTGATGATGGCAGTATTGTATGCTGTGGCGTAGTCCACCGCATATTGAGCTCGGAACGACAATCCCTGCAGTACCTGGGCCAGATCTATGTTCAGACCGAGGTCAAACTGAAACTGACGGCTGGTGTAGGTATTGTGGCCGGCTGCATACATCGCCGCAAACGGATTGGTGGGATAATTCTGTGTACCGCCGAGCAGATACTGGCCACCCACCACATAGTTGCTGTTGTTGACATAGGTCATCGAGCTCTGGTCTGTGGGATCGATCGCCGAGATTGGGATCAGAGGCACGAGCGGTGCCTCTCCGGGATTGGTCGGGCGCAGTCTTGCTGACTGAACCCAGAAATCCGAGCGGTCGCTGCGGTCATCGTAGAATGACGCGCTTGTGTTGACCCAACCGCTGATCCAGTCGTTGAGCCTGAGGTCAATATTACCGCGCACATTGAGGCGTGTGGTGTGATTGTCCTTTCCCTCGCCGAAGGCTATGAGATCATTGGCATTGGACAGACCTATATTGGCATAATACTTGGCATACTTGCCTCCGCCGCGAAATTCCGCAGTGGCGTCATAACGCATGTAATTCTTCTTGATATAATCCTCAGAGAAGAAATTGGTGTCGGGATACCTGAAAGGATTCGTACCGGCTGAATAGTGATAGATATCCTCCTGTGAGAAGGCCGGCTCAAGTCCGTCGTTCTTCAGCGCCTCATTGTAGAGTGTGGCATATTCTGCCGATCCGAGATACTTGGGATAGCTCTTGGGCACAAAGAGCTGGGCGTTGCCTCTTACGCTCACCTGCAGCCCCTCATCGTTGCCTCGCTTTGTGGTGATGAGTATCACACCGTGGGCTCCGCGGCTACCGTAGAGCACCACAGCCTGGGCGCTCTTCAGGAAAGTGATCTGGGCTATTTCCGAGGGGAGGATGTTGTTGGCGGCACGCGGCACACCATCTACCAGCACGAGAGCATCACCCTGATTCCAGAGCTCGCCGTTGTATCCGCCCACCAGTGACTGCATGTCAGAGAGACTATATGTCGAATAGTCCTTCTCGGTCAGTTTTTCGACATCCACGACCGATACGCCGCCGAGGAGATTCATGTCCTCGACCGTGCGGAAGGCTACGTGGACTTTAGTGGAGTCGAGAAGCTCGCCGGCTTTTGTAATACCCGTCGACAGCATCGCTACAGCTCCGATAGTCACAATTTTATATGTCTGTTTCATGAGTTTTTAATTATAAGGTTATTACCAACCGGGATTCTGTTTGAATTCGGCTGACATATTGCAGTCAGACTTCTTCAGAGGCAACCAGTAGTGCTTCTCGGTGTAATTGCGCGCTACGATCACTTCCTCATGGTAGCCGCTGACTGCATTGTTCTCAGGATGAGCCGCGTCAAAGTCACCTGTACGTGTGAATTCGACAGATGTCTTGTTGGCATACTCGGGTTTGTCGATGAGCAGCCAGCGACGCAGGTCGGTGAAGCGGTGACCCTCGAATGATAGCTCTACAGCTCTCTCGCGGCGCACCTCGCTCATAAATCCGTCAAGGCTGGCTGTGTATTTGGCATTTACATCAGCCACACCCGCACGCTGGCGGATTTTGTTGACAGCGTCTACAGCCGACAGCTGACAACCTGATGCCTTGCCTGCGGGATTACCTGTAGCCTGGGCCACTGCCTCGGCATACATCAGATATACATCGGCCAGACGCAGATAGCTGATACCGATTGTAAACTGAGGCGACCAGCCCCATCCGTCATCATAGCGGTTGCATGTGGGATGGAGGAATTTCTTGAGGGCGTAACCCGTGCGCGAAGCTGTGTTGATGTCGCGTGAGGCTCCGGCGGTGAACAGCTCGATATATGGAATAGGGTTCTGGTAATTGTCGGTAATCAGACATCCGTCGTACACGATGTCGTTGTAGAAACGCGGATCGCGGTCCTTCCAGGGATGTGTCTTTTCCCAACCTGACTCAGCATCATCGAGAGGCAGACCGTTGGCCATACCGTAGAAGTCGACATAGTTGGCACACGGGCTCAGGTTACAGCCGCCACCCTCGGGATGGTAAGGCATAGGCATGTACTGCAGGGCCAGGCCATAACGGGTGTTCTGCCATGGATCCCATTCCGGTCCGCGGAAGATGACTTCGGTGAGACCGGGCATACGTCCGTTCTGTCCGTATGAATAGAATACCTCTCCGATATTGGCATAGTCGACTAGCTCATACTGTGTCTGGCCGGCCTCGACCAGAGTCAGGAGCTCGCCGAGAGCATCGGCTGCTTTCTGAGCGTATTCGCGGTTGTAGTCGCGTGAGCCGGTCGATTCATAATTCATCAACGGAGATGCGGCCCAGAGGTAGTTTTTACCCAGATAGGCCAGAGCCATCACCTTATTGATGCGGCGCTGATTGTTACCGTTGGTGATCACGCTGATCGATGTCTTGTCCCAGTCGATGGGCAGCAGATCGGCCGCGCGGCGGAAATCTGCCGCAGCCTTGTCGGCACATTCGTGGTATGAGAGGCGCGGACGTGTCAGCTGTCCGTTGGCATTCATCACCTCATCGATATAGGGCAGACCTCCGAAATATTGCATGAGCATGAAATGAAACCAGCCGCGGAAGAATAGAAGCTGGCCTTCGATAGCCTTCTTCTGCTCGGGAGTGGCGTCCGTGAGCACATCAAGATGCTCAAGACCCATGTTACATTGGCGTATGCCCCACCATGCGCAGGGCCAGAGACCCTTTTTGAACCTGTCCTTTTCCAATGGTTTGAAATCGCTGCGGTCGAGCCAGCCGGTGGCCCATCCGTCGAATCCTGCCTGCCAGCCCCAGAAGTCACCCTGGTCTATCTTATACACCATGTGGTAATTGATATTGGCGCTGATGATCTCGTCGTCACCCCAGTTGAAGGAGTTGGACCAGTAGCCTTTGTCAAAAAGAGGGATATTGTTGTAGAGCAGCTCCACAAAGCCCTGGAAGTTGGTGAAATCCTTGAAGGGCTCTGTTTCGGAGATGTCTGACTCCTCCGATTTGTCAAGATAATCGGTGCAGCCACTCGCGCCCAGCACAAGAGCAGTGCTCAGGCAGGCAGCTTTGATATATGTTATATATTTTTTCATGATTAGTCTGTCGGTTAGATATCAAACTTAAAGCCAAGATTGAAGCGGCGTACTGTCGGATATGCACCCTGCGATGCAAGACCTGTTCCGGCGAAGTTCGATTCACGGTCGTCAGGCATGCGTGACCAGAGCCATAGGTTATTGCCGTTTAGATAGAGCTTGAATGAGCTCAGACCCAGCTTACGTACCCATCCGCTTGTCCAGGTATAGGCCACCTCGGCGTTTTTCAGTCGTATGTATGAGCCGTCGTAATGGTAGAGCATGCCTTCGTAATATGACGGAGTGGAGCTCCAGCGTGGCAGAGGCACGTCTGCGTCCGGTGTCAGGGCCGACCAGTATGTACCCTCATCGAATACACTGTTGAGGTGGTTGTTAAGTGACTTGAAGCCTACGTAACGGTTGACGTTGGTCACACCGTAGAACTGCACGAAAGCCGAAAAGCCCTTCCAATCGAAACCGATGGTAGCGTTATAGGTATTCTGTGGAGTGCCGGTGTATCCGTAAGGGGCGTTATCGTTTGTGTCTATGACACCGTCACCGTTATAGTCGACTGAGATAAACTGTCCGGGCAACTTGTGATTGTCATTGGTGTTGTGCTGTGTCATACCGATTACCTCGTTCCAGTTGTTGGCATAGCCTGCTGTATAGATCAGGTGATCCTGGCCGATTGCGAAGCCTGTGCTCTTCTGATAGTCGGGAGTGAGCTCCGGATCGTCATACGACAGCACCTTGTTGACGGCATGTGTCATATTGAAGTTGCCCCACAGGTGGAAATTGTTGCCTATCGTATAGTCGAGGCGTAGCTCGAGCTCGAAACCGGTGGAGCGTACGGTACCGAGGTTGGCAGTCGGAGCTGTGGTGCCGTAATAGCTTGGCACGGCGCGGTTGTTACCTGTGATGAGGATATCGTGGCGCTTGTCACGGAAGAATTCGAGGCTACCGGCGGCAAAGTGGTTGAAGAATGAGTAGTCGACACCGAGGTTCTGCTTGATAGCCTTCTCCCAATGCACATCGGGATTGCCTACGGCTGATTCGTAGTACCATACGTAGGGTGAATCTGTCTGTTTGTTGATGCCCTGGAATGACTGACCTCCGTAACCCATCTGAGTGGCGTAAAGCCAGCGCGCGGGCACATAGTCGTCACCTACCTCACCGTAAGAGTAGCGCACCTTGAGCAGGTCGAGCCATCCGTGTGAGAAGTTCATGAATTTCTCCTTTGAGATCATCCAGCCTACCGCACCTGAATTGAAGAAAGCGAAGCGGTGTTTCCTACCGAAACGCTCTGATCCGTTGTACGCGCCGTTGTATTCTGCAAAATACTTGTCGGCATAATTATATGTGGCGCGGAAAGCCCAGTCCTCACGGTAGTTGGTGAACTCCGAGCCGTAGGTATTCTCCGTGCGGTTGAATACGCCCATGGCGGACACTTCGTTCTCGCCGAATTTGCCGGCCCAGAAGAGCTGACCCTGATAGAATAGGTTGCGCACGGTCTGTCTGTTGTCGACAGAGCCGCCGTTGGTGCTCCATTTGATACCTTCGTTGAAGTCAAATCCGGTCTTCGTATCGCCTGTCTGCGAATATGTCACCTCACCTGTGAGAGGATTGATCCATTTCTGCTGATATGGGTTGTAGAGGTCATTGACACCACGGCCTGTCTCTACGAACACGTTGTCCCATGACACGAGAGCCGAGGCACGCAGCCCCTTGAGCAGGAAGCTGAGGTCCTGTTCGATGGTGAAGTCAGTGTTGATACGGGTCGTCGTCACCTTCTCGGCGCCGGCGAGGGCAAGGTTGGTCACCGAGTTGGGCGAACCCTGTGTGTCGATGGGATAATAGCCCCAGGTGCCGTCTTCGTATCTTGGCAGGAATGTGTCGTGGGGAGCGCTGTAGGCCGCCTGCCACAGCTGGGTGGTGCCCCAGTCGGTGTCATTCATGTTCCACGGACGTTTTTTCTCACCGTTCATTCCGAAAAGGTTCATCTTGAACAATGTGGTGGGAGTGATCTGGAAATCGAGATTCGAGCGGACGTTCACACGATTGTATCCGTAACCCGATGTATATCCTCGACCGTTTTCCCACTGGCGGAATAGGTCACCTTCATGAAGAAAATCGATGGCGGCGAAATATTTCACATTCTTGGTACCGCCGGCAAGGTTGATATTAGGATTATAGGCCATGGCATGATCCTTGAACAGCTCCTTCTGCCAGTCCACATCGACATAGCGCTCGTAATCAGCGCCCGGATTGATATATTTCTGTATCACATCCTCGGGGTAGATATCAGCCCAGGAATCGGGATAGAGGCCGAGCTCGCGCTCGATGGCACGGTTGCGCACGCGGATAGCATCGACAGAGCCGTATGTCTCAGGGAGCTTAGACACAACCTTGGCTGTCACGTTCATGCCCACTGATATTTTGGCGCGACCTTCTTCACCGCGCTTGGTGGTGATGAGGATCACACCGTTGGCACCCTTCACACCGTAGACGGCGGTGGCCGATGCATCCTTAAGCACAGAGATTGTCTTGACTGAGCTGATATCGACCGAGCTCATAGGACGCTCGATACCGTCGACCAGCACCAGAGGCTGTGAGTTATTCCACGAGCTTGCCGTGCGGATCACGATCTGCGGATCCTCGTCACCGGGCATACCGGTCGATGATGAGGTGACGACACCCGGAAGATTACCGGTGAGGGCGGCTCCTACGTTGCTGACACCACCTGCCCGCTGTAGGGTCTCGCCTGAGGTCTGTGTGATGGCACCTACGACAGATGCCTTTTTCTGCTGGCCGTAACCCACCACCACCACCTCGTCGAGCAGTGCGTTGTCCTCGGTGAGGGTCACGTTGACAACATTGCGGCCGTTGACCTTTACGGATTGAGTCACCATACCGACGTATGAGAAATCAAGTACGGCGGTTTTCAGATTAGGAACATTGATCGAATACTGGCCGTCGACATCAGTCACCACACCCTGCGCCGAGCCCTTGAGTATTACAGCGACTCCCAGGAGTGGTTCTCCTGTATCGTCGACCACCGTACCCCTGACCGTATCGGCATATGCCCATGCCGGGCCGAAGCCTGCAAGGAGCATCAGGAGCAGGATGCATCGAAAACATTTCTTTACATTTTCCATTGCTATTAATTTAAAGTTATATTGATTGGTATTCACTC
>CAZBWZ010000027.1:0-24977 GCA_964495725.1 uncultured Bacteroides sp.
TGTTGCCACCGCGTGAGAGGGCCTCGTGGGCCAGCAGCAGACAGGGGAATTTGTCTGTGTCGGGCTTGGAGAATGTGAGGTCGGCGGCGCAGATGTCGAGAGCGGGCAGCGAGTAGTCGGTGCGCCTCGCTTCGCCTAAGGCGTAGGCGATGGGCAGACGCATGTCGGGTGTGCCGAGCTGTGCCTTTACGGCGCCGTCGACGAATTCCACCATCGAGTGTACGATCGACTGCGGATGCACCACGGCGGTGATTCTTTCGGGCTCGATATCGAAGAGCCAGCGGGCCTCGATGATCTCGAATGCCTTGTTGAGCATTGAGGCCGAGTCGATAGTGATCTTGGCGCCCATGTGCCAGTTGGGGTGGTTGAGCGCGTCGGCCACGGTGGCCTTGGCTATCTTGTCGGCGGCCCATGTGCGGAAGGGGCCGCCGGAGGCGGTGATGATCAGGCGTCGCACCGATTCGGGTTTCTCGCCTACCAGACACTGGTAGATGGCCGAGTGCTCGGAGTCGACGGGATATATGCGTGTTGACGAGTGCTTGAGGCGGCTTGTCACCAGCTCGCCGGCCACCACCATGGTCTCCTTGTTGGCCAGGGCGATGTCCTTGCCTGCATCGATGGCGGCGAGGGTGGGGGTGAGGCCGCTGTATCCTACGGTGGCGGTCACCACCATGTCTACATCCGGGCGGGCAGCAGCCTCGGCGAGAGCGTTGTCGCCCGCTGCCACCTCTATGCCTAAGGGTGAGAGGGCATCCTTTACCTGGGTGTATTTGTCGGTGTCGGCTATTACGGCAAGAGCGGGACGCATTGCCAGGGCGGCCTCGATGAGGGCATCGGCGCGTGAGCCTGCGCTCAGCACCGTGGCCTTGTATCTGCCTTCCGAGCGCGATATTATGTCGAGTGTCTGTTGACCGATCGAGCCCGTGCAGCCCAGCACTGCTATATTTTTAGTCTTTTTCACTTTAGTGGAGGGATTATTGGCTTATTTTCTGCAAAGTTAGTGTTTTTGTCGCAAACCACAAAAATTTATGTATCCGCATCATGCCGCGGCCTCCTATCGCAGGTATATCACCCGACGAGGATGAGGCCGCGACCCTACGGGTTTACCACACAATGGTGTATCGACGATGTGGGGAGGTGGGTGTGTTAAAAGGGAATAAAAAAAATGTAAAAATTCTTTGCTGGTAAAAAAATCATTAGTAACTTTGCCGAATATTGGAGTTATGCATATTTTTTAGTTAAAAACTCATAATTTTATCAATATTCCGGAGTAAGATCATAATCTTAACCTATTTGAATCAATCTATGGCGAGAATTAAAAGCCACATTATCTTACCTTTATGCTTCTGTCTGCTGACGCTTGCCGCGCCGGCTCAGGAGGTTGATACCTGTAAGGTGAGCCAGAATTTGTTCCACAAGGCCGGCAATGGATTGCTGCACGGTCTGGAGGTCGGCGCCAATGTCGGCACCACGGGTATCGGTCTTAATCTTGCTATGCCCGTGAGCGATGCGGTGCGTCTGCGCATGGGTGTCGATTATTTCCCTCACACTAATGTACCTATGACTTTCAATCTTATGTCATACGCCGGTGTCGGTGATGATGATACTGATCCTGAGACGAAATTTGACCGTCTGGCAGAGCTGATGAAAGATTTCACGGGTATAGAGGTTGACCGTAAGGTAAAAATGAATGCTAAAGGTACGATGCTCGACTTCAAGTTTCTGGTCGATGTATTCCCTATAAAGGACAACCGTCATTTCTACGCTACCGCCGGTTTCTACTGGGGCTCTTCAAAGGTGGGCCATATTGAGAACAACGTGGTGGATGCCCCCTCGCTAATCGGTTGCATGATGTACAACCGCTACTACGACTATTTCATGAACTATACCTTCCTCGACAAACCATTATATAAAGAGGTGTGGTTTCCGGAGAATCTGGGTCATGAACTGCGCAACAAATTCGAGCGTTACGGTAGGGTAGGTGCCCATGTGGGCGACTTCAAGGATGGCCAGCCCTATATGATGGAGCCTGATGAAAACGGCATGGTGCGCGCCGATATGTATGTCAACCATTTCAAGCCGTATCTCGGAGTGGGCTACACCACATCGCTCAGCAAAGACGGCCGCTGGACATTCAGCGTCGATGCCGGAGCCCTGTTCTGGGGACGCCCCCGAATCTACACCCACGAGCGCTATTATTATAATGTGAAAGAAGACAAGTGGACGTACGGCTATATCACCAATACCGACCCTGACGGCGACGGAGTGCCCGATTATGAGATCGGCGACAAGATCGACCTCGCACAAGATGTCGACGGCATCTCCGGCAAGGCAGGCACATACGTGGATATCGCCAAGACGATGCGTGTCTATCCCGTTGTTAATCTAAGGATCGCCCTCAAGCTATTTTGATAGTCAATAATAATCATAATAATCCCGATAAATATCGATAAATCACGTTTAATCCCGATAAATCCCGAAATCATGGTTATTCATGGTTAATCCTGATAAATCAAGAATAATCCCAATCAAGAATAATTAACTTAATTACTAATTAATAAATTAATTGAGATGAAACTAAAGTTTATTAACCTCCTCCTTGCGGCTTTCCTGCTCATCGGGTCAGCGCAAGCCCTGACTTCGTGTAAGGATACCGACGAGGATCTCTACGCACAACTCCGGGACGACAACCTCACCCTTCAGAAAAATCTCGAGGCTCAGCTTGACGTGCTCAAAGGCCAGATCACTGCTCTCGAGACTTTGACCGGTACACTCAGCACCAAGATCAATGATCTTGAGGCTAAACTCGGTGAGTACGCCAAGAAGAGCGACCTTGATGAATATCTGAAGAAATCAGAGTTCAACTCGACTCTTGACACCTACATCGCCACCGTTTCTGCTTACAAGAACCTCAAAGAGGTACTCGACGCTCTCAAGGCCACACAGGATGAGGTGACAAACGCTCACGGTGATTATGACAATATCGGCGCTCGCTTCGTCGCTATCGAGTCACAGCTCTCAAATCTTCAGGAGACCCTCAAGAACTATTCAACTCTGGTGAATAATGTAAATGGCCTCATGACAGATGTTGATGGTCTGAAGACAGATGTTACCGCCCTCAATACATTCATGAACAACTGGAGCCCGAAACTCGGTCTGATCGAGCAGAATGCAGCTAACGCTCTTGCTCTTGCCAACCAGAACAAGGCCGACATCGACGCTCTCACACTCACATATCAGCAGCTCCAGCAGCTGGTACTCGACAACCAGACTGCCAACGATGCCGCTATCGCTGCCATCAATACTAAGATGGGTGAGATCGAGGGCAAGCTCCAGACAATCCTCGACGACTATATGACAAGCGATGCCGTTGACACAGCTATCGCCAACGCTATCTCTGGTCTCGCTACTCAGGAGGCTGTAGAGGCTCTCGCCGATGCTCTCCGTCAGGAAGCTAAGGAGAACCTTGAGGCTCTCGAGGCCCGTCTGCAGGCTCAGATCAACACATGTATCATGCGTCTCAACGGTCTGGATACAAAGGTAGCTGCTATCGAAAGCGAAATCGCTGCTCTCCAGAGCGAGCTCACAGACATCAAGGCTGACATCGCTAAGAACACCACAGCTATCGAAACTCTCCAGAAATCTCTCGACTCTGTACTGGTACGTGTATTCAACCTTGAGAATCGTATCAGCAACATCATCATCCAGGCTACTGCCAACCCCGTGCTCGGTTACCTCAACTCTCCGTTCGGCATCCAGTCTAACTTCCTCATGAACTATATGGGTGAGTCAGAGAACAATGTAAACTTCCCCAACTTCTACTATGACGGTGTGGAATACGACGGTGAGCTTATCCTTACCGACGCTGATATCGCCCTCCTCCAGAGCTGCGGCATCACAGGTGCTGTATCATACGCTGCCGGTGAGACTCTCTTCGCTGACAACGACGGTAACCTCGGTACTGTATACCTCACACTCAACCCCGCCAACATCGACCTCGAAGGCAAAGACTTCACTGTAGTCAACAGCCAGAACAAGGTTATGCCTATCGAGCTTAAGAACCTCCGTCCTTCAAAAGAGGAGCTTACATTCGGTTACAGCCGTTCAAAGGCTATCGAGACCAGCCCCAACGGTTTCTACGAGGCTGACGTTACTGTAGCACCCGGTGATGTTCCCGCACTCCGCGTGGTAGTAGACAAAGAGCTCAAGGCTGCCGCTAAGAAAGTGCTCAAAGAGCGCAGCGCATCAAGCCTCCTCGCACTCGGCAACGCTGTTTACAACCAGTTCAACGGCTTCCTTCCCGCTCTCGGCATCCGTGCAGCATGGCAGGAGAGCGACGGCGCAGAGACTCCCAAGACCATCGAGCAGAGCGTATACTCACAGTATGGCCTCGGCGCAGCTACATTCAACCCGCTGTCATACAAGTTCCTCTATGGCAAATCATTCCGTCACAACTTCCACCTCCCCGATATCTCAGCTCTTCTCGACGAGTACAAGTTCAACTTCACCGACAATGGTCTCAACATCGAGTTCCAGCCCATCACCATCCAGGGTGTAAATGTTAACTTCTCACTCAACATCAATCCTTCGATCGGTGACCTGAACCTTGGTACAGTTTCAACTACAACAAATGTTGTCATCGATGATTTCCCCATTGGTGTTGACGATGACGGTAACCTCATTACTGAGAGTAAAGTTATTCCTGTTGACGTAAATATCGACCTCAACCAGTCAGACCTCTCATCTAACCTCAGCTCTGCAATTGAAGAAGCTCTTCAGAACGCTCTCTCAGGTCTTGACGGTGAGATCAACAGCCAGCTTCAGGGCGTTATCGACAGCCTTATCGGTCAGATCCAGGGTCAGGTTAACGACATGATGAGCTCACTCCAGAACCAGGTTAACACTTCTCTTGGTGACATCCTTGAGAACCTCCAGAACCAGGTTAACGGTAAGATCGACATGATCGGCAACAAGATCATGAACAACGCTCTCTACAGCAGACTTCAGGCCATCATCAACAAGTTCAACGGTGTACTTGCTGATCCCAACCACTATCTGCAGCCCGTTCTGCTCTACAGCATCCAGGGTCAGTCATACGGTATGTTCTCACAGGCCAAGGGTCTTCCCTCACAGTTTACTGGCAACGGTAACGCAGTGATGCTGACACCGACCACCTACACCGGTGAGATCGTGACACCTGCCTTCAAGAAATTCGTTGCCGTTACCAACGTATACAAGAGCAGCGATTACAGCGTGAACGCACAGGCCGGCGACGCCAAGTGTAAAGCACTTGCCGAGGCAGCCAATGCTCAGCCGTACATAAACGAGGTTGTATCAGGCGAGCGTCGTACTATCCCCTTCACATACGAGGGCGGTAAGGGCTACACCTACGAGATCGTATACCAGGCTCTCGACTACAGCGGTGTTACCTCAACATCTAAGTACTACGTAAGCATTAAGTAAATTTTTGAGTAAGACTTTTTAAAAGTAATTCTGATGAATATTAAAAAATTAATACTATCCTCTGCAATTGCCCTGGGCGCCCTTAGCGGGTACGCCCAGCAGGCAGCCGAGGTATACACCTTCAACCCGCACTGGTACGGCCAGCTGCAGGTAGGTGGTCAGGAGACTCTCGGCGAGGGTGCTTTCGGCAAATTGCTTTCACCCAACGCACAGATCGCGGTAGGTCGCCAGTTTAATCCGATCTTCGGTTTACGCTTAGGTGTGAACGCATGGCAGAGCAAGGGCGTGTTTGATTTCCGCAACAAGACAACAGACTGGAAATACAACTACGTGGCTCCCGCCCTCGACCTCACATTTGACCTCACAAACGCCGTATGGGGCTACAATCCCACCCGTCTGGTCGACGTTAACCTCTTCGCCGGTGCAGGTGCCAACATCTACTGGGGCAACGACGAGGCTATCGCCTACAACAACTATCTCAAGGGTGAACTCGAATACAATGGTCTGCAGGACATCTGGAGCGGCACAAAGGTGAGCGCCCTCGGTCGTCTCGGTTTTGATGTTGACTTCCGCATCACCGACAACGTGAAGATCGGTCTTGAGCTGGCAGCCAACTTCCTCAACGACCACTACAACTCAAAACACGCCGCAAACTGCGACTGGTACTTCAACGGCCTCGTAGGCGTTAAGTATGCTTTCGGCAAGACTTACGACAAGACAGTGGTCGTTGCTGAGCCCGTACAGCCTGAGATCGTAGTGCAGGAGAAGGTGGTTGTGGTACACGACACCATCGTGGTAGAGCCGCAGCCCGTGGCTAAGCCTGTAGTGCCCGAGGAGGGTCTGGAGCGTAACGTATTCTTCCTGATCAACCGTTACAACATACGTCCGGCCGAGATGCAGAAGGTGGCTGAGGTAGCCGACTACATGAAGTCGCACCCCACTACACGTGTTCACATCACCGGCTATGCCGACAAGGGCACCGGTACACTCGCTATCAACCTGCGTCTGGCACGCCAGCGTGCCCAGGCTGTGGTAAATGCTCTTCAGAATCAGTATGGCATCCCCGCCAACCGTATCACAATGTCGAGCATGACAGAGAGCGAATATCAGCCGTTTGAAATTCCGGAGCAAAACCGCGTTGCAATCTGTATCGTTGAGTAATAAAGCTCTCATAAACTAATCTTTGTCCTTGCTGACAACAAGTTAGTCTTTTTGTCAGCAAGGACATTCTTATTTATCCTATGAAAAAGTCAACAATCTTAATCTCGATCGCAGCGATGGCTGCGCAATCATTTACTGCCCAGGCCCAGCTAAACGGCACCGGTTACTACCGAATCACCAATAACCATACTGACCGATATATATATGTATCAGACAATACCGGCTCGATCAACATGAGCACCACATCGGCCGACATGGGTGCCATCGACCTGTGGATGGGAATCGAACGCACACTTTATGATCCGTCAACTGTATTGTATTGTCAGAATATCTCAGGCAAGCAGTATGATATCAGATCTCAAGGTACAGGTATATACGAGATGATCAGTTTCTATGTGACACTGACCACTGACCCTCGTGTTCCCGATGCTTACATGGCTTACGGACAATCGCATGGCCTCACAAAGTATCTATTTGACGGTATCTCATCTCTGAGCATCGACCAGAGCTTTCTGAGCGATGCAGGCAAGAACGAATGCAAGTACTGGAAGATAAAGCCGATCGATGCATCGGGTGACAACTACTTCGGTGTGAAACCTACCATCACTGCAGCCGACGGCGGACACTACGCTTCATTCTATGCTGAGTTTCCCTTCAGCTTCGCCTCATCGGGCATGAAGGCCTGCTATATCACCAAGGTAGATACACAACGCGGATACGCTGTATATAAGGAAATAACCGGCACTGTGCCGGGCGAGACACCTCTCTTCATCAAATGCAGCAGTGAGAATCACTCTGACAACCGCCTGAATATCGGCGGTAATGCTACAGCTCCGACCGACAATATCGGTGTGGGTGTGTACTTCAACAACGACAAAGGCAATCACATCAACCGCGTGGCCTATAATCCGCAGACCATGCGTGTCCTCGGCACAATGACTGATGGCAAACTCGCGCTTGTTACCGAAAATTACGACTATGTGCCCCGCAATACTTTCTATGTGACAGTGCCCGCCGGTACACCCTCACAGCTTCAGATAGTGTCTGAGGGCGAATATGATGAGATACTTGCCAGTGTGCCTGTGGATGCGACCGGTGTCACCCTGAGCCAGTCGGCCCTCACGCTTACTATCGGAGAGACAGCGCAGCTCACCGCAAATGTGCTCCCCGCCGAAGCAAGTGACCGCAGCGTGACATGGTCATCGTCAAACACCTCTGTCGCCACTGTAGATTCCAACGGCAACGTCACCACTGTAGGTGTCGGCACCGCCAATATTACAGCCACCACTCACAACGGCCTGACAGCTACCTGTCAGGTGACCGTAAAACCTGTCGAGGTTCAGTCGGTGTCTCTCAATATGGACTATACCAGTCTCAACCCCGGCATGACACGACAGCTTATCGCTACCGTACTTCCCTCCAACGCTACATATACTAATGTCACATGGTCGACATCAGACTCAAATGTCGCCACTGTCAATGCCAATGGTCTTGTGACCGGTAAGGCTGAGGGTGAGGCTATCATCACTGCTACCACACACAATGGCCTGACCGCTACCTGCCAAGTGACCGTAACACCTGTTGAGGTTCAGTCGGTGTCTCTCAATATGGACTATACCAGTCTCAACCCCGGCATGACACGACAGCTTATCGCTACCGTACTTCCCTCCAACGCTACATATACTAATGTCACATGGTCGACATCAGACTCAAATGTCGCCACTGTCAATGCCAATGGTCTTGTGACCGGTAAGGCTGAGGGTGAGGCTATCATCACTGCTACCACACACAATGGCCTTACGGCAACCTGCCGCGTGGTGGTGATACCCGTCGTTGCTACCGGTCTGACACTCAACGAGACTGATCTTACGCTCGCTATTGACTCTGAATTTACCCTCATCGGCACGGTGACACCTGAAAACACCACCTATCCGACCGTTTACTTCTCTACATCAGATCCGACGGTTGCATCTGTCAATGCTGACGGTGTCGTCACAGGCCGCAAGGTAGGTACTGCTGTGATCGAGGCTCGCTGCGGGTACGCCACCGCGCGGTGCGTGGTGACCGTGATCAAGAAGACTCAGTCGATTGTCTGGAATCAGGAGTTCGGTGAGGTGTACGAAGGCGACCGGATTACTCTCCTGGCTACAGCCACCAGCGGTCTTGCTATAAGATATGAGGTGTCAGAGAATGCCACGGTAGAGGGCAATGTGCTCACAGTGGTTTCACCCGGTGAGGTGAAAGTGACCGCACACCAGGATGGCGATGACCGCCATGAAGCCGCCGAGCCTGTTGAGCTCTGCTTCAGCGCCCTCGCGGGCATCGATGACGTGGTCTATGATGGTGTGACCGTGGAGACGGGTGCATCACAGATCACAGTGAAGGGCAAGCCTGCTGACGCAGTGGTATACGTATTCAGCATGAACGGTATGTGTGTATACAGCGGCACTGATTCGCAGATAGCCCTGAATGGACACACAGCCTATCTGGTGGTTGTGGGCAACCGCAGCTTCAAGGCTATGACAAGATGATATCATCTCAAAAATAATCTCAAATATTAAGTGGAATGGGGTGAGCCGCTGCGGCTCACCCCATTTTTGTATCCGTGATGAATCGCGGACGCGGTGCCAAATACCGGATGGCGAGCCTGCGGTGATTTTTGATGATACAAATGAGCAACCGCTCCGCGGTAGCGGGCGGATGGAGGGAGGGAGAATCCCCATGGTAGGCTCCTGACGTCTCCAACCATGGGTTAACTGTGTGTATCCCCTCCGGGGATTGGGATGGTCACCCGGCTACCGCTCCGCGTCATAGCGGTCAGAAGACCATAGTCTGAGGTCCCAAAGGTAACGTCTCCGACGCTCTCGATGGTGTCACCTCTATTGGCTCAGATTAATGTTATCACGGGCGCTAGACCACGGAGCGGTTGCATATTGGTGGGAGGGGAGGCGATTAGTGTCAAAAAGTAAGAAATTGTGGTAAAAAAGGGATGAATTTTATAATTGTTAAAAATTATTGTTAATTTTGCGATGAATTTTCAGTAAAGAGAATTAATAATATCGATTATGAAGAATCAAATCAAAACTATGCTTTCGGGCGCCGTGATGGTAGCACTTGCTCTGCCGGTATCTGCCCAGCAGATCGCCAACTCAGATTTTGAGGGCGAATGGAATGAATGTGTGCCTTTCACCTATTACGGCAGCGAGGGCTACACCGACCAGCGTTCGCAGGTGGTGGTAGGCGAGAACCCGGCCAACTGGGTGATCTCTAATGTCGCCGGTATGGCTTCGTATTACGAGGGTCAGGCCATGGGACTGGGATCGACTCAGGTAGGATACAAGGCCGAGGGATATAACGGCGGGACAGGCGTCAACCTCGTCAATTCTCCCAACCCCTTTATGGCGACCCAGATCGTGCCAGCATATATCTCGCTCGGCACCACATGGTCTACAGCCAATCCTACTTTCGGAATGACCGGTATCACCATCAACAAGAGTGACGGCGGTGTGTTCGGCGGACAGGAATTCACACAGCGTCCCAAGGGCATCGAGTTTATGTATAAGAGAGGTCGCGGCACAGCCAAGCCCGGTGAGAAATCGACAGTGGTCGCATATCTCTGGAAGGGACATTGGACACAGAATGATGTGCCTGTGACAATATATATGGCCGGCGAGCCTACTACAGTGACGATGACCGACCGCGACCGTTGCGTGCTGGGCTATTCGATGGAAGGCTGCCAGGGCGGCGAAGTGACCCATACTGACGATGCCGAGCTGATCGCCGTAATCAACGCCGAGATCACAGCCGACAGCGAGGACTGGGTGAAATTCTCAGCAGATTTTGACTACAAGTCTGACGCCACTCCCGAGATGATCAACATCGTGATCACTGCCGGTGACTATTTCGGCGGCGCTGATGTGGTGGGCGAGGGCAACTTCATCACTGTAGATGATTTCAAGCTCGTATACGATGCAGTGGAGCCCGGTGAGAATTATACCGGTACTCTTGATATCGAGATGCTGGGCGGTATGCTTGCCGAAGGCGCTCCCGCGACCATCAATATCGCGATGACTGCCGATGACGAATGCACACTCACACTCCCCAACTTCTCACTCGACCTCGGCGGTGGTCCCGCACCTCTTGGCGATATAGTGGTGCCCGGTGTCAAGCTCACGGCAGGTGAGGGTGGAGCCACCAACTACAACGGCTCCGTGACAGGTATGCAGCTGCTCGATGGCGAGATCGTGGCCGATGTCACCGTCAACGGTACTATCGACGCAGGCGGCAACGCCAACTTCATCATATCAGTGCTGTGGCAGGAGATACCTATCAACGTTACCTTCACCGGCAAGCGTGACGGCTCAGGCATCGGCGCCATCGCAGCCGATGGTGCCGACGTGGAGTACTACAACCTCAACGGCGTGCGCGTCAATGGCGACAACATGGCTCCCGGCATGTATATCAAGCGTCAGGGCAACCGTGTAAGCAAGGTGATCATCCGCTGATATATCCGCGATAATGATACCTAGGCCTCCGGAATTTCCGGAGGCCTTTTTGCTACAGGGCCGTTGGCAATGCGAAATGTATTTATTAACTTTGTGGCTCATACCTGAAATCTACTTATTACCATGAACAGAGTGATACGAACAGCAGCCGTGGCCATCATCGCGTGTGTATGTGCGACGGGCAATGCCAATAACGATTGGGAGAACCCCGGAATATTTGCGGTAGGGCGCGAGGCTCCGCGTGCCACAGCCTTTCCTTATCCGTCGGCCGAGAGCGCCCTTGGCGGCGACTACGCGTCATCTCCATATTACAAGAGCCTTGACGGGATGTGGGCCTTCCGCTTTGCCGTGAATCCCGGAGAGAGACCGCTCGACTTCTACAAGGCAGGCGCCGATCTGTCATCGTGGGACTCAATACCGGTGCCCTCAAACTGGGAGATGGAGGGTTACGGTGTGCCCATATATACCAACGTGGTATATCCTTATCCCGCAAATCCGCCGTATATCCCGCATGATGACAATCCGGTGGGATGCTACAAGCGCAGCTTCGAGCTGCCGGCGTCATGGGACGGACGGCGCGTAATCCTGCATTTCGACGGTTCTACCGCCGGTATGTATGTGTGGATCAACGGCAAGAAAGCCGGTTATGCCCAGAGCACGAAGAATCCCGCTGAATTTGACATCACGGATCTCGTGGAAAAAGGCCGCAACGAGATAGCGTGTGAGGTGTACCGCTGGACCGACGGCTCATATCTCGAAGATCAGGATTTCTGGCGTCTGTCAGGCATAGACAGGAGTGTTTATCTCTATTCCGTGGATTCGCAGCGTATTGCTGATTTCTTTGCCGTAGCCGGCCTCTCGCGCGGATACAGAGACGGAGACCTCAGGCTCGATGTGGATCTGAGAAACTACGCCGAGACCCGTGTGCCGGTAAGACTCGACGCCACCATATACGACAAGGATAAGAAGAGAGTGTGGCAAGGAGGCAAAAACCTGACCATGGCCAACGGTGTCGACAAGGTGACATTCACCGGCACACTGAAGAATGTGAATCCGTGGAGCGGCGAATCGCCATATCTGTATACACTGGTGCTCACCCTGCTCGACAACAAAGGCAATGTCATAGAATCGACATCCTCGCGCATCGGATTCAGGTCGGTGGAGATAAAGGGCGGCCAGCTGCTCGTCAACGGCAAGCCCGTGGAGGTACACGGCGTGAATCTCCACGAACACCATCCCGAGAAAGGACATGTGGTGGACCGCGAGACGATGCTGAAGGACATACGCACGATGAAGCAGCACAACATCAACGCCGTGCGCACCAGTCACTATCCGCAGTCGCCCCTGTGGTATGACCTTTGCGACGAGTACGGCATATACCTTGTCGATGAGGCCAATATCGAGGCCCACGGCATGGGGGCTGCACCGTGGGCGTATATGGATCCCGAGAGACATCCGGCGGTGAAACCCGAGTGGATGGACGCCATACTCGACCGCGAGCAGCTGCTGGTGGAGCGTGACAAGAATCATCCCAGCGTGATCATCTGGTCGCTGGGCAACGAGTGTGGCAACGGCGAGAATTTCTATGCCGCCTACGACTGGATAAAGAGCCGCGACGCGTCACGGCCCGTGCAGTTCGAGCAGGCCGGCGAGGGCCGCAACACCGACATCGTATGCCCCATGTATCCCGGCATCGGATACATGAAGGAATACGCCGGGAGAAAGGATGTGGCACGTCCGTTCATAATGTGCGAGTACGCCCACGCCATGGGCAACTCATCGGGCAACTTCCAGGAGTATTTCGATATCATCAGGTCGTCGGGGCAGATGCAGGGCGGATTCATCTGGGACTGGGTGGATCAGGGACTGCTCACACGTGACGAGAACGGCAATAGCTACTGGGCATACGGAGGCGATTTCGGAGCCACCAACTACCATAGCGATGAAAACTTCTGCATCAACGGACTTGTGCAGCCCGACCGCACTCCTCACCCAGGACTGTCGGAGGTGAAGAAAGTGTATCAGGATATACGATTCGCCCCGGTCAACCTTGCCGAGGGTGAGATAAAGGTGGAGAACCACTTTCACACCCGCGATCTCAAGGACTATGACATCAGATGGGAACTGCTCAAGGACGGCCACGTCGCAGAGTCAGGCCGGCTCGACATCGCGGCTGCTCCCGGCTCCGACAAGGTGGTGAGGATACCCTTGGGCACCATCGTCGGTGACGGTGACTGTCACCTGTCGGTATATGCCTGTACACGCGCCGGAGATGATATCATCCCCGCCGGCCATGAGGTGGCCCGCGAGCAGTTCGTGCTGTCTGAAAGGAAACCCGCCGGCGACAGCTTCAAGGCCACTGCCGGCACTCCTACAGTGGTCAAGGATGGAAATACATGGAAGATAACATGCGGCTCAGGCATCACGATGGCGATCGACTCGGTGAGCGGTCAGCTCAGATACTACAGGATAGATGGCAGAGATGTGATAGTCTCCGGCCCCGAACCATCATTCTGGCGCGCACCCACCGACAACGATATGGGCGCCAAGATGCACCGCCGCCTCAATGTGTGGCGCACCGCCGGCGAGAACAGGAAGGTGAAGGCTGTCAAGGCCGAGGAGAGAGCCGGCCTGTACAGCGTGACCGTAACCTACAGGCTCACCGACGTAGCCTCCGACTATATCCTGGAATACACAGTCAACAACAGCGGCGCGGTACTCGTCAGGGCCGGGTGGCAGGCCGACGGAGACGCCCCCGAGCTGATGCGCTTCGGCATGAGGCTGGCACTCCCCGCGTCCTACGACCATTTTACATGGTATGGCCGCGGACCGCAGGAGAATTACATCGACCGCAAGACAGCCACCTTCATGGGCATCTGGGAGGGCACGGTGGCAGAGCAGTATTATCCCTATATCCGGCCGCAGGAGACCGGCAACAAGACCGATGTGCGGTGGGCTACGCTGACCGACGCGGCAGGAGCCGGCATAAAGGTGACCGGAACGCAGCCGCTGAATGTGAGCGCCCTCGACGTGCTGCCCGAGGATCTCGATCCGGGCCTGAGCAAGAAGCAGATGCACACACCCGATGTGCTGCATCACCGCGACCGCGTGTATCTCAACATCGACCTGCTGCAGCGTGGCCTGGGCGGTGACAATTCGTGGGGAGCGCAGCCCCACGGGCAGTACCGGCATTACGACAACAGCCTGTCATATTCGTTCATCATCACCCCCGTCAGATAGGCCCGGGGGGATGATGTTAAAAAACGAAAAAAATATTGTGATTGGGTGGATTTTTATTATCTTTGCGTAAGATATTGCCGTAATAGGTCTTTGAGCGGCTGCCATCCTCAGCCGCCTACCGGTGGATCGGCTCTCCTCGACATACACGCCGACACCTTGAATCTGATTACCGTATCTTCTTGTCTACGATAATAATAAAAAAACAACATAAATGACAAGTAGATGGAATTACGTTCCCCCTACTATCAACAACAAACAAGCAGACAATGAGTTAGTACGTAGATTTGCTAAATGTCCGACTGTGGTGGAGCTACTGCTGCAGAGAGGCATCACAACTGTTGCGGAGGCTGAGAAATTTTTCCATCCTTCGCTACGCGACTTGCATGACCCATTCCTGATGCCGGATATGCATCTGGCTGTTGATAGGCTCAACCGAGCCATGGGGGCCAAGGAGAGAATAATGGTATACGGCGATTACGATGTGGACGGCACAACGGCTGTCGCGCTCGTATACCGCTACCTGCAGAATTTCTACTCCGAGATAGAATACTATATCCCGACACGCAACGATGAGGGATACGGTATCACCAAAAAAGTGATAGACGAGGCCGCTTCGCGCGGCGTCAAGCTCATCATCATCCTCGATTGCGGCATAAAGGCTATCGAGGAGATAAGCTATGCCAAGACACTCGGCATAGACTTCATAATCTGTGACCACCACGTGCCCGACGAGCAGTTGCCCGAGGCCGTGGCCATACTCAATCCCAAGCTCGAGGGCTCGACCTATCCGTGCAGCCATCTGTCGGGCTGCGGAGTGGGCTACAAGCTGATGCAGGCTTTCTCGATAAGCAACGGCATCGGCACAGCCGAGCTTGAAGGGATGCTCGACCTTGTGGCCGTGAGCATCGCCAGTGACATCGTGCCCATGGTGGACGAGAACCGCGTGATGGCTTATCACGGCCTGAAGCGCCTCAACTCCAACCCCAACATGGGGCTGAGGGCGATAATCCGCACCTGCGGCATGAGCTCAAAGGAAATCACCATCAGCGACGTGATATTCAAGATAGGACCGCGTATCAACGCATCAGGCAGGATGCAGAGCGGCATGGAAGCCGTGGAGCTGCTCACCTCGCGTGACATCAAGAGCGCGGCGGCCCTGAGTCTGCTCATAGACCAGTGTAACAAAGACCGCAAGCAGCTCGACAAGCAGATCACCGAAGAGGCCAATGCCATAGTGGAGGGGCGCGGACCCGAGCACCTCAACAACAAATCCATAGTGATATACAACAAAAACTGGCACAAGGGAATAATCGGTATCGTGGCATCGCGACTCACCGAGCTCTATTACAAGCCGTCGGTGGTGCTCACGCTCGCCAACGGGCTGGCCACAGGCTCGAGCCGGTCGGTACAGGGTTTCGACGTATACCGGGCCGTGGACTCCACACGTGATCTGCTGGAGAACTTCGGCGGCCACACCTACGCCGTGGGCCTCTCGCTTAAGGAAGAGAACATACCCGAATTCATGCGCCGCTTCGAGGAATACGTGGCCGGCCACATACGTCCCGACCAGCTTACACCTCAGCTCGATATCGATGCGGTGATAACGTTCTCACAGATCACCCCGGAATTTGTCTCGACCCTGCGGCTGTTCAACCCCTTCGGCCCCGGCAACCAGAAGCCGATGTTCTGCACCCGGCGAGTCACCGACTTCGGCGGCAGCAAGCTCGTGGGACACCACTGCGAGCACATCAAGCTGGAGATGGTGGATGAGACATCCGGCAAGGTATTCAACGGCATCGCATTCAACATGAGCCAGTATTTCGAGGCCATACACAAGGGAGCGCCCTTTGATATCTGCTATACCATCGAGGAAAACAAACACCGCAGTTCGTCGCCCACCGTGCAGCTGATGGTGAAGCAGATACACCTCTGTGACACCGGTACACCCGACCCTGAATGACAGCGCTCGACACCCTGCGGCGATACTGGGGCTACGACAGCTTCAGACCCCTGCAGGAAGACATCATAGCCTCAGCCCTCGCCGGACATGACACTCTGGCCCTGCTGCCCACGGGCGGTGGCAAGTCGCTCACGTTTCAGGTACCGGCGATGATGCTGCCCGGCCTTACGATTGTAGTGACCCCGCTCATATCCCTGATGAAAGACCAGGTGGACAACCTCAGAGCCATAGGCATACGCGCCTACGCCATGCACTCGGGGCTGTCGAGGGCCGAGATGCGTCTTGCCTCCGACCGCTGCCGCTTAGGCAAATGCCGGCTGCTGTACGTATCGCCCGAGCGGTTGCAGTCGGCCTCCTTCACCGACGAGCTGCGCACGTGGCGCGTGAGCATGATAGTGGTGGACGAGGCCCATTGCATATCGCAGTGGGGCTACGACTTCAGACCGTCGTATCTGCGCATACGCAAGCTGCGCGATCTGTTTCCTGACGCGCCTGTGCTGGCGCTTACGGCCTCGGCTACGCCAGTGGTGGCCGACGACATCCGCAATCAGCTCGGTTTCCGCTCCGGACACAACACCTATGCCAAGAGTTTTGACCGCGACAACCTGAGCTATGTCGTGCGCTACGATCCGCACAAAGAGCGCGCATTGCTGCGCGTGCTCAAGGCTACTGAGGGCACCGCCATCGTGTACGTGCGCTCAAGACGCCGTTGCCGCGAGCTCGCCGACCTGCTGTCGGCCGAGGGAATCACCGCGTCGTATTACCACGCCGGACTCGCACCCGAGGACAAGGACGAGCGCCAGAACCTGTGGAAGAGCGACCGCGTGAGGGTGATGGTGGCTACCAACGCCTTCGGCATGGGCATAGACAAGGCCGATGTGCGTACGGTGGTACATTTCGACCTGCCCTCATCGCTTGAAGAATACTATCAGGAGGCCGGGCGCGCGGGGCGCGACGGCAAGCCGTCATGGGCGGTGACAATCGCAGCCGATTCAGACAAGCGCACGCTCACACGGCGTCTCAACGACTCATACCCGCCCAAAGACTACATAACGATGGTGTATGAGAAGATGTGCGTCTACCTCGACATAGCCGTAGGGAGCGGCTATGACAATATCTATGAATTCAACTACAATGATTTCTGCCGTCGCTTCGGTCTGCAGTCCACACTCGCGTATTCATCACTCAAGCTGCTGACCCAGGCCAGATATATCGAATTTGTCGACGAGGTACAGACACGCGCCAGGGCCATGATTATCGCCGACAAGCGCGAGCTGTATTCACTGGAGCTCGACGAGACAGCCGATAACATCTTCACGGCCATGCAGCGCGAATACACGGGTCTGTTCGCCGACTTCACCTACATCGACGAGGGGGTTATAGCCTACCGTGCGGGCTCTACACCACGGCAGGTGTACGAAACGTTGCTGCTGCTGTCACGCAAGCATATAATCTCATACGTGCCTAAGCGGCAGACACCATACATATACTTTCCCACATCGCGTGAAGAGACACGCCACGTGCAGCTGCCGCTGGCCGTGTATGCCGAGCGCCGTAAGGCGATGGCCGCACGGCTCGAGGCCATGAGCCGCTTTGTCTTCGATGTGACGTCGTGCCGCTCGGCCACGATGCTGAGGTATTTCGGCGAGACCGATGCGCCGGATTGCGGGCGCTGCGACGTGTGCCGCGGCCGTGGCCGCAGACAGGTGGCGCGTAGTGTCCAGACCACCCTCGAGGATGAAATCCGCAGCCTGGGGGATATGCCTCCCGCAGAGATACTGGCGCGGTATCCGGCATCGATGCGTGATGATGTGGTAGAGGTCATCCGCGCCATCAATGACAGGTGAATACGACGGCGTATCAGCCTTAATGCGGGGATTTATTCAGCGGGGAGAGCTGTGACCTCGATCAGCTCCAGACGGTTGGCCGATTTCTTGAGCACCTTGAGGCGCAAGTCGCGCAGGGCCACCACGGCATCCTGATCGGGGATGGTGCCGGTAGACGAGAGGATGTAGCCGGCGAGAGTCTGGTACTCATCGCTCTCAGGGATGTCGAGACCAAACGCCTCATTGATATTGGTGATCTCACATCGCCCCGAAATCTCATATACGTTATCGGATATGCGCTTCATCACCAGGCGCGACTTGTCGTGCTCGTCCTGGATGTCGCCGAAGATCTCCTCCACCAGATCCTCGAGAGTGACGATACCGGCCACACCGCCGAATTCATCGACCACAATGGCTATCGACCGCTTCTCCCTGAGCAGACGTTGCATCATCTTGTTGGCAAGCATGGTCTCCGGAGCATATATCACCTTCTTGATATGCAGGCGCCAGTCGTTGTGTACGTCGAAGAGCTCGCTTACGTGGATGTATCCCACGATATTGTCTATGTCGTTCTGATACACGAGAATCTTTGAGCGACCCGTGCGGGTGAACAGGTCGGACAGCTCCTGTGTGGTGGTGTCATCGAGATCGATGGCGAATATCTCGTTGCGCGGGGTCATGCAGTCGCGCAGGTGAGTGGTGGAGAAATCGAGGGCGTTGCGGAATATCTTCACCTCATTCTCCACCACCTCCTCCTTTTCCTGAAGGTCATCGATGGTCTCTTCAAGATAATCGTTGAGGTCACCTACCGAGAGCATGCCCATGCGTGTGGTGCGCGCCTCCACACCGAAAAGACTCATAAGTCGCTCAGACAGCCATGTGGCCGCCAACGAGATAGGATAAAACAGGATGTAGAATATGAATATCGGCAGGGCAAACAGCCTGAGCGAGCTGTTGGGATTGATGCGGAAGACGGTCTTGGGAATAAACTCGCCCACCAGCAGTATCACCCCGGTGGAAAGAAGGGTCTGGCTCAGCAGGATGAGAAACTGATTGCTGATATACATCTCCAGCCAGGGCTCGATGAGCGCGGCTGCCCCCATACCGTAGACCACAAGCACCACATTGTTGCCCACAAGAATCGATGATATGAAGAACTCCGCATCGCTGTAGAATCTGTTGATGATGCGTCCCATCAGGCCTCCGCGCTTCACGTCGAGCTCGGCGCGCACCCTGTCTGATGTGATGAAGGCGATCTCCGTGCCTGAGAACACAGCACTCAGCAGCAGCGACACCATCGTGATTATAAGCCATGATAACCAGTTGTCCATATCTTCGTTTATATTTTTTGCAACCAGCCCGGTGTGAGGTGGTGGGGGCCGGTCATTAGAGTCAGTCAATCTTGATAGCGTTACCGGAGGCGGGATTGTGGCGCATCGCGGCGGGCACGCTGTCGTGGGTGATGGGGGCGGATCCGGTGCCACCGGAGCGGAACGACGCGCGCGGAGGCGCATAGCCACGGTTCATCTCTCCGGCATGGATCGAATCATCCTCCACAGGCCTGGGGGTGTGATCGGCAGACTTGCTGCCGATCGGGAAGATGCCCATGGGCCTCTTTATGGTATAGGCCGTCATCTGCTCGTTGGAGGTGAATCCCATGCCCTCGATGATACGGTCCTGCCTTACGATGTGGATAAAGGAGTCGGTATATACCTTGCGCTTGGCCTGGTCCCAGAAAAGCTGCTTGGTGAGGAAGCTGTCGCGGTCGGTATTCACCATCACGACATTGCCATCGAGCCGCCATATGCGTTTCTGACTCAGATATTTGGCCGAATCGCAACGCATCGAGGCCACTTGTTTGAGCTTGGTGTCGTATTGCTCGAGCTCCACACCCTGCGGAAACAGCCAGAAAGGCTCCTTGGCCTCCTCATACATGCTCCATAGCGGAGCCTTGATGAAATATTTGGTGTATCCAGAGTCGGAGATGAATGTCTCTACATTGATGGTGTTGAGGGTGGGGGTGTGCTCGCCGTCACCGATATTCTTCACGTAGTGCTTCTTCTCCTCTTCACACGACGGGAGCACAGCCATGGCCGCAGCAGCCGCGGCAATCACGCATACGATAGTGCGCAGACCTCTGATGCCGGATGTCCGTGGCATTGTGGGGATCAATAGATTTTGGACTTGCGGAACCACATCTCGTTGAAGTTCACGCCCAGGGTGATGTTGAAATAATTCTCCTTGATGAGCGGATTGGGGTGAGCCTGACGATGTTTGTATTCAAGGCCGAGGTTGATGGTAGACCTGAATCCCGGCACTGGCAGACCGACACCTGCGGTCACGCCGTATTCGCGCACGTTGTTGCCCCTCACCATCAGATAATCATGATTGTAGTAAGCTCCGAGCCGGTAATGAGTGCGCTTGAAGTAGCTGCCACGCTGCATGGGAGTGTACTGCATACCGGCAGCGACCTTCCAGCGGTTGGCGAACTCCACACTCTCAAAACTCTCGATTTTGGCATACTTCACGTCTTTCCAGGGCTGGTAGGTAAAGTCGGCCTCCACCATCAGCTTGCGCATCGTCAGGTTGACACCGACGCCGTAGGTAGCAGGCAGCGAATACTTGCCGTCGAGGCCGGTCTTGCCGATCGTGTCGGCCTTGGAGTCGAGAGATGCATCGTAATATATGCCGTAGGTCTCGCCGTGGAGCGACTTGGCCGGAGAGAATGTGGCGCCGAACGTGAGCTTGTTGTCACCAATGGTCACCGGATACTGCACGCCGAGGTCGAGATGCCAGTCGTGTACCTTGATATACCTCTCGAACAGCGATGACGAGCCACTGTTTGTCATTACATACAGATCGTTGATGTTAGAGCCGAATAGGTATGAGAAATTGAATCCGAGGTAGAGGTCGGCCACAGGATTGATAGCCGCGCCGATGTACAGCTTGCTGATGCCGCCGTCGCCCACGCGCTGTGTGCTGCCGTTGCCTATCGTGTCGGAGAACTGGTAACCGGTGGATGAAAACGGCAACAGGCCGAAGCTGGCTCCGATGCGCCTGGATATCGGGAACGCCATCGTGATGTAGTCGAGGCCTCCGTTGAGATTGCTCTCGTTGACCGACCCCTCGGAGCTGTGCTGTATATTGAAATTCGCACCCATGTCGAATAGGAATGTCAGCGAGTCGATGGCCGCGTATGATGCCGGATTCATCACATTGGCCTGGCGTCCGGAGCTCATGGCGTAGCCCACGCCACCCATCGCACGCTGTGTCGCCGAGGAGTTGTCGTTGAGTATACCGTAGCCGTAGCGGCTGTAGGGAGTCATAGTGCCGTTCTGGGCAAAAGCCGCCGCTGCTGAGGCCAGCATCAGGGCGAATATTGAGAGTAGTCTCGTAATTTTCATTTAGAGATAAATGTTTTCAATAAGGCAATTCAGCGACAAAATTAATAAAACGTGAATTATTGACCTAATAAACTTTAACATTTAACTATTATTAGAATTAGTGACCGGCATGAAAAGTGTGGCGGCAGTGGTTGAAAAAGTAAACAAACTGGTGTTTTTGGCGATTTGTGGCCCTCGTTTTGTAGATGTCGGTGAAAAATGCTATTTTTGCAGAAACAATCAATCGCGATGGAAGACAATCCTGAAAAAATACACTTGCTGGGGATGACCCTCGATGATCTGCGCAAGGTGGCGGCGGATAACGGTCTGCCGGGATTTGCAGCCGGGCAGATAGCCTCATGGCTCTATGTGAAACGGGTGCGCTCCATCGATGAAATGACAGACCTCTCCAAGGTGGCGCGCCAACGTCTCAACGAGAAATACGATGTGGGACGTGCAGCCCCCAAGAGTGCCGCCCGCAGTGCCGACGGCACGGTGAAGTATCTATTCGAGGGAGCCGGCGGCCGCGATGTCGAGGCCGTGTACATCCCCGACGGTGACAGGGCCACGCTATGCGTGTCGTCACAGGCCGGATGCCGCATGGGATGCAGCTTCTGCATGACAGGGCGCCAGGGCTATCACGGCAACCTCACCGCGCGCGATATCATCAATCAGGTGATGTCGGTGGAGGGAGCCGAAGATCTCACCAATATCGTATTCATGGGCATGGGCGAACCCATGGACAACCTGCCCGAGGTGATGAAGGCCATCGCGGTGCTCACCGAGCGCTGGGGCATGGCCTGGAGTCCAAAGCGCATCACCGTGAGCACGATAGGCAAGCTCGATGCCCTGCGCAAGCTCATAGCCGGCACCAAGGTGCATATTGCCGTGAGCGTACACAGCGCCATACCGGCGCAGCGCCGCGGACTGATGCCCGTGGAGCAGGCATGGCATATCAAGGATGTGATGTCAGAGCTGCGGCTCCACGATTTCGCCCATCAGCGCCGTCTGTCGGTGGAATATATAATGTGGCGCGGAATCAACGACTCGCCCGCACACGCCGACGCGCTCGTGCGCCTCATCGAAGGCACGTCGGCCCGTGTCAATCTAATACGCTATCACGCCATACCCGGATTTGAAGGTATGCCGGCCACACAAGAGACCATGGAGGCATTCCGCGACCGTCTCAACACCGCCGGTGTCACCGCCACCATCCGTGCCAGCCGGGGAGAGGACATCGCGGCCGCCTGCGGAATGCTCGCCGGAGCCCCGCGCGGACACAACCAGAACAACAACCAACAAATCAACGACCAATGAACCGACCAGTAAGAGTGGGCATCACCCACGGCGATATAAACGGAATCGGATATGAAGTGATTCTGAAGATGCTTGAGGACAACCGTATGCTCGAGATATGCACCCCCGTGGTGTACGGCTCGGCCAAGATCGCGGCCTTCTACCGTAAGCTCCTGGAGATGCCTAACGTGCCCTTCACCCAGATACAGACAGCCGGGGATATCACCGATGGCGTAAACAATATAATCAATGTAGTGGGCGAGGATGTGAAAGTAGAGCCCGGAAAATCTACCCCGGTGGCCGGACAGGCCGCATTCGCCGCCCTTGAGCGTGCCGTGGCCGATCTCAGGGCCGGAGATATCGACGTGCTTGTCACCGCCCCGATCAACAAACACAATATCCAGAGCGAGACATTCGTGTTTCCGGGCCACACCGAATATCTCGAGTCGGCCATGGGCGACGGAGACAAGGCCCTGATGGTGCTGTGTGACGACAATACGCGTGTGGCACTGGTCACCACACACCTGCCTGTATCGAAGATCGCCGGGGCTGTCACCCGCGAAACCATATTGGAGAAGCTGAAGATATTCAACCGCTCGCTGAGCCGCGACTACTGCATCAACGCACCGCGTATAGCCGTGCTGTCGCTCAATCCCCATGCCGGCGAAGACGGCCTGCTGGGCAGCGAGGAGCAGGAAATCATCACCCCCGCCATAGAGGAGGCGCGCGCCCATAAGATTCTCGCTTTCGGGCCATACGCCGCCGACGGATTCTTCGGCAGCGGAGCGTTCAAGAAATTTGACGGTATCCTGGCTATGTATCATGACCAGGGACTGGCGCCATTCAAGACACTCGCCATGGAGGGCGGAGTGAATTTCACGGCGGGATTGCCATATGTGCGCACATCGCCCGATCACGGCACAGGATATGACATTGCCGGCAAAGGTGTGGCCTCACCCGACTCGATGCGCTCGGCCGTGTATGCCGCCATAGATATATTCAACAACCGCCGTCGTGACGACGACGTGCGCCGCCGTCCGCTGCGCAAGCAATATTACGAGAAGGGCGGTGATAATGTGGAGCTCGACCTCAGCAAGAGCGACGATGAACAATAATCTGGAGATAAGCCGACCATGAAAATAACCAACTTTGAAGAACTTAAACACGCTGCCGCAAACACGGGCGCCGCACGCAGACGCGTGGCCGTGGTGTGGGGCAGTGATGACGTGACACGCTCGGCTGTCGCCATATGCCTCGATGCCGGATGTATCGACGCGGTGTTTGTGGGATGCCGCGCCGAGGTAGAGGGCGACCCGGCGCTCAGGGCCCACGGCGCACGCGTCACCGTGCTCGACGCCGATAATGCCGACGATGCTGCGGTAAAGGCCGTGGAGCTTGTGCATCAGGGCGCGGCCGACATAGTGATGAAGGGCCATATCAACACTGACAATCTGCTGCGGGCGGTGCTCAACAAGGAATACGGCATACTCAGCCCCGGCGATGTGCTGACACATGTCACTGTGGCCGAGATACCGGCATATCACAAGCTGTTGCTGCTCACAGATGTAGCTGTGATACCGTATCCCACCAAGGCCCAGCGCGAGGCTCAGGTGCGGTATGTGCTGTCAGTGGCCCGCAGCCTGGGTATCGACGAGCCCAAGCTGGTGCTCACCCATTGCAGCGAGAAAGTGGACGGACGGCATTTCCCGTTCACGCTCGACTATGTGGACATCAAGGAGCGTGCCAATGCCGGAGAATTCGGGCCGTGCATAGCCGACGGGCCGCTCGACGTGAAGACCGCCATGTGTCCCGAGGCGCTGGCCGAGAAAGAAATCGTGTCGCCCGTCAACGGCGACGCCGACATACTGATATTTCCCGACATAGAGGCCGGCAACACATTCTACAAGACCGTGACCCTCTTTGCCGGAGCCCGTATTGCCGGAATGCTGTGCGGCACCATGGTGCCGGTGGTGCTACCTTCGCGCGGCGACACCCCTGAATCCAAGGCCCTGAGCGTGATGCTCGCATCACTGATAGGCGACAGGACATAGATTGACGACCCCTCGGCTCGAGCCGGTAATATGAGAGAAGGAAATTAGAACTGATCAATGAGCGACTGCCTCTATGATATAAATATATATTA
>CAZBWZ010000028.1:0-24330 GCA_964495725.1 uncultured Bacteroides sp.
ATCTGTATCATCACTATCTAAATATTGGTTGTGCAAGATATTTTGAGAATACCATATATATCCTAAGAAACAAGTAGTTACTAATAACGAAGCGGATAAACACCATCTGGTATTTTTTTTATCTTCAACAAAAGCCAGTAATAATAGCGGTATCAATGCTATCTCCGCGATAACGATATATAACGGCAAGAAAAGCTTAAAGACATAACAAATAATTAAAAACACAAACAACGTAACAGTAAACACTAATCCCGAATTTTTCTTAGTCCGTTTGGATAAATAATAGCATGAACCCAAATCTATAGCTAAACCGGCAAGGCATATAATGCCAGTGTAAAAAATGTTCGGATAAACAAGCCATAAACTTAATGATGATATAATCAAAGCAACTATAGTAGCCCAATAGGAAACATTCCATTTCTTGGCGGTCCCTGGGGCATCAACTTGCTTCTTTTTCTTTTTTATTGGTTCTGTTTGTGGCTTTGGCTCATTATTTATCGGCTTAGTTTTTGAAGTTTTGCTGTCATGATTATTTGATACATCCGGATTACCACTATTAAGGTCATTAAGAAATGCTTTTACATTGGGAGTTCTTTCGTTTTTGTTAGGTCTCATTGCTCTCAAAATCGCATTTCTTGTTTCAGAGGATACGTATGATGGTATCAATGCCCGTAATTCCTGTTGAGAGGAATCTATTAAATTTACAGCCGCAGGAGGAGTCTCGCCGGTGATAAGGTAAAGAAGGGTAGCTCCTAATGCATATATGTCAAGTGTAGGTGCGAATTCACGGATCACATCATCTTGCTCTATAGGCGCATATCCTGTAGACTTTCCTTTTGCCATAGGATCTGATGTAGGATTCCCTTTTTTATCAAAATGTTTTGAAATACCAAAATCAATCAAAACCGGATATGTATCCCCGTTCTCAGATGATTTTAATACGATGTTGTCAGGTTTGATATCCAGATGAAGGAGTTTGTTGTCATGCATGACACTTACTGCCTCCGCCACCTGTTTAATAATCTTTATCGCAGACTTTTCATCAGTGGGCCTGGGGCTTCCTCCGTCAAGAAACTCCATTACATAATATGCAGTACCGTTGGCTTCAAATTCCTCATTGACATTAACGATATACCTTGAATACCTGCATACTTGTTGCAGTCGTCTCGCCTCAGTTACGAAATAATTCCGGTACTGTTCTACTTTCAGTTGTGAGGTAGGTGTGCAATGTACAGTGATGCCATTAGCATCGCGGAAACAGGATTCCATAAAATGCTCTTTAATGGCAAATTTTACAGTGAAGGTTACATTTCCATGTTTCACCTTGCTTGTGGCAAGATAAGTGATGCCAAAGGAGCCTGATCCAAGAGATTTGACTATCTTATATTCTTGAGTCGGACTCTTGAGTATAGTTCCTGTTTTCAGAATTGAAGTTTGCATTCGTCGGTTTTTTATGATAATGAGCGTAGACGTTCATACGTTTCCAAGTCATATCTGACATAATCAATAAGAATACCATTATCTGTGATCCTGAAAAAACCTGTTTTCCCGTCAATGGTATATTTCGCTCCGAGGAAACGAGACGGTATTCCAGGCCCGGGCAACATACAATATTCAGAAAATGGCTCTATTGAGTCATAGATAAACGGCGCAATCACGTTATATTTACTATCCGTTATTCCATATTGTCCCCATGGAATTTGTTGTATGCTGATTCTTATAATTTTATTATTAACTTTAAATGATTGCTGCTTAACTATCAGTAGAGTTGAAGTCTCGTCGTGAAATACAGGCTGAGTATCTCCATCGTAATAGGTTTTTATTATTTTTCCGTATGATGTAATCCGAAGTCCCTCAAGACAAGACTGTTCATCGAATTCATATTTTAAAGCTGGGGCAACCAATCTCCATCCATATGAAAAGTTTGCACCCCTGCCAACTGGTATCTCGGAAAATTTGCCGATAGAAGTATACTCAAACGGAATGATGACATTATCCTGATTATCTATTATTCCGAAAAGACGGGTAACTGTATCTCTCGCAAGAAATATAGATCGTAAGCAGTCTTCCATATCTGGATTGCTTATATGGACCATCGGGGTATCAAAAGTACAGATACGCTCATATACAGCTAACGTTTTCCCTTGATTATTCGATGCGGATGATTGCTGACCATGATAATCTATTTCCCTTTCTTTATCGTTTGGAAAGTCTTTGACTATTATTGTAGTAGAGGAAGTCTCGTCCGAGAAAAAATCTCTGTTAATTTCTTTGTCTGTTACTACAATGCTGTTTAGGTCTTCAATAAATGCTCGGATATCTCTGTGCCGGTCTTTATAATCAGGCGACATCGATTTAGAGATTAAAGGAATAAACTCTTCACAGTTGATATTCTTCAATTCGACCCGTAATATCGAAGTATCATCCATTAGTCTCCATGCACTTGGCGGAGTTTTTCCTGTAAGTAAGAAATAACACGTAGCTCCTAAAGCATAAATATCAATTGTGGGAGCAAACGACTTTATGTCACCGTATTGCTCAATCGGGGCATATCCATCAGAGGCGCCATTTACCTTAGGCTCAGGTCTGCCTTTTGAGTCAAAATACTTAGCTATACCAAAATCTATCAGGACCGGATATAATTCATTGGTATCATCATCCTCTTTTAACATCACATTAGACGGCTTGATATCCATGTGCAATACCTTATGATCGTGCAATACCTTTACCGCCTCTGATAATTTAAGCATATATTCGATCACTTGACTCTTGGAACACGCCGTGATCGTTCCGCCAGAAAGATACTCCATCACATAATAAGCTGTGCCGTTTGCCTCAAATGTCTCGTTGACCTGAACAATATATTTTGACATTGTACATAGTTGATGCAGTCTTCTCGCTTCTGTTAAGAAGTCTTTACGAGATAGTTCAACATCATTTTTTTTACTTGGAGTATACACCACCCTTGTGCCATCCTTATCTCTGAAACAAGACTGCGTAAAGTGCTCTTTAATCGCAAAGTCGCCATCAAAATTTATATTACCTATTTCGATTATTCCGGTAGCCAGATATGTAAATCCGAAAGCCCCACATCCCAATACCTTCTTGATAGTATATGAGTTGGTTCCGGAATATAATATTGTTCCAATCGGCAGTGTCTGCATTTTCATATCGTACTTATCAGTTTTAATTTCAGGAATATCTTCATCAGAGATATCCACATCAATAACATGGATTAGAAATGCTGAGTGATTATCCCGGTTCATTTCTGTGATTGATCTGAGGATTCGAACCTTATTGTCATCATTTCCTCCCGATTCTGAAAAAATAATCCTTAGAGACGTGCCATCCTCCATATCCGGTTGCTCAAGCATCCCATCCGTACACATGAAAAAAAAATCTCCAGGTTTAATATCTTTTGTCTGATAAATGTCAGCTTTCAATTTAGTGCTTCCGGAGTGTATGCTTCTAGTAACAACATTTCTCTTAGGATGGTATTTAGCTTCAATGGATGAAATCTCACCAATATGCATAAGATCATTTGCGTATGTATGATCCCTTGTTTCGAAAACAATTTCTGTATCCTCTTTAGATATACCTGGTCGAATATGATATACCCGGCTATTACCAATATGAGCAATAAAGACTCCCTCCTTGTGAAATTTCAGGAAGGCAAGTGTCGTACTAATCTCCGTATTAAATTTATCATTGTTATCAAAGGTATCGAATACCTCATCAAGAGCCTTATTAAAATCATTGACCGTGAAACTATTATTTTCATCATGACTGTTATTAAGGATCACCTGCCCCATAACTCTACATACAGTGCCACTGGCTATACATCCGTCATAATTATCTCCAGCTCCATCGCACAGGATAAATAACCGGTCTGGGTCATCCTGATTCCCAAATTCCGGAAACATACAGTCTTCCTGATGGGGATTACCATTCAGATCTTTCTTTTGACCATACTCACAAATATTATGTACCTTGAGCTTAAAAATCATAGTCCAAAAGAATTGTTTCAGTGAGCGTTGAGCATCATTCATTTTAGCAAGGCAATTGCCTTTTCATTGCCTTTTTCGGCAGCCCTCTTAACACAACGCCTGGCTCTGAGCTCGTCTTTTTCAACGCCCCATCCAAATCTATAACAGACCGAGATGCACCATAAAGCATTACCCTCTTCTGTAGAGGTGAGTTTATATTCAGCCTTACTATCTTCATTTCCTTCAATTGCTCTATTAAAATAATCAAAAGCTTTAGAGTAGTTTCTTTCTATATTTTCCTCTCCTGTATAGTACCAGTTGGCCAATTTATATAGCAGCTTGGAATTGATCGGGACTCCACTCCAACCATATCCCATCTTTTTGATATAGACTTCATAATACTTCGCAGCCTGAGATATATTCTTGCTAATATTGGGATAATATATTTTTTTATCATCCGCAGCTTTGACATATCCTGTTTCGTATAGTTTTGCCAAAAACAAAGCCGCTGTTTCGTTTTCTAATTCAGCAGACTTATGGTACCATTTGACAGATTCAACAGAGTCTCGCAGTTCCCTTGCATAAATTCGGGCCAAGGATAAGGCACACGAACCACCTTTGAGCCGGACACCTTGCTCCCAATATCTTATAGCATCCTCAATTGACTTATTCCGACCGGTTCCGTAAGAGGCGCAATATCCTAATATGCGATTGGCATATTCCTTTTCAGATTCCCTTGCACTTTGATTCTCAATCAATGTATTACACCATTTGATAGCTTCCGTATAGTTCTTGGACGTATTATAATAATAATCGACCAAATTAGACTGATAATAACTATCACCACTTGAAGCTTTTTCAATAGCCAAGGGTAAATCTGCAATTTCTTTTGGATGGGCTTCCAATGAGCACAAACCAATTATTATGATTATCGTGAATCGTAATATACTATTTATTTTGATTATCATACCAAGCATTCTTGTCGCCATATTTCATGGCTATTTCAAAATATAAATCTGCCATCTCTTCATCTGCTTTGCATCCATATCCTTTTCGATACATCTGGGATGCTCTATAAGCAGCTTTTCCAATATCAGAATAGGATCTTATCTCAGGATACCAGCCCATGAGCCATTCAAGGGTAAATTTTCTCTGATCAACTATACTTTCATAGATTTCTAATGCTTTATTCTTATTCTGGGCTATACCTTTCCCTGTTTTATACATTTCTGCCAACTCTAATTTAAGGCACGGTACATAGAGATGATTTGTTATTGAGCCACCATTGAATATTCCTATACCTTGTGAATTCACCTGATTGATAAATTTATCATAGATACCAGCTTTCTTATAGCAATAAGCACCCCTAACTCTTGGAATCATTGACATTCCCAAATCTGAATAATAGAATTCAGATAAGTAATAGTCAGCAGCTTTTATATAGTCCGTTTCAACTCCTTGCCCATATTCGTAACACCATCCTAAAAGAGAAAACACCTTAACGGGTAAAGTTGCACCTATGGGTATGCTATCTTCATCATGTCCGAGAATATCCTCAAAATAGTTATCTTCGTTCATTACTACAGGATATATCTCTGTCAGATACTTCACCACACTTGTAAAATCCCCGTTAACATATGCAAGAATCGCCAAATAGTAAGCAGCGACAGGGTTTTTGTTACTAAATTCTTTATTTATTACATCCAGGTTTTGTTTCAAGAAATCACTTCGTTCAAAATCTTCATCACAAGGAAGCCACGTGAACGGGCATTCATCATAAACTCCCTCTTTTTTTATGGAAGATTCAAAGTTAGAGATATAATCCTTGGCTTTCTTATCCCCCTTCGCAGCGGCTTTACGATACCATTTTATACCCTTAACATAATCAGGCTCCAGATCTATATTCCATTCATCACAATATAAATCTCCACAGGCAACCATAGCCTCAATATTGCCTTTTTCAGCAGCAGATTCATACCATCTAACCGCTTCAGACTGACTCTGATCTATACCATTACCATCGAGATAGCATTTGGCCAATTCCATTTGAGCGGATACCTGACCATTTTCTGCTTTTTGGACTAAAGATCGATTGTATTGTCCAAAACTATTTAGGACCAAAAGATTCATTAATACAAATAATATCATTGACTTTTGCATGTGCAGATAGTGTTAAATTAGTTAATTATTCTATTAAGATCCACTTCATCCAATTGTTCATCTTTTTTTGAATATTGGTTTACCTCCACGTTCGTCATTATCGTAGTAGCCGTAGGATGCTAATTTATCAACTACTTTTTGGGCCGTTTCAATTCCTTCATTTGCGTTTCCAGCCTTAACCGCCCATTGATGAGCATTGTCATACTGGTACTTATTAAGGTATTGTTCAGCCAATGGGGCATATGCCTTCTTGTAACCCTTATTCGCAAGTGCTTTGAAATCTTCTAATGTTGTGGCTTTTGCAAATAAATCATCATTAGAGGGAGATGGAGGTGCTATCTTTGAGAGAAGGTTTTGAGCCTGTTTGCGATTTACATTCGCATTTACTGCCTTTGTCGCCCATATCTTTGCATTATCAAGACTTTTCCTTTGAAAGTACATTTCTGCCAAGGGATAGTATGCTTTGGCATAATTGTCTTTTGCAAGAGACAACATGAGATTGAAATCATTTGAAGCTCTGGCAAACTTTTCATCATTTGATTCTTCCCTTGATTCTATAGACGTTTCTGTTACAGGTGCCGGTGATTGTATTTCAGTCTCAATAGCTATCTCTTCATTCTCCGGTTCATCGACAGTCAAGTACACAGGTTTACCGAAATAAGCACAGGTATCTATAAAAGTCCTTGCATATACTGAATCGGCTGTCAGTAATGCTCGTTTTGCATAATGTTCAGCGAGATCTACTTGCTGTTGCGTGATTAAATATCGAGCGTACGGTAGGAATGCTCGCGATGAATCATTCTCAGCAAAGAATCTCAGGTTATTACCATCCATAGAGGTAATGGCTTGTGTAAGCAACATGGACTCATTGTTATGATCCGGTTTCAACAACTGGCTCAACCACGCGATGAGACAACCGACTATCACAACTCCTGAGGCAGCAAAGACCTTTTTACTATTCCTTTCCCACCATGTCGGTTCCTCGGGAAACCCCTCTTCACCTTTACCTCCCGGCTTGATCCTTATTATCTGTGAGGACTGGTACTGTGCCCCATCAATGCCCATCAGGTCATCACAAAACCTCTTGATATCGGGAGTCCGCTCCATGGCCGAAGGCTTCATGGCGTTGAGGATTGCCTTCTCAACTTTGGCCGACACCTTCCCGTCCAGTTCCCTTTTCAGCTCCTGCTGGTTTGGCGAGACCTTGAACGCGTCCGGGGGAGTCTTGCCCGTACACAGGTGGAACAGAACCGCGCCAAGTGCATATATGTCGTATTTTGGAGAAAACTCGTTCACTCCGGCGTATTGTTCCTGCGGAGCGTAGCCCGCAGAGGCACCCTTGGCTTTAAGGCTGCTCGTCGGTCGCCCTTTGGAATCGAAATGTTTCGAGATTCCGAAGTCGATCAGCACCGGGTATGTCTCTCCTCGTTCATTGGTCTTTAGAACGATGTTGTCGGGCTTCAGATCAAGATGCAGGACATGTTCACCATGGATCTGACGCAACGCGTCCGCGACCTGCATTACAATCGAGACCGCCTCATCCTCCGGGCATTTTGATGGGTTGCCACCATCAAGATACTCCATGACATAGTATGCGGTGCCGTTTGCTTCAAACGTCTCGTTGACGCTGACTATGTGCCTGGATTTGAGACATAATTTCTTTAGTCGGTTTGCCTCCGTTATGAAATCGGCACGTGAGTTAACAACATCAGACTTTGCAGTCGGTACCGTGAGCACAGTCACTCCGTCTTCACCTCTGTAACATGAAGCCGACATGAAATGCTCCTTGATAGCAAAACTCATCGTAGTGGATATGTTACCAACCGAGACCTTTGCCTTAGCAAGATACGTTATGCCGAAAGATCCCGATCCAAGTACACGGATGATCTCGTATTCTCGCTCCTTACTTCGCAACTTGTACCCTTTGCCTATTGGTAAAGTCTGACTTGCTTTCTCACTTGCCATAATTATTTCATCTTAATCGACCGTATTCAACAGATTGGTGAGATTATCCTGATTTTTTCTCTTTCTGAGCGATTCAGCCATCTTCTTGTCCTTGGGCAGACCGGCGAGTCCGTTGTCATAGCACTCGGCGAGACGGGTCGCTCCGTTCTGCGACAGCTGACGGGTCTCCTGCGCCTTCTGATAAAGAGCCACAGCCGTCACAAGGTCCTTGTCCACGCCACGGCCCTCATAGTATATGTCCGCGAGATATGACTGCGCCTTACCGTATCCCATGTCGGCAGCTTTCCGGTATAGCTCCACTGCCTTGGTCATGTCCTGACCGACTCCGTTACCCGTCTCATAGAGGGTGGCGAGATAGAATGCCGCCTCCGCATCGTTCCCGGCAAGCTTCTCCAGTTCCTGTGCGGCTTTCTTCGCGTTGGGTCTGTCGTTGCGCTTGCTGGCGAGCACCACCATCTGCATTATCTTGCCTTCGGGTATCCTGGCTTTCTCGACCTTCTTGAATTGCTCGGTGGCCTCCTTCATCTTCCCGTCCACGAGATATAGCTTCATGCCACGTACGTAGCTGAGGAAAGGATCGTTGCCTACCGAGTCAAGCCGGGCCATCATTTTTTTAAAAGCGCGCTGGTATCCCTGCGGAGCGGCTTCCGACATCCAGAAAAGAGCCTGGTCGTAATCCTTTGCGACACCTGCGCCGTCTTTCAGCGCATTGCCGTAATTCCACATTCCCCTGGGATTGCCCTGGACAGCCGACTTGCGGTGCCATTCTGCGGCCTGAGCGAGGTTTTTGGTCACACCGTTCCCCTCGGCATAGAGTGTACCCATTTCCGTCTGGGCGGCAGCCATACCTCCCTCTGCGGCTTTAAGCAGATAGACCACGGCCTGCTGTTTGTTTGGCGGAACATTCATCCCTCCAAGCAACATCTTGCCAGCCCAGTATTCGCTTGGCAGATCTCCCTTTGACGCCGCCTTCTCAAAGTATTGAAGGGCCTTGGCGTTGTCCTTTGCATTGAGATAGCACATGCCTGCCTGACGCATACCGACCACGCTGCCCCTTGCTGCCGCCTGCGCATATAATCCGGCTGCTTTGACATAGTCTTTGCTGACACCTATGCCGTTTTCGTGACAATCGCCGGCAAGCATGGCGTCAAAGGCACTTCTGGCAGCATTCTCGGTACGCTGAGAAAGCAGCGCGCTGTTGCCATCCTTGATTGATTTCTCATACAGCCGTACCGCATCTGCCGAGTCGCGTTCTACACCACGGCCCAGCTGGTAGCACATGCCGAGGTTGGCGATGGCCCTTACGTCGGATTTCAACGAGGCTCTCTTCCACCATTCGTAGGCCTGCGCATAGTCCTGGGCTACATGCTTGCCGGTATAGTACCATGTGCCTACCTCGTTCATGGCGGACGGGTCTCCTGCCTTGGCCTTGTCCATTATGACATTCAGGCTGTCACGGATTTCCTGCGTCCGTTGGGCAACGGCGATGCTGTCGGCATTAACCTTTGGTGCTTTGGGGGTCCTGGCACTGCTTGACATGATACCCATCGACAAAAGCAGACCACTTAACAATATAGTTCTCATTTGAATAATCGGTTAAAAAATGATTTGAGTATCGATTGAGTCCTGGCCGGTAAGGGTGATAACTCATGTACTGACTCCTCCTTGGATTCAATTTGTGCTGTTTTAACAATATCCTGTCCTTCAACGAATAATTCACCATCAGAGTCCTCTTGTGGATCTATGGTTACCAAGCCTACATGGATTTGGATTGCAGTATTGTTATCAGCGCTATCCATACATTTAGCAGCAAGATATTTGCATTTGTCCTCATCGGTCTTATCCGAGTCATATAACTCGGTAAGTTCTTCATCATCCACCTTACCGGTCACACCGTCAGTGCATAGTAACAGATAATCACCGGAAGCGATATTTTTAAGGTTGATGACTGTGGCATCATCCTTATCACGGACACCGTCATCAGCACTCATACATCGGGTAATGACATTGCCCTTAGGATGGTCTTTTATTTTATCAGGAGAAATATTCCCGGAGCGCAGCAATGCATTAACTAATGAATGGTCTTCACTTCTGTAGATGATACCTTCTCCGGGTCTTATCTGATATATCCTGCTATCCCCGATGTGAGCTGCCAAAATCCCATCCGAATGAATCGTCACAAAGGTTAGAGTAGTCCCCATTCCTCTGTTTGATTCATCCGATACTTCGTCAAGAGCCTTATAGGCATTACTGAGCATAACCCGGAAGTCTTCATCGGAGAAATCGTCAGTGTTCTTATGTTCAGACAGCATTTTTCCAATTGCTCCACATACCGTCGTACTCGCAACTTCTCCTTTCTCACAACCGCCCACTCCGTCACATACTGCAAATGTCGCGTTGTCCGTGGCCGGATTATCAATATCAGGAAAGCGGGCATCTTCCTGGTTATCCCGTTGTCCGAGCTGATGAAAAGAGTAGATTGAGTCTATATCTATAATCATGATGGCTTTACTTTTTTGATGTCTCTACTTTTTCGATTTTCACAAGGGTTTTGCCAAGTCTGATAGTGTCGCCATACGTAAGATATGCAATGTCTCCTATCGTTAACTCACGATTATTGTGGTACACAGGATTCAGTGCCCGTTCGACCGTCATTCTATAAACCAAACTACCACCGTTTTCATTTACATCAATGCGAAGAGATCTGCTGGATGCAAATTTATCCTTTATAGCAAAATCAGAATTATTATCCGTATCTAATCTTCCTACATAATGCGTCCCCTTTGACAATTCATATTCTTTTCTGCCTAAAAAACGGCCTAAGACCAGTTTCATTTTTACAGGCTTTACCGGAGGTGGAGGTGGAGAAGTCTTCATTGTTACCTTAACTACTTTTCCTTCCTGAATTATTATGGAATATTCCTGTCCACACTCTTTGCAAACTGAACTATAAATCCCATCACCACGGTCTGGCTTAAGAAGAAGCCCATTACAGTCAGCTTTTTGACATTTCAGTAAATCGGATTCCTTTGGCTCTACAATAAACTCATGGTATGTGGGACACTTAGGGCATTTAACCCTGTTGAGTCCAACCTTTATATCGTTTGCCCGGACAAGTACTGGCTGACGGCACCGGATGTTTTCACATCTGAACCGATAACTGCCATCATCCAACAACCCGAATTTTACTTCAGCCTTAGGCTCTGCTTGCTTTTGTCCGGAAGTCAGAGGATAATGGAAACTTACTTTGGCCTTACATTCAGGATTTGGGCAAGTTACAGAATAATTACCAGGCGCAGATGGTGCTTTACACTGGAATTTGTGACCGCATTTACATGTCAATGATACTTTTTCAGCCTCTGCCATAACTAAGCCATTAAATCAGATTGCACGTCATAGTCGTTGTTGTACAGACCGTTATCCGCATTCAGATCATCTTCTGGATAAACAGCATCCTCCGGCATCAACTCCTCTTGTGCGGGTACTCCGCATATCATGTCTACGGCAGAATCATCCTCAGGCACGGCTTCTATTTCTTCGGTATTCTCCGCCAGTAGGTCATCCTCAGGCTCGGGCACGGGCAGCACTTCGTCCGTGATGCGGTCATCGCCGGCAAACGGACGGTAATCGTCCTCTGCCACAGGATGTGTTACCACTTCGGCTATCATGTCTGTCTCGACCGAGATTTCCGCTACCGGTTCCTCAAGCATTACCTCGTCAGGATTTACCTCCGCAATGGTTTCTTCAGTTGCCGCTGTCGTCTCCTCTCCAGCTGCAGTCGCGTCTCCAGCTGCAGTCTCTTCATGCGAAACGTCTTGTATGTCACCTATTTCGGACACTATATCACCATCCGGGTCATGATTCAGGGCGTCTGCCACAGCTTTTGCTCCGATGCCTGCTCCCAGACCGGTGACACCTGCTGCCATCGCCGCCTTGGCATTCTCGCTGATGTTGACTTTCTTCTTGTCCTGTCCACCCTCGTTGAGGGCTTCGTTTGCGTTTATTGCGATTGTATCCATTGCTTACTCTATTGTTTGTTTACTACTTTGAATTTAGTCTCCTTGCTGCAACAGGGGCACTCCATGCGGTATACTCCCGGCTTACCCGGTACTATGAAGGCAAACTTAGACCCGCATCTGTCACACACCACCAGTCTTCTGCTCTTTTTTTCCATATCGTTTCCGGCTTTTCATGTGAGGGATATGTCGTCCTGTATGTCTCCGTGCTCCTCGTTCATCGCGACATCGAAGTCATTGGGCTCGATAAAGCCCGTGTGACCGTGCTGCTGGGCGTAAAGGAGCTCCACGTCGCTCACGTCGATATCTGCGGGAACCTGCGCGATGACATCCCCCTCGGGGGTGGCGATCACGTCATATACATTGTCTCCGTCCACATCAACCATCACGGCCTGATTGCCCTGGCTGTCGTGGATAAGCGCGGCGTTGAGTTCCCCGCCGTCAACGGTGTACACAGTGCCTATATCATCAACGAGAAGAACGTCTTCCATATCGATATCCTGTGGATCTATTTCCTCCACAATGACATCCACAATGTCCACTTCGGGATCCCATGGCTCGGGTTCGGGGATCGGCTCGGGGTCAGGAACGGGTTCAGGCTGTGGCTCGGGGTCAGGAATGGGTTCGGGTGCCGGCTCCGGCTCGGGAATTGGGTCAGGTACCGGTTCGGGGACGGGATTTGGGCTCGGATCAGGAGCAGGATTCGGTGTAGGCGCAGGATGCGGTGTTGGTTCAGGTGCCGGTTCGGGGACGGGATCAGGTATCGGCTCAGGGATGGTCTCCGGCGTAGGGTCGGGGATGGGCTCCGGCGTAGGGTCGGGAGCCGGTTGGTCTTTGAGCTGTGCATAGAGGATATTGGCAGCCTCTGTGGTAAGGGCACCTGCCGCTACGGCAGCCGCTATGCTGGCGCGTGTCCATTTCTTGCCATTGCCATTGCCGGCGGGCTTGTTGCTGAGGGGTGTCGTATTCATGTTTCTTATTCTTTTGTTATTTATCTGGAGCAAAGGTAATATACTGAAAATAAGCCTACAAACTTTTTACAGCATTCTGTTTGAAACAGGGGGGATTAGATGACGAAACCTCCGGTTAATAGGATGAGCCTGATTTATTATAAAAAGTTTTAATTCCAATCTATGACTACAGCGTCCGCTATCTCCTTTACTCCGATCAACTGTGGATGTTGCGATGCGTTCATGTTGGCCGTGGTATGCTGCACATCGTTATAAACATAGTTGAAGAGTTCCTTCACTGTGATTTTCTTATCCCTGTTGGCATCAGCTTTACCTCTCAACCCTTTCAACAATGCCTGAGTGAAAAAACCGTGACCGACCCAAGGGTTTTCTATAGAGTATTCATCTGCACGACTTGACATCATATATATAATATTGCCCGTCGTGGGGGCTTTATACGCACGTGAGTTATCACATACATCTCCTACACTACCTGCATGGCAAGCATCGACAAAACACATTTTCGCGGATGCTTCCGATTTAGCCAAAACATCGTTTATTTCCTGATAAGCGACGCGTCTGTCATGAGCTACAATACCGCCAGGATAACCATGCCCACTGAAATAAAATATTATCTTATCGCCATTCTGTGCTCTATTACTGATTGCCCGGAGTTTTTCAAGAATATTATCTTTAGTAGCGTATTTGCTTGTCAATATTGTAATGTCCTTTGTGTAATTACCCATTACAGCCTTAAACTGTTTAGCATCTTTTGTCGTCTGAGACAAGTTATTATCACTGTTTTGGTAGCTTGATACTCCTACACTGAGTACAAATGTACGCGCGTTGATAGATATGACCATTAGAATGGTCATCATCGCGATGGTTAAAATGCGTTTCATATTATTGAGCGTGGCAAAAAGTGTGAGATCTATTGAGAATGTCATCTTTGCCCAACGTTCTACGACATTTGGGACATATCAGTTCTTTTTGAAGTTTTTTCACTTTTCCTTCTAATTTTGATAGAAAAATGTCCTGCATAAAGGGGGAACATAAGCCAGGTGCTAAAATAAAGAGTTTGGATAAATCAGTGTTAGTCTTAATTACTGGTATACAATACGATAATCCATAGCAGACTAACATTAGAACCGGTGCGATGAATTTAGAAATTCTACGCTGTGATTCTAACTCTTTCTTAGCGTTCTCGTATTCTTGATACAATTCATAAAGCTCAGCAAAATCCTCCCGGTAATCATTTGGTTTAATCACTCTACGAGCCTTTAGATAATAACCTCTATGTCCAGGCTCGCCCAAACGGATCCATGTACGGGGGGTAATCATAATTTTGTCATATCGACGGAATTCTCCATCTTCCTCCACATACGTACCGTTTGTAGATTGTCTATCCTTCAGAATCCATTTATCCCCATCAATGGTAATTGATGCGTGGATATGGCTTACTGATGCATGCTTATCATCAATCACGATATGGTTACCTACATCACGACCAAGATTGAATGTTTTTTCCATACTCACTGCTGTATTGGTTTAAAATCCCATATATACACTTCTACTATTTATGCCGGTATCTCTAAACAAGAGATTTGGATGAGCACTAAACCACTGATATACAGATATCAAAAGATGAAATTATGATAATTTAGTCAAACAAAAAGGCTTGTTTATTGTAAAAGCTCGGAATAATTGTGAAAATTATTTTCCAAATGTCGCTCATTTGCTGAAAAATAGCTATATTTGCAACATTATTAAGTATCTCTTGTTTAGAGATTTGGATGAGCACTAAACAGTAAGTCCCCAAGCCACCATAGGCTCGGGGACTTTGCTAAGGATTATTAGGACTTATACCCTCTCTTTATATGATACGGCAGTGCAGCTGCTAATCCTCACCAGAATATATATCATTATGTTCAGACCTCAGGTGATTAAGATTTAACTTTATCGTAGAGGAAGCCGAAGAGCCAGAGGGGGATCTTGCTACCGAGCCCGACGGGGATGTCGTCGGCTGCGATGAAGCTGTCGGGGATATCCTTTATCTGCGCGAAGCTTTTCCTGGCACCTCCCACTTCAAAGAGGTAACGCCTGTCTACCAGCAGATCGCCGTATTTCGGGTAGGCTATCTCATGCGAGTGTGACATCATCGAGGCGAAAAAGGTCTCACGGAGCTTTCCCTTGTCGGCTTGTCCGAGGGCGTTGATTATGGATGGGTTGTCAAAGATCACCTTTTGTGGCTTTGCCATCGATTTGGGGTTGCGCTCGCTGTTATAATATAATAGTCGCAATATCTGCGAGCGCTCGAGCAGCGACAATATCTTCACCAGCTGATTAGGGGTCACACCCAACATTCCGGATGTCAGCCTGGCATTCAGAGGCGATGGTGTCTGCGCTGCTATTATCGTGAGTAGATGCTTAGCCTTGAGCAGAGTAGCGTATTCTACATTGTCAACTGCGGGAATATCGTAGTCGATAACATTTGTAATCATGTTATTGACTCTTATGAGGTAGTCTGTTTCTGTTTCCGTTGTATAAAACGGATAGAAACCATGTCTCAGATATTTATGGAATAGCGGAATGACATCAATTTGAGCAGCTATCTGCGATGCAATCTTTAGATGATCATACAGAATGTCATGCAGATCGTATGGATTGAAAGACATACCCTGAAATTCAAGAAATTCACGAAATGATAGGCCGCGTATGTCATAGAGCAGGCAACGTCGCGAGAGGTCGGCGATGGAATGGTCGATAATCAGCAGCGAACTGCCGGTAAAGGCTATCTTGATGTTCGGAAAAAAGTCATATAGATTTTTTATTTGCCGTTCCCAATCAGGCATCCTATGCAGCTCGTCTATGAAGAGATGGATGATACCCTCCGCCTCGGCCATTTCTCCAAGCTCAGTCAAGTTATGACTGGCAAACCATATATCGTCGAGCGAGACATACAATGCTTTCGACGGGTCAGGGAATGAAAGTTTGATGCGTTGCAGCATGAGCGTAGTCTTGCCCACACCACGAGCGCCCTTTATGCCTACGAGTCGAGTTTACCAGGATATCCGGTGATATATTTCCCTCACCTGCTTAGTAGAAGTTAGCCTTAGCAAGCGAAGATACTTCGGTTTAAGAGTTTCCATTTTTAAAATCTTTTTATCAACTGCAAAGCTAAATAAAAAATGATTATTGCAATAATCATTTTGATAAAATCATCATTGTAATAATCATTTTACAAAAGTAATCATTGTAATAATCATTTTTGATAAAGTCATTATTACAATGATAACTTTGTGCTTGACAGGAGTCTGGGTCAGGCTTGCAATTTCGTGGTTTGTACACTGTTTATAATGCGGTTACGCATATAAGAAGAATCGGCAGCCTGCAAGCTGCCGATTCCGTTTTTTACCAATTGTGCCTATGTATAACTCTAATATTCTCTAATTTTTACTCGTAGCGGATAGCCTCGATGGGGTCGAGGTTGGCGGCTTTGCGTGCCGGGAAGAAGCCGAAGACAATGCCGATGAAAGTGCAGACCAGTGCCGACACCACAATCGACCACAGCGGGATTGAGGCCGGCAAGCCGATCACGCCACACAGCAGGGTGCCACCCCATCCTACAAGGATACCCAAGACACCACCCGACAGACTGATGATGACGCTCTCGATGAGAAACTGGCAGCTGATGTCGAAACCGCGCGCCCCCACGGCCATACGCAGGCCTATCTCGCGCGTACGCTCAGTCACAGACACAAGCATGATGTTCATGATGCCGATACCGGCCACGAGGAGCGAGAACCCGGCTGCGACAACGAGTATCACGGTGATGGTGTTCATGGTCGACGACATCGTCTCCATCATCTCCTGCTGCGAGCGGATGGTGAAGTTATCATCCTCACCCTCCCTGATCTTGTGGGTCTCGCGCAGCACGGTCGTGATCTCATCGATGGCCTCGTCGCTGAGCTCCTCGGTGATGGCCGACGCGCTGATGGAATTGAGGTGTGTCTGAGCGAGTATGCGCTTCATCACCGTGGTGTACGGCGCGATGATGACATTATCCTGGTCCATGCCCCAGGTATTGTAGCCCTTGCTCTTGAGCACACCCACGATGCGCATGGGTATGGATTTGAATCTTATCACCTTGCCCACCACATCGGCATTCTCGTCGCCGAAGAGCTCCTTTACGATGGTGGTACCCACCACACACACCTTGGCGCCTTTGGCCACATCCTCGTCAGTGAACATATCACCGTCCTGGATATGCCACTGCTTGATGTCAAGGTATTCAGGACTCTCGCCATAGACAGTGGTATTGGTGTTTTTGGCTCCGTAGATCACCTGCCCCGATGCCGTCACCTCGGGCGACACACTGGTCACGAAATGGCGGTTGGCCACGATTGCCTCATAATCCGCCACCTTGAGCGACTGCATCGTGGACGGGTCCTGACGCACACCGCCCATCATGTCGGCGCCCGGCCTGATATTGATCATGTTTGTGCCCATCTTGGAGATCTCGGCGCGCACGCTGTCCTTTGAGCCCTGGCCTATAGCCATCATGATGATGACGGCGGCGACACCGATGATGATGCCGAGCATCGACAGAAACGACCTGAACTTATTGTTGTTGATCGCCCTTACGGCTATTTTGAAAAGGCTGAATATATTCATTTCAAATCCTGATTGATTGTGTCATTGACTATATCATCGATCACCTCCTCGACAGGCAGCGCGTCGAGAGCCACCTGAGCCGACTGTATGTCGGGATTCAGGGTGTCATCCACGATACGCCCGTCTCGCAGGAATATATTGCGTGACGAGTAGCGGGAGAGCTCGGGGTTGTGTGTGACGAAGATTATGGTGCGTCCCTGCTGATGCAGCTTCTGAAACAGCACCAGCATCTCGAACGATGTGCGCGTATCGAGATTACCCGTGGCCTCGTCGGCCAGGATCACGGCAGGATTATTGACGAGCGCACGGGCTATGGCCACACGCTGCATCTGTCCGCCCGACATCTGGTTGCTCTTGTGATAGAGACGGTTGCCGAGGCCCACCTCCTTAAGCGCCTTGATTGCGGCATCGCGGCGGGCCGAGGCCGAGAACGCGCTGTTATACATCAGCGGCAGCTCCACATTCTCCACGGCTGTGGTCTTGGGCAGCAGATTATAGTTCTGAAACACGAATCCTATCTTGCGGTTGCGCAGCTTGGCCCTCTGATTCTTCGACATGCGGCGCACGGCCACACCGTCGAGCAGATACTCTCCCGATGTGGGGGTATCGAGGCAGCCGAGCTGATTGAGCAGCGTCGACTTGCCCGAGCCCGACGTACCCATGATGGTGACAAACTCACCCTCGCGGATATCAAACGACACGCCTCTGAGAGCATACACCGTCTCATCGCCGACAATGAATTTGCGCTTGACATTGCGCAGCGATATCACCACTTTGTTATCATTGACCATGACGCTATTTCTTTTTGTTCTTTCCGGGAGGTCCGGGCATGAAAGGATTGCTGTTTGAGTCTTCTTCGTCATCGCCCATGCCGGGGAGCGTGACAGCGGTCACCACCTCGGTGCCGGCGCTGATGCCCGACTCGATCTGTGTGAATCCGCCGGCCGTGATGCCGGTGGTGACGGGCACCGCCTTCAGCACATTGCCCTGCTGCACCCACACCTTGGCGGGGGCATCGGTATTCTCGATGGTCATATCCTTAGGCAGGAATTCCGGCGTGGGGTTGAATTTCAGTGCCTTGGCGGGCACGCACAGCACATTGCCGGTCTCATGTGTGTAGATGGTGACATTGGCGGTAAGGCCCGGCTTGAGCTTGAGCTCATCGTTACGCGCCGAGATCACCACCTCGTATGTCACGACATTGCTCTCTGTCGTGGCCTCCTGACGCACCTGGGTCACCGCGCCCTCGAACACATCGTCGGGGAATGCATCCACCGTGAATGTCACACGCTGGCCCACAGCCACCTGGCCGATGTCAGCCTCATCGACATTGGCTATCACGCGCATATCGGTGAGGTCACGCGCGATCACAAACAGTGTGGGGGTGGTCATGGCCGATGCCACGGTCTGGCCCTCCTCCACTTCCTTGCTCAGCACCACTCCGTCGATGGGGGCGGTGATGGTCGCGTAGCTCAGATTGGTCTTGGCCTTGGTCACGTTTTGCTCGTCTATGGTGACCTGATTGCGGGCCTGCTCGTAGCTGAGACGCGCCTGCTCGAAATCATTCGCTGCTATGAGGCCCTTGTCATACAGTGTCTTGTAACGGTCGTAGTTGGCTTTCTGGTAGGCGAGGTTGCTGCGCGAGTTGGCCAGACTGGTCTGCGCGTTTGACAGCTCCGACATCAGATTGGTCTTGTCGAGCTCGGCTATCACATCGCCTCTCTTCACGATAGAGTTGTAATCCACGAATATTTTATCGATGATACCCGACACCTGGGTACCTACCTCTACCGAGGTTACAGGCTCGATGGTGCCGGTGGCCGTGACGCTCACCGACAGGTCGCGGTCTTCGGCTTTAGCCTTGGTGAGCTCCGGGTCAACCTTCTTTTCGCATCCGGTGACTAATAAGATCAGTGCTGATAAGAGCGCCATGCACTTCAGGCGTCCGCGCAATTTCAAATATTTTGAGGATGGGCAGCTGAGAATCATTTTTATACTATTTTTGAGATAAGATATTTTTCAGAAATCAAACGGGATGCCGGCATAGAAATCGAGCATCGAGCGGTTGAGCAGATCGGTGTATTTGGCCTGCAGCAGCTGCTGCTCGGCCTGCAGCAGGTTGTTCTTGCCTGTGGTGAGGTCCGAGATGTCTTTCAGGCCCACCGCAAACTGCTCGCTCACCAGGCGGTAGCTCTCGCGCATACCGTCGGCGCTGACCTTGGCCGCCGTATATTGCGCGGTGGCATTGCCGGCATTGAGCCAGTATGTGTCGATATCATTGCGCAGCTGCTGCAGTTGCATCTCCAGGGCCAGCTCGGCATTCTCCCGGTCGAGACGCGCCTTGGCCACATTGCTGCGTGTCTGGTGTCCGTCAAAGATCGGCAGTGTGAGGTTGAGGCCCAACGAATTGGTGAGATTGTCGCGCAGCTGGGTGCCGAATCCGTTGTTCATTCCCGACGACGCGCTTGAGTTGATTCCGGCCGACACCCCCACCGACGGATACTTGCCACGGCGGGCTATATCGATGTCTACATCGGCGGCCTGTATGCCCAGACGGCAATAACGTATCTCAGGGCGCATCGACTTTGACACCTCGAATATCCGGGATGCCTGCGGGAGGGCTGACGTGAGACGGGTCTCATCTATGTCCGGGGCCTTGATCTCAAAATCAGCATCAGCGGGGAGTTGCAGTATCTGCCTGAGCTGCAGCTTGGATGTATTGAGCTGAGTGAGGGCGTTGGCCACATTGTATTCCTCCTGGCTCACCTGGGCGAGCATCTGGGCGAGATCGGCTCGCGCCAGCGTGCCCACCTCGTACATCTCCTTCGCCCTGTCGGCGAGCACACGGGTCGACTCGAGCAGCTGTCTGTTGACATCCACAGCCTCAGCCTGATAGAGTATCTGCACGTAGAGCTGCACTATCTGCTCCTGCAGCGTCAGCTCGGTAGTGGTCTCATCGGTCTGCGACTGCTCCACGGATATGCGGCTGCGATCTACCTGCCGCTTGTTACGGCCGCCGTTCCACAGCGTGTACTGGGCCTGCACGCCGTAGGTGCCGTTGTAATTCAATTCAGACGATGTGGAGTTGAAGGTGCCATCCGTGATGTTGACGTAGGATTTCGACCACGGACGCCACGACATGTTCTGGCCGGTGGAGGCGGCGACAGTGGGCAGCAATGCACCCTTCTTGGCCTCGACATCTACCTTTGAGATCTCTGTGGCAAGTCTCTTTTGCTTGATCTGCAGATTGTTCTCGACAGCGTATGATATGCAGTCGTCAAGGCTCCACCGGGCCCCGGCGCCTACCTCACGCGCATCCGCCGCATATGACAGCACGGCGGCTACAATCAGTAATAGACCTTTTTTCATAGATTGTGTAAAATGGTTTCCGTAATATTTTCATCGCAAATTTACACAATAATAATATGACGGACACGATGTGAATCGACAAATACCGCAATTTTACCGACAAATACCCGCAGCCTTACTCTATGCCGTTGCGCATCACCTCAAGCACACGCCGGCGGTCGGTGACCGATATCTTGCCCGGCACGTATGTGATGATACCACGGTCGGCCATACGGTCGAGAGCCGCGATAAACGACGAGCGGGCCACCCCGAACATGGCGTTGAGGTCGCGCTGCTTACAAGTCACGGTGATGTCAGTGCCGCCGGGCTGTGTCAGGGCTATGATCCACATGGCCAGACGCTCCTCGATACTGCCCGAGGTCATCGCCAGAACACCCTCGACACATTTCTGTGCGTTCATCGACAGGTAGTTGAGGTAGTTGTACATGAAGATATTGTCGCTGGATAGAATCTTCACGTAGTCATTTTTGGAAATCTTGATCACACTCGCCTCTTCGAGTGCCGTGACCGTGGCGGGACATACGGTGACGGGGCCGAAAAGGAAGTCGGGGACGATGACATCCGGCCCTGACAGTGTCTGCTCCACTACCAGACGTCCGTCACTGTTGGCGATCGATACCCTCACTTTGCCCGACAGGATTATCTGCAGATGGGTGCAGTTCTCTCCGGTCACAGCCACAGTCTGCCCCGCATTATATTTTAAGAAGTGGAATTTTGTGGATCCCACCGTCTGGGCGATGCGTTCGCGCGTCACTCCCCTGAACAGGGGAATCTCAGACAATAAATCAAACATGCTGTCCATAATATTCTTTTATTATGTAACAATACCGTAGCGGGAATAGTTGCAAGAGATTCTCGGGCAAGCAGTATTTTCAGCACACAGCACAGGGCTATGCATGACATTTGTACAGTGAAGCGACAATTTTTGTGCCAATTTGCAAAATTGTTATTACCTTTGGGCAATAATTACAATCGCATCGCGAGCCACATCCCTATATACCGATATGCCCGAGTCAGAATATAAATCATTTCTTTACAGACCTTTCACATTTGACCGTGTGGTCAGGATCGTGATAATTACCGCTATGGTGCTGGGCGGTGTGTATCTTGTCAACCGGCTATCGTCAGTGCTGCTGCCCTTTCTGATAGCGTGGCTCATCGCCTATCTGCTCGAACCTCTGGTGCAGAGCAATATACGGGTATTGCACACGCGCCGCCGCATAATACCCGTCATCCTCTCCCTATCAGAATTTCTGCTGCTGGTGATAGTGCTCGCCGCCATATTCCTGCCATCCATATTCGACGAGATGCACCAGGTGGCCGTGTTGATGCGTACCTACAGCGAGCACGGCACACGCATACCATTCGTACCCGAAGACCTGCATCAGTTTCTGGTCGAGAGAATCGATCTGCGCACTATCGCCGAGCATCTGACCCGTCAGGACCTGAGGTCGGCATTTGACATGATGGCGTCGTTTCTGTCTGGTGGCGTGTCATTCCTGCTGGGCCTGTTCGACTGGTTTCTTGTGGTGCTGTATGTCCTCTTCATCATGCTCGACTATGAGAAGTTGCTCTACGGCATGGGCAAGGTGGTGCCTCCCAGGGCAAAAGATACAGTAGACAAGATACTCAACGATGTGAAAGAGAGCATGAACCACTACTTTCGCGGACAGGCTCTGGTGGCACTTTTCGTGGGCATACTCTTCAGTATCGGATTTTCAATAGTGGGTATCCCTCTGGCCGTAGTGTTAGGGCTGTTTATCGGCCTGCTCAATATGGTGCCTTATCTCCAGATAATCTCCATACCTATCACCACGCTGCTGTGCATCATGTATTCGATCAACGACGGGATAGAATTCTGGCCTATCTGGTGGGAGTGCATGGCGGTGTATGCCGCGGTGCAGGTAATCCAGGATTTCTACCTTACACCCCGCATCATGGGCAAGGCCATGGGGCTCAATCCTGCCGTGATCCTGCTTTCGCTGTCGGTGTGGGGGTCTCTGCTGGGTTTCATCGGACTGATCATCGCTCTGCCGCTCACCACATTGCTGATGGCATACTACAACGAATATATCATCGCCCGCTATCGTCAGCCCGATCAGGATGTGAGAGCAGACTGAGAGCCTCGTGTAGGTCTCTCTCCCTCACCAGCAGACGTATCTGGCCGAATACAGCCGTGGGCAGCGCGAACACGTCTGATGTGTACTCATTGTTGAGCACGCACTCCACTCCATGGGACCTGAGCATGCCCAGAGCTATGTGGGCCGACACATCGTCGGGATAGGTCGCGGCCACCACCAGCCTGTCTTTGTCATCATCTTTTTTCATAAGCTACAACCTGATCTCAGTGTATGCCGCGGCGGTCAAGAGCCGCATGGTATCTTTGCGCGTTTGCTTTATGCTCAGCCCATGTGACTGCGAAATTGTGATAGCCCGAGAAGTCTTCCTTAGCGCACATATATATGTAATCGTGTGCGGGAGCATGGAGCACTGCCTCCATGCTGGCGCGTTCGGGTATGCGTATCGGGCCCGGTGGCAGACCGGCGTGAGTGTAGGTGTTGTAAGGCGAATCGATATGCAGATGGTCACCGGTGATGCGCCGCAGCGAGAAATCGCCGACAGCGAATTTGACAGTGGGGTCGGCCTGCAGACGCATCCCTGTGGACAGACGGTTGAGATACAGACGCGCCACCATGGGCTTCTCATCAGCCTTGGCCGTCTCCTCCTCTACTATGGATGCCAATGTAGCCACCTGCGTCTCGCTCAGGCCCAGAGCCTTGGCGGCGGCGGAGCGCTCGGGCGTCCACCATTTCTCGCGTACATCGGCGAGCCTGCCCACTACCTTTTCAGCTTTGTCATTCCAGTAGAATTCGTAAGTGTCGGGTAGGAATGCAGCCGGATACTCCGCGACTGAATACCCACGGGCACCGAGCACGGAGTCGCAGGCAGCGATGAAATCGGTGTCCGAAAATTCGAGCTTAGAAGCGATGCGGGCTGCCAACTGCTGTAATGTGCGTATATTGTTGAATGTCACCTTGACGGGATCCTGGGCACCCGTGCGCATCTTGCGGGCCACATCCTTTACGTCATCGCCCGGATGCACTACATACGAGCCGGCGGCTTTGGCCACATCGGCGTTGCTCAGGCTCAGCAAGCGCGCCACGCGGCTGCCGAAATCACTGCCCAGACGACTCTCAAGAGTGTCGCGGA
>CAZBWZ010000029.1:0-23703 GCA_964495725.1 uncultured Bacteroides sp.
TTCGAGCGATATTATTCTTATTGATTTCAGTTGCCGTACTGCGTGTAGCTGCCGCCGATCCCATGTCTACGAATTACAGCTACGATCAGTGCAAGGGATCACTGATGCCATATCCCACCGACGTGACTCCGCAAACCGTACCCGACACCCTCACCCCGGTCATGATCAATCATGTGGGCCGTCACGGGGCCCGCTATCCGGCCTCGGCCAAATATTGCAACACACTGCATGAGGGTCTCGAGGCTGCCGTAAAGCAAAACACCATCACTCCGCTTGGCAAGCGCCTCCTCGAAATCACTGACCTAACAATCAGGCTCAGTGAAGGCCGCTGGGGAGCGCTCGACTCGCTCGGAGAATACGAACAGCGACTCATAGCCTCGCGTATGTATTCCACATTCAAGCCGGCGTTCTCTTCCGGCAAGGTTCATGCCATATCATCTTATTCACCGCGATGCATGATGAGCATGTACTCGTTCACGCACCAGCTCGACAGACTTGACAACAAACTCGACTTCGTGACATCGACCGGACGCGTCAATTCTCCACTGATGCGCCCGTTTGATACCGATCCGGAATACAAGGAATTCATTTCAAGCGGGATCGCTGCCTCTGTTTACGATGAATACTTCAGGAATATGTGTCCTACATCGGCCATTCACCGTGTGTTCGGCGCAAACTTCAAGGCCGACAACGATGATCAGCTGCGCGACTACGCGATTTGTGAATACTATGTGCTGGCCGGCCTGAGCGCCATGTCTGTAGAGGTGCCCCTTAAGGAGTTTTTCACCGTGGCTGAAATCAACGCCCTCTGGTCGTGTTTCAATATGCGTCAGTATCTCAACCGCACCGCCTCCACCCTCTCTACCGTACCGGCAGATATTTGCTCACTGCTGCTCAACGATCTCATTCTCACCACCGACCGCTTTATTTCGGGTGAGTCTTCGACGAGCGTATACCTCAGATTCGGACATGCCGAGACACTGATGCCCCTGCTGTCGCTGATGCATCTGCGCGGCTGCTATTATATGACCAACTATTTTGATACCGTAGCAAAAAACTGGTGTGACTTCCATGTCGTGCCCATGGCTGCGAATATCCAGCTCATACTGCTGAAACACAACGTCTCCGGCAAGCACTATCTGCGAGTTGACCTCAACGGACAGCCTGTACCTCTCCTACCAGGCTCCGAGGCCGTATACATCCCCTGGGATGCTGCCCGCAATTACCTCACCCATTGTCTGCCTCTGACGATGAGATGATTCCCCATACTTTTCACGACACACCGTGACCCGTTGCGGACAACCTGATTTTTTTGTACTTTTGTATCAAAAATAAATCTAAAGATTAAAGATAATGTCAGATATCACTACTACACCGGTGCTTCTGCTCACCGGATATCTGGGCAGCGGCAAGACCACGCTGCTCAACAGAATCCTTAACAACAAAAAAGGAATCAAATTCGCCGTCATCGTCAACGACATCGGCGAGGTCAACATCGATGCCTCCCTCATAGAGAAAGGTGGAATAGTCGGCGGAAATGACGACAGCCTCGTGGCTCTGCAGAACGGCTGTATCTGCTGCACCCTGAAAATGGATCTCGTAAAGCAGATATGCGATATTCTCGCCATGAAGAGATTCGACTATATTGTGATCGAAGCTAGCGGTATCTGCGAACCGGCTCCTATTGCCCAGACAATATGCACGATGCCCTATATGGACGAGCTCAAGAACAATCATGAGCAGCCCCGTCTCGACTGCATATGCACCGTGGTGGATGCTCTCAGGCTCAGGGACGAATTTGAAGGCGGCGATAGCCTCACATCCAAGAATATCGATGAGGAAGATATCGAGAATCTTATCATACAGCAGATCGAATTCTGCAACATAATCCTGCTCAACAAGGCTTCTGAGGTATCCGCCGACGACCTCAGGCGTATGCGCGGTATAATCCATGCCATTCAGCCCGATGCAAGGATCATAGAATGTGATTATTGTGATGTAAACCTCGATGATCTGATCAACACACATAGTTTCGACTTCGAGAATGTAGCCACATCGGCCACCTGGGTAAAGGTGCTCGAAAACATCATCGAGGTGGAGGATGAGGACGAACACGAACATGAACATCACCATGAGCATGACCATGAAGATGAACACGGGCACCATCACGAGCACGAACACGGACATCACCACCATCATCACGATGAAGGCGAGGCTGAGGAATACGGTATCGGCACATTCGTATATTACAGGCGCAGACCTTTCGACCTCAACAAATTCGATTATTATTTAGGAGCCGAGTGGCCCGGGAATATCATACGCACCAAGGGTGTGTGCTACTTCAGCCAGAATCCCGACATGTCATATCTCTTCGAACAGGCAGGACGCCAGAAACAGCTCACCGAGGCCGGCAAATGGTATGCTACGGCACCGGCCGATGAGCTCGAATACTTCATGGAGAAAGACCCCGGACTGCGCCATGACTGGGATGAAACCTACGGTGACCGTATGCAGAAGATCGTGTTCATAGGCCGAGACATGGACAAAGATAAGATCGTCTCCACACTCGACAAATGCCTCACCGACCTTAAGAAATAGCCCTATTTTTCCAATAATTGCGATATTTCTACATGGTCACTTTTGAGATTGACAAAAAATGCGTAATTTTGCGCCTCTAAGAATTCAACCATTTATCCACTTAAAACTTTAACAGTTATGTTGAAAAAAATTCGTACGTTTGCCATTGCCCTGCTCTGCGGTGCTCTTCTTCTTGGCGAATCATCATGCGGAAGTGTTAGCAACACAGGTAAAGGCGCCGGATTCGGTGGCTTAGGCGGCGCTGCCCTCGGCGCAGGTCTCGGTGCTCTCATCGGTGGCAAGAAAGGTGCGGCTATCGGTGCTGGTGTAGGTGCAGCTGCCGGCGCTGGTGCAGGTGCTCTTATCGGCAACCGCATGGACAAACAGCAGAAAGAGCTGCAGGAGCAACTCAAGAACCAGGCTACAGTAGACACAGTTACCGATAAGAACGGCTTCACCGCCATCAAGGTGACATTTGCCAACGGTATCCTCTTCCCCACCAACGGCTCTACACTCACTCCGCAGGCTCAGACCGATCTCGCAGGCTTCGCACAGAATCTTATCAACAACCCCGGTACCCTCGTCCAGATCTACGGCTTCACCGACAACACAGGCTCTATGGCTGCCAACGAGAAGGTGGCTAATGCCCGTGCCAACTCAGTGAAGACATTCCTGCTCAACAGCGGTGTACCCGCCTCACGTCTTGAGGCCCAGGGTCTGCCCATGCAGTATTATGTAGCTGACAACAGCACAGACGCCGGCCGTGCACAAAACCGCCGTGTCGAGGTCTACATCTCAGCCGACGACGAGATGATCAAGCAGGCCCAGGCAGGCACACTCAACTGATCCCCTCCCCCTCCACCATAAAGAGCGCCACCGAGGCGCTCTTTTTTTATATCTACAGCGGTTCCACATTCTCCAGCTCATCCATAATATCCATTAATAATTGACCCTTAATCCTGAGATTACTGATTAACTCCATCGGATTGGGAAAAGATTCAATCTCCTCAGAGTATCGTTCATCACATAGCGCAGCGTGGTCGGGCTCAAATAGAAGATGGTATACATCCCCATCATATATAAATTCCACGTCATAGCCTTGTACAGCAAAGTCATACAACAAAACTTGACGAGCATTGTTTGGATAGCCACCGTATGTGGTGCCATACTTTTTCTCATTTGGGGGACACATCTCATTATAGCGAATTCCCTTCTCAGTCATCCCAATATATGGGAAATCATTTTCCGGTACCATTTTAATTCTTGAAATTCCTTACGTTTTCTAATATTTCCCACATTTCCCCAGTGAGAGGTTTATCACTTATTGGTTTGCCTTCTTTCCACTAATGATAATGTGGTCCAAGATTCTTATGATCAATCGTGTGTAGCTCCCATATTTTTTCCCATCCGAGCCATATTTTGCTATACCTTTCACATCATGACCATCTTTATAGAATGTGGCATATATTCTATCTGGAGTATGACTCTCCTCAGGTAGTTAGTAATTGCAGCCTCGTAGCCTTTCATCCAAAAATAGCGGGATAATGGATTCCCTTTTATAGCAGTACAATCTATAGCAATAATTCCGTGCTTAAGAATTCCATTAAAAGCGTACACATAGCTATCAGGTCGTGACCATGAGACGTTAGGGATAACGCTAATTCCTAAGGATTGCCAGTATGCACCGAAGGCATTGTTCCACCAAGTGTTTTGCATACATATAAATGGTGGCATATCAAGATGCTGAGAAAAATCAGGAGAAATAACGCATTTATACCTTGCAAGTATTTCAGCATACTTTTGTGGATTATGCATTATTCGTGCGAATGAACGTTCTGACTCATAGAAATGCACTATCTGATTAAAATTATTGGAAGAGACGGCCTTACTGAAAGCGATCATGGAGTCAGGAAGCGATGCGATGTTGATAGCCTTTATTACCGGTACTCCACAATTTCCATCCGTATATGAAAGAGTGGAAAGGATATCCATTTTTTAGATGATAGTCTGCTGTCCTATACAATCTGGTCTTTTTTGACTTAGAATCAGATTGTGTGACTCCAGTCGCACGTAATTTTGAAGATGTAGATATGTTTTGCAGGTCTTCCATAGACAAAATTATAATAATGATATACAAAAAATGCACAATCCATTTCAGTCTTAGCTGTCAAAGAGTGACTTAAGAAAAGTAACCTTGATAATTCGAAGTAATGAAGGAGGTCTCTATTTTACACAAACAAACATTAATCTTTATATCGGTATGTTTTCATGTCAATGTTATTCTTTAATTAATTATTTATCCATATTTTCTTTCTTTAGTTTATAATTGTTATTTCAACAGCCAAATTTTAAAGATTTTTTATTGACCTATCTTTATTTTGTGAATGACTTGTTTTTACTCAGACTTTTGAAAATCATTTTCATGAGTTGATTTCTTTTCTCACTATCTCAACAATGTAGAAACTAAGTTCTATTTTTATGTAATGTGTTAAAAAAATAAAGAGGCACGGTGGATAACCGCGCCTCTTTATTTTGGGGATTGAGGGGATGGGATTACATATTCATACCACCGTCGACCTGGATAACCTGACCCGATACGTAGCTTGACATGTCGGATGCCAGGAAGGTGGCAACATTGGCGATATCCTCGACCTGACCACCACGACGCAGAGGAATTTTCTTGATCCAGTCCTTGCGGATATCATCGGGAAGAGCGGCTGTCATGGCTGTCTCTATAAAGCCGGGAGCGATAGCGTTGGCGCGGATGCCGCGTGAACCCACCTCCTGGGCGATACTCTTGGCCAGTGCGATAAGTCCGGCCTTGGATGCTGCATAATTGGCCTGACCGGCATTGCCGTGAACACCCACTACAGAAGCCATATTGATGATAGAGCCGGAGCGCTGACGCATCATGATGGGCAGAACGGCGTTGATAAAGTTGAACGCGCTCTTGAGGTTGACAGCGATGACGGCATCCCACTGAGCCTCGGTCATACGCAGCATCAGACCATCCTTGGTGATACCGGCATTGTTTACGAGGATGTCGATACGGCCGAAGTCATTGAGCACATTCTCCACCACCTGCTTGGTCTCCTCATAGTTGGCGGCATTTGAGGCATAACCCTTAGCCTTCACGCCCAAAGCCTCGATCTCAGCCTCGGTAGCTTTGCCATTCTCATCGATCACCAGGTCGGTGAATGCAATATTTGCGCCCTCTTGAGCGAACTTAAGAGCAAGGGCCTTGCCGATGCCTCGTGCCGCGCCTGTGATAAGCGCTGTCTTTCCTTCAAGTAATTTCATGTCGATATGAATTATAATTCTAATTTTTTGCAAATTTACAACATATTTTCAAAATATTAAAATATTGTAACCATCCTGCTTAACTCAAGCACGTAATTACAGGGTTACCCCTTATAAATAAACACTGTAATAACACGGACTGACGTGTCGGGACACGTCAGTCCGTGTTATTATTAGCCTATATAGATTCTTGCCTATATTTATTTTATATGATATATGATCAAAACATGTAGCCGACACCTATCGAGAAGGTGTTGCGACGGAGATGATCGCCTTGCAACATCTTCATCTTGCAGATGTTGTTCAGGCCTATGCCTCCTGATATGTCGGCGAAGAAGTTGTCGAGATATGAAAATCTCACACCTATCTTGACCTGGGCGTCAAGCTTCTTGAAGTAGCCGTCGTATAGATCCACTCTCGATTTTTTGCCTGCCAGCACCTGTCCGTCGTAGTTGAGATGAGCCTTCATTCCTAAGCCCGAATTGAAATTGACGCCTGTGAACACCGAGAAACTCATACCCTCGGCCACCGGGAATTTGTAACCCACTGACAGAGGAATACGCAGACCCGGGTTGCTGATATATCCGCCGGGAGCAGCGTGTCCATTTATCTCCAGATCAATAAAATTGATATCCATGGTGTTATAGTAGAAATCCACACCCGGCTCTACATACAGGCCACGCCACAGAGGCACATTCACCAATACACCGGCACCGACACCCGACCCGTCGTCTATGGCGTTGAGCGATGTTGACGGGGTGGTAAGTTCCCACTGTGCCTTTACTCCGATTCTCACTGGCTCTTTGGCCTCTGCTGTCATTACGCCTATCAGCGCCAGCACTGCGATAATTGCTCTTCTCATAATGCGTGTTAGTTGATATATATCATCATAACAAACAATCGCAATTATGGTTTACTGGTCCTGTGTCAAAGATCCACTACAGTGATGCCCGCTCCGCCGAAGCGCACGTCCTCATCGGCATACCCGCGCACTCCGGCTATGGTGGAGAGATAGTCGCGGATGGCCTCTCGCAGGGCTCCCGTGCCTGTGCCGTGAAGTATACGCACCCTGCCCACGCTAAACTGCAACGCATCATCGATGAAATAGGTTACAGCCTGCAGGGCTTCGTCAACACGCATACCACGCACATCAATCTCGGGGTGAAACTGCAACTGGCGCTCACGCACGGCATCACTCGTAGCCTCCGAGATGAAAGTAGCACCCTTCTGCGCACCGCTTGATACCTGCCGCATAGTATGTTTCAGACGGTCGGCCTTGACCGTGGTCTTCAGTTGTCCGAAAGCCACCACGGCGTTCTTGCCCTGAATCTCAAGTACCTTGCCCACTGTGCCGGCTCCGTCGAGCAACACATTGTCGCCCACCTTGATCTGCTTCTCCTCACGTAGGGGAGCAGGTGCGGACGTATTGCTCTTCCGGTCTTTTCTTCTCTTCTTCAGCAGTGGATGATCATCGTGCTCACCGGTGGTGATATCAGCTTTCTCCTTCTCCAGACGGCGGCGTGCCTCTATTGTGCGCTCACGCTCGGCGTTTGCCTCCTTGATATCATGGATGGTACGCTCCACCACTGCGTTACTCTTATCAAGAATCTCCCGTGCCTGGTTACGTGCCGATTCGATGATCTCACGCCGCTGGTCGCGCAGTTTGTCTGTGTCAGCCTCGTATTTCTCTATCAGCGCCTCCACTTTCTTTTCCTTCTGCCTTATCGACATACGCTTGTTTTCCCAGTAACGCTTGTCACGGGCGATATCGAGCAGATACTTGTCGAGATTGATGTAATCGCTGCCCACGATCTGCTCGGCCTCCCTGATGATTTTTTCGGGCAGCCCTGTCTTGCGGGCGATCTCCAGGGCGAATGAGCTGCCGGCATTGCCTATGAGCAGCCTGAAGAGTGGCTGCATCTTCTGCCGGTCGTAGAGCATGGAGCCGTTGACAAGGCCCTCGGTGACATCGGCATAATGCTTGAGGTTCTGGAAATGGGTCGTGATCACACCCCACATCCCCAACTCTACGAACTCCGCGAGTACGGCCTGGGCTATCGCGCCGCCGATCTGCGGCTCGGTGCCGCTGCCGAATTCATCAATCAGCACGAGAGTGCGGTTGTTGCCGTTGCTTACAAAATATTTCATGTTGCGCAGATGCGAGCTGTAAGTACTCAGGTCATCCTCCATCGACTGGTCGTCACCGATGTCGATAAACACCGATTCCACTATGCCGATATGCGAATTTTCGTAAACCGGTGGTAACAATCCGCACTGGGTCATGTACTGAATCATCGCCACAGTCTTAAGTGTCACCGACTTGCCGCCGGCATTCGGACCCGATATCACCAGTATGCGTTTTTTCTCTGACAACTCTATGTCGAGCGGCACAATCTCCTTGCCCTGAGCCTCAAGCGCAAGTTTCAATATAGGGTGACAGGCATGATACAGCTCCAGCTGCATATCATTATGTAGATGAGGCTCAGATGCCTCGCAATCGTGCGCAAACCGTGCCTTGGCATTCACGAAATCAAAGCAGGCCAGCACATCAAACGAAGCGAGCATCCCGGGCAGGAGAGGACGCAAGCCATCGGCCACACTGACGAGGATCCTGAGCACCTCGCGGCGCTCCTCCATCTGCAGCTCGCGCATACGGTTGCTGGTCTCGACCACCTCCGAGGGCTCGATGAAATATGTCTTGCCGGAAGCCGACTCATCATGTACTATACCGGGGATACTGCGCTTGTGCATCGGTGATACGGGTATCACTGGTCGGCCGTCGCGCATCGATGCTGATACGTCTGAATCAAGGATTCCCTCTCTTACCGCCTTGGCTATCACCCTGCGCATGGCCGCCGCGATAGATCCTGACATGGCCGACAACTGATTGCGCAGACGAGACAGCTCGGGCGATGCCGTGTCACGGACATGACCGAACTTATCGATGATCCGGTCAATCTCCTTGACTATATGCGGAAACTCCGTCAGACCGGTGCTCAGCGCATCGAGCCGCGGATACAGGCTGGTGCCATCCTCGTTGCGGTGACCTCGGAAGAAAGTGGCTATAGCGGCCATTGTGGATAATGTGTTGCGCAGTCTCAGCAGTTCGCCCTCGGATATATGGGTGCCGGGCACACGCAGGGTGCGCAACTGCGGAGTGACATCATGGACACCGCCGAGCGGGAAGTCCTCGCCCGATGAGAGGATCCTCACCATCTCTGCGGTCTCGCCTATCATCCTTGCCACCTCTGCATAGTCGTCAGAGAAGTGCATCTCCTCACACTTGCGTTTTCCCAGATCAGACAGGCATCGTGACAGCAGCAGACGCCGCACGGCATCAAACCCTATTTTTTGCTCAAACGTAGCGGGATATATCATAGTAAAAAAAATGTACACATTTAGCGATATAAGCCAATATTGTCAAAACAGCCGGTATCTTATTGATTGAGAAATACCTTTTTGATTTAGCTTATAAATCTTGATGGAAAAATATTATGAATTGTGTTTTCTTCTGCAAAGTTACCATTTTTTATCAATCCCGTCAACTTTTACCCACACCAATTGTTATAAAGTTAAACCAACTAAAATTCAAGTATTATGACAACTCAACGATTCAACTATTTTCCAAAGTCACGTATGTGGTGGCTGCTCATGACAGTAGGTATTCTTCTCGCAATCGGTGGCCTGTGCTACTGGATATGGCCTGTAACCGGATACGCAGTGGCCTCGGTGCTATTCGGATGGCTGCTAATCGCCGCCGGTGTGGTACAGCTTTGTGTAGGCGCCGGTGAGAACAGACCCCGCGGATGGGGCTGGTGGCTCTTAGGCGGTGTCATCGACATGTTTATCGGCTTCATGCTTGTGCGCAGCATTATCCTCGCCGAGGCAGTATTCCCCTATTTCATGGCATTCATATTTGTCTACTGGGGGCTTGAGTCACTGGTATCTTCAGTGGCCAAAGGCAGAAAATACTGGTGGCTCTCACTGATCAACGGTATCCTGCTCTGCATCATCGGATACTTCTTTGTAGAAGGCGGAATTACCTCTACCATCTTCATGAGCTCGTTCCTTGTATCAATAGCATTCATCTACTGGGGATTCACCATCGCTATGGCAGCGTATGAGATGCGACCCGAGAGTAAATGACATACACCCTGACATAAACCCATAATTCAGCGCCCCGGCCACAATTGAGGCGCTGAATTATTTTTTTTCAAATTATCACCATGTTATTTGGTGAAATTCAGAGAAAATTCGTAACTTTGGCTAAACTTTGCACACACTCGAGTGTCTTAATAAAATAAAAGCCGGATGGCGCCGTACACATCCGACGCCATCCGGCTCTATCCAGCTAAAAAACAATTTCAAGGAGGACTATATATTATGATGAAAGCAAGCAAAGCAAAGTTACGCATGATGGCCGCGCTCGCTCTTACCGCGATACCCGCCATCGTAAGCGCCCAGTCTTACTATGATGACGACATATACTATGATGCGTCTAAAGACAAAAGCACTAAAAAGGTGACGGCCAAAGCCAACTCCACCACTAATGTAGTGACATCTTCCGCCACAGTGATACTGCCGGGCTCTGACACCTATATCATAAATACAGGCAATACCCGCGACGTAGACGAGTACAACCGACACGGCCAATTTCTTGTGGCCGACACGGTGACCACCGACTCCACCATAATCGACATCTACAGCAATACACGCCGCATACAGCGGTTTCACAATTCCGACGTAACCGACATACTCTCCAATGACGACTACGCCGTGTACGTCAACTCGGATCCGGCTGTGGTCAACATCAACGTATACAACAATCCCTGGTCGTGGGGCTCGCCCTACTACTCATCATGGGGTTGGGGATATCCCTACGGCTCATGGTACTATCCCTACTCATGGTCCAACTTCTGGTGGGATCTCGCCTGGGGACCGAGCTGGGGCTGGGGTCCCGGTTGGGGTTGGGGTCCGAGCTGGAGCTGGGGCTGGGGTCCGAGTTGGAGCTGGGGACCCGGCTGGGGCTGGGGCAACACCTGGGGACCCGGTTGGGGAGGTGTGGCATGGCGTCCGCAGACCCCGTCAGGATCGTCACGCCCTCACGGCACAGGCCTGACAGCCAACCGGGGCGGCTCGTCGCGACCCGTATCATCGGGATACACCAACGGCAGGCCGGGCAACGGTGGTCTCGGCTACGGTACTTCTTCACGTCCGGGAGCCTCGGGCGGTCACTATTCAGTGCCCTCTCAGAGCGGCAGCGGCAATTACGGCACCTATACCGGAAACCGTGGACGTAATGCCTCTACCAACAGCGCGACTCAGCAGCGCACTCCGTCATACAACAACAATAATAACAACAGCAACCGATCAAATTACAATAACAACAGTAATCGCTCGTCATACAACTCCGGCAGGTCAAGCTATAATTCAGGATCATCGGGCTTCGGCGGAAGCCGTGGCGGCGGCTCACACGGTGCTGGTGGCGGCGGTGGTCGTGGCCGCGGCAGATAACCCGCTCACCTCGCGACTGTATAAATCTCACGTTTTCACAACTTATTGATAATTATGAAAAAAGCAAGATTAGCATACATGGGTGTTCTGGCCGCCCTTTTTCCTGCCGGAGCTTCAGCACAGAGCGCCATCGACGCCCAGCAGGTAACCCAGTCCGACTTCAAGGGCACCGCACGCTTCATGTCGATGGGCGGCGCATTCACGGCTCTCGGCGGTGACATCTCGACAATGAACCAGAACCCCGCCGGTATCGGCGTGTACCGTAGCAGTGAGGTAGGCGTCACCCTCGATATCGACATGCAGAACACCACCACTCCCTACACCACCAATCTCTTTCCTAACAAGGATTCGCAGACAAAGGTATATTGCAACACTTTCGGATACGTGGGCTCTACCAGGCTCGACGGTGTGCTCAAGACATTCAACTGGGGTGTGTCGTTCAATCGCGCCGCCTCGTTCGACCGTGTATATCGCGGATATGTACCCTCGACAAGTTCATCGCTGTCCAACTATATAGCCGACTTCTCATACGGAGCCGTCGCTGACGACCTGCTATTCGGCAACAACTACGACCCGTATCTCGACAGCAACAACGACTGGCTCAGTATCCTTGCCTACAACTCATTCATGATTAACCCCATAGGCTATGCCTCGCCTACCGGCAACGAGTATGCGGGCCTGTATAAGAACGGCACTGTGGGCGATGCCCTCTTCAATGTGCAGGAAAAGGGATATGTGGATGAATACGACATCTCTTTCGGCGGCAATGTGGAGAACACCGTATATTGGGGCCTATCCATCGGAATCACCGATCTAAACTACAAGCGCTGGACTTATTACAGCGAGAATATGGCCAACGCAAATGTGCCCGCTGATGCCGACGGCAACCGTCTTACCAACGGAGCTGCCGCATTTGACCTTGACAATTTCAAATTCATCAACGGCAGCGGTTTCAACCTCAAGGCCGGTCTTATATTCAAGCCCATCAACGAATTCCGTCTCGGTCTGGCTGTCCACACCCCCACATGGTACAATCTGAGCACCAACTACAACGCCGGGGTGAACTATACCTACACGCCTACCGACATCGACGGCACTCCGACCGGAGCGACCCTCACCAGCAACGGTGATTGGGAAGAGACCGACAACGCCTATTACGAGTGGAAGCTCAATGCCCCCTGGCGACTGATGGTAGGTGCCGCCGGAGTAATCGGCAATCGTGCGATCGTCAGCCTCGACTACCAGTTTGACGGCTATAACTCGATGAGCATGAAGGTGCCCTACTCCAACTCAAACTGGGACTATACCTACGTTAGCGATGACTTCACCAACGACTGTATCAAATCCTATTTCAAGAACTCCAATACCATAAGGGCCGGTCTCGAATACAGGGTGACCCCGCAGCTGAGCGTACGTGCAGGATACAACGTACAGTTCACCAACGTCAAAGAGGAGACCGAGCGTGGTGAGGTCGAGGTATATACCTCAGGCACCGACCCGTCGTTCTCTCTCGACAAGACCACTGAATATATTACCGCCGGTCTCGGCTACCGCTATAAAGCATGGTATATCGATGCCACATACGTACACAAAAACCGCAAGAGCACATACCACGCCTATACCGACTGGGCAGGCGGAGCAGCTCCGGCAATGGAGGTGAAAGACAACAACAACTCCATAGTACTGTCGACCGGTTTCCGTTTCTGATATTTTAGTCCTCTGTTTTTTACGGGCAATCCATGGTCGCAACCCTGCCCCATGGATTGCTTCTTTATTTTGATGATATTTTGATTACCTCGATATTCAGAATCACCCCGGCACAATATGTGCGTACAGCCACCGGTATATGGATGGCACGCGGTGGGTGGATGTGGTTCCTTCCGGCTGTCGCGATGGTGTGTGCCGGCTTTGCCGACTGGCGGTTCTTCATCGTGGCATTGGCCTTGATCTGCATCGTGTATCCGGGTGTGATGATGCTGGTGTATTTCAACCACGCCCTTAGACCTGAGGCCGCTTTCGCCACCATCCCCCACCGGATATCCTTCTCACTTGCCGGAATCGATATTGAATATTTTCCGACTGACGATACGGTCAACTGTCCGCCCTCCCGTCATATCCCTGTATCTGACATCAGCAGGGCCGAGGATACCGGCCGCTCGGTGATCCTCACCCTCAGATCCGGCGGATATGACTTCATCCTTATCCCGACAGATGTTTTTCAGGGATTTTTTCCGTCTGATTTCATTAATTTAGTTAATCGGGCATAAATTTTGCTATGATAAGTGTTATAAGGATGAGAGGTATCTGTAATTTCAGATATCATCACTTGAACATCAGAAACAAATTATCCTCATGGACAAAAAAATATCAGAATTCAGAACTCGTGTAACCAAGAACATCGATGAGCGCCGACTGCGCGAAGCAATTGCAGAGATAAAAGATACGGCCCACAGCTATATGGCATGGGAGGTGGAAGACAAGGTGAAACTCGCCGAGCAGAATTACCGGCTGATGTTGCAATATCTCACCCAAGGCATGGCCGACCCCGACCGCGATGACGTTTATTCGGGCCTCGTGTGTGATATCTACACATTGCTCGACTCGCTTGTTTCCTATATCGACAGCCGCGACAATCCTTCTCTTTATTTCTCCACTATCAGATATAATAATCTAAATATCAAAGGTGACACTTTCGCAGAATTATTCGGCAAGTCAAAAAGGATCTCCGACAAGCTCTCTCTTTTCGCGCTGGTGACTGATCAGAACAACGAGACCGACCGAACGGCCAACCGAAAGCAGGCAGAGGCCCTGCAGACCGAGATATTCCGCCGGCTCTGGACCACACCACTGCTCTCTCATGATGAATACTATATAGTGTCAGGAGTCCTTACAGACAGCTCCACCCCTCCGGCTTTCAAGCAACATCTACTGTCAGCATTGATGTTAGGGATGCTTGAGCAATACGATGGCCGCAAACTTGAGCTGATGATGAACACCTATCTGTCTGACACCGACATGAAAGTAACATCGGCAGCTCTCGTGGGTATATTGCTGAGTCTGTGGAAGTATAGCTCACGTCCGCTCTCGCGGCGTCTCCGCGCCCTGCTCGACACCATCAAGGATTCCCCCGACTGGAGATCCGACCTGCAGATCACTTTCATCGAAATGATAAGGGCCCGCGACACCGAACGCATCAACCGCAAGATGCGTGATGAGGTGATACCGTCGATGGAGAAGCTACGTCCCGACATGATCAACAAGATCAACGACGGATCCATTGACCCCGAGGACGCAGCCGCGATGATAGAGAATCCCGAATGGCAGGATATCCTTGACAAAAGCGGTGTATCCGATCAGCTCAAGGAGCTTACGGAAATACAGATGGAAGGCGGCGATGTGATGATGACCACATTCTCACATCTCAAGCAATTTCCTTTCTTCAACGAGATAGCCAACTGGTTTCTGCCCTTTGATCCCGCACACTCCAGTGTCGAGGACACCGTGCGCCAGCTCGATGTGCTCGGCGACATGATGAGCGAGGCCACATTCTTCTGTGACAGCGACAAGTATTCGTTCATGTATGCCATATCATCGATGCCGCAACAACAGCGCTCGATGATGGTATCGCAGCTGAGCGCGCAGAAAGACGCCATATATCAGTCGATGGGTATGAAAGCCAGTGATGCCGTCCGTCCGGATCAACGCCGACGCGCCGTCAATTCATATATGCAGAATATCTACCGCTTTTTCAAGCTCTTCAACCGCCGCAGTGAGTTTTTCGACCCGTTTGACACCGGTATCAACCTGATCTCCGTAAAGGCGCTCGCCGATGACTTCGATGACACCGAGATGCTGCAGGTCGTGGCCGAATTTTACTTCAAGTTAGGCTACTACAAGGATGCTCTCGATGTATTCGCCCACCTTGAGAACAAGCTGCCCGGTGATGCAGCCAGATACCAGAAGATGGGCTTCTGTGAGGAGCACGCCCGAAATTTTGCGAAAGCCCTCGACTACTACAAGATATCCGAACTCCTCGATACCAAGAGCGCCTGGACACTGAGGCGTATGGCATCATGCGCCATGTCGCTGGGACTCCACAGCGAGGCCCTCGACTACTACCGCCAGCTCGCAGAAATGCAGCCTGACAATGTGAGATACGCCATGCTTTACGGTCAGGCTCTGGCCGAGAGCGGTCAATATGACGAAGCCGTCAAGCAATTCTACAAGGTAGAGTTTCTTGATGAGAGCAATACCCGGGTATGGCGTCCGCTGGCCTGGACACTCTTCCTCATATCTGATTTCAAGGCTGCCCGGCGGTATTATGACAAGATAATTCTCGATACCCCCAACGCCACCGATTATCTCAATCTGGGTCATGTGGCCCTGGCCACCGGCAATTTCCGTGAGGCAGTCAACAATTACTCACTTTCCATCCAGAAGGCACATGGTGACAAAGAGTGGTTTATCAAAGCCCTAAAGGCTGACGGCAAGGATCTGGAGCGTGCCGGCATCGACCCCTCCACCCTGCCGCTCATCATTGACGCGACGCTCTATAACCTCAACCGGTGATTGCGCCACACCGCATCTGTCATGATGCATCTCTGAGTCAAGCATATTCACTAAATCAATTCATTATGGTAATCCAACGTATCCAGTCAGTATTCCTGCTGTTAGCGGCCATTCTCATGGCTCTCGTATCGTTTATTTTCCCGGTATTCTACATCCCTACGGCAGAGGGCAATATCGGCATCCTCCCCATCGACAATCTCCCGCTCTTTATCCTGCAGATGATGATTATGGTGCTCACCCTGGTCGACATCTTCCTCTACAAAAACCTGCGACTGCAGATCACGGTGGCACGCATTACGATCGTCCTCACGGTGTTCTGCGCGCTGATACAGGCCTACATTGCCAAGACATACGGCAGCGAACCCAACATCTGGGGCCCTATGATCATGTATGTATCATCCCTTATCCTGCTGATGCTCGCATTGCGTGGCATGAATGCCGACCAGAAGCTACTGCGCAGCTACGATCGCATCAGATAATCCAGAGCAGACCACAACTCAACAACGGCCTCCCGCCATCAGGGAGGCCGTTTCTATTTCGGCCTTGTGACCTTTGACACCTAAGTATTGGTGAATGGGTCAAAAAAAGAAGGACTCCTGCATAGCGGGAATCCTTCTTTTTTATCTGCTGAAATGTATCAGCGGCGGATCTTAAGGATTACGGGGGCGAGCGACGGAGCATCGACCTTAACCAGATAAACACCGGCGGGCAGTGATGAGAGTGACACTTCTCCGGTGTCTATTCGTGCCACTGTGGCAACACGGCCGTCGAGTGTATATACGGTGACTGTGCCACCTATCGACTCTTGTCCTACACGCAGACATGCCGATTCGGGAATGTAAACGGCTGTAGCCCCACCTACGATTGATGCTATACCGTTGCTACCGAAGTCAGTGAGCATGGTCTCGCCCATGAGAGAGGCGAGATACACCTCAAGCGCGGTATAGCCCTGAGAGTTCATCACGTTATTGTCAGCCGCGTTGGCATCAAGTCCGTTGGCATTCTCCCAGCTGTCAGGCATACCGTCACCGTCAGTGTCGGCAGGCACGGTGTAATCAGAGCTGTAGGCAAAGAAGCCCTCGGCATCGTTCTCGGTGTCTATGATACCCTTACCGGCACCTTCCTTGCCACCGTAAGTCGCGGTACCCTCGGCAACCTCGCGTGCTATACGTGCCTCAACTTTGTCACGGTTGACAGTGCCTGCATGTGCTATCACATCGGCCAACGCATCATCACCGCTCTGGATATCAAACATCATGTAATCCTCCGGCACATAAAGACCGATGAGCGAGGCAAGGGTATATTTGTAGTAAGGGGTAGCTGTGACGATACGGTTGTCCGAACGGATATCGGAAAGAGAATAATGCTCGGCCTCCATAGCGGTCCAGTTGTCGGCGGTAGCTGACGGGAACCGGTCGGAGACATTCCCAGCCACATACCATTTTGCCGGAGCCCAGGATTTTGCACCCTCACGCGCATAGCTTGAGTTCGCGAACACCACACGGCTCGTGCTCGAATACGGACCGATCTTGTAATAGTTGTTCATGAAGTTGCACTCATGGGCTGAGTTAAGACCGTTGTATTCCTGGATGTCAGCCGTATTCTCGCCGCCGTAACATCCGCCACGGCTGCCGTAGTTGTAGTTGACATTGTTGATGTATTCCATGAACACCACATAGTCCTCACCTCTCGCACCGTTGAGACGCGGCGAACGCGAATTATTGTGGGCAAGAAGATTGTGATGATATGTAGCGGGTGATCCACCCCATTGGCAGCCGTAGCCGCGTGAGCCCTTGGAGTGACCTGCATGGAGCAGACCTTCATGCACCATCGAATACTGTACGGTGAGGAAATGGCTGTCGGCGGTGTTCATATTCTCCTCTACAGACCATCCGAACGAGCAGTGATCGAATATGAAGTTGGCGCAGTTTTCTGCCCCGACTGCATTTTCCGGCAGAATATTACCGGCCATGTCCTTCTGGCCGATACGGAAACGCATGTTGCGTACGATAAAATTCTGTGATCCGCCGAAATTCATCTTGTTGTGGGTAATTACGACACCTTCGCCCGGGGCTGTCTGTCCGGCGAGCGTCCAGTTGGCACGGTTGACACGCATCTCAGATGTGAGCGCGATCTCTCCGCTAACCTCAAACACAATAGTGATGGGCTTGCCCTTGTGCTGATTGAAGGCCCAGCGCAAGGTACCCTCGCTGGAATCGTCGGCGAGAGAGGTCACCTTCACCACCTCGCCGCCGCGTCCGCCGGTAGCATATTTACCGAATCCCTCGGCTGTGGGGAATGCGGTGAGACGGGCTGAGGCAGTGGCTGATACCGGAGCGGATACCACACCGTGACGTGACACGGACGCCACGCTATATCCTGCGGGATCATCTCCATCAGGCAATCTGTAGAGAGTCTCGTCAGTCATGGTCACCATGTAGCCGTTACGATAGATGATGTATCCGGCTGCGTCACCCTCCCAGTGGATTGTAGTGGGCGACACCGAGAAATCGCGCGGAGCATCCACGCCCGCGAGGATCGTCTTGTAGTCAAACGGCACTTTGGATGCCTCACCAAAGATGAAATCGGGATTGATGTAAGCCTCTACTTCCTCTGCGGTAGCCTGATGGGAGAAAGATGCCCTGCGGCTTACGTCCACAGGCTCGCCGTTGAGTCTCACGTTGTTATATTCAAAGAGCGAAGCATTATTCTCAGTACCGCCCCAGGCGCTCCATCCGGCAGGATGGATATGGTTGTCGTAGCGGCAGTTGAGCATCATGGCACCGCAACCCTCCTTCCAGGGACGGCCCAGATATACATTTGCTGTGGTGGCATCGGTGCCATTGATGAGCTCGCAGTTGCTGAAGAAGAGACCTGCGCGGAAAGGCGAGGTGCTGAGCTTGGGATACTTGACATCCGTCATGGTCAGCAACGCCTCGGCCGGAGCCGTGATATATCCCGACGGGGCCACACTGACGATACTGCAGTTATCAAACCATTCGAGACCTCCGTCATAAATGAAATCGACCGCTCCCTCGATGCGGCAACCGGTAAAATACCCGCGTGATCCGGTATTGGCCTTGTAGGTATCCTGGTAGCCTGAGATGATACAGTTCTTGAATATGTGGGCGTCACCGTTGGTGAACAAGGCCTCGGCCTGTCCTACATTACCGGCGGTATTGCGTATCGTGAGATTCTCGGCATAGAAACACGGAGTGAACACGTTGAGGGCGGCACAGTCGTTGTAGCTGCCTGTATTGGACGTGCGGCTCACCGATGATGTCAGTATAGTGGTCTCGGCATCGCTGCCTACGAGGCTGATGAATTTGGTCTTTCCACCCTTGCGACCGGCATACAGGTTCTCATCGTAAATACCGGGGGCAATATATATGATACCTCGGCTATCCGCGGGCACGGCATCGATAGCTGCCTGGATAGTGGTATAGTCACCCGTGCCGTCAGGATTGACATACAGCAGGGTTATGGGCGCATTGGCATCGGGAGCCTGCGGGCCGTCGGTGATACCGAAGTTGGACAGATCGGTAAGCTCACCCACATCACCCACGGGGTTGGCCTTGGCAAAGGCTGCCTGCTCGGCTGTGATCTCGGTGCCGTAAATCTTGATCTTATGCACACGGGGAGCCTGGCGCTGAGCCAGGGGGTCGATGGCCTGCCAGCTGAAAGGCGCTTTCTGCACCTGGTCATCGGCATTCATCTTGCCGTCGCCGTCCCACACGCGCCAGCGCAGCGACACGTCATGGGCATCGATAACGTTCTCCATGAAATAGCCCTGGTCGGAAAATATGGTATAGTCAGATTTGTGCTTCTCCGATCCCATCCATACCAGAGGTTGCCACTCGCCGTCGCCCACCTTGTAGTCGCACTTTATGCCTCGGCCCCATGATGTCGATGACCACGACCACTGCACACGGTCCACGTAGGGTATATGATCGATCTCCATCCAGCCGTGCAGGGATGTGACACCATCGATTGAGGCGTTGCGGCACATCTGCACGAATCCGGCCTCACCGCGCACGGGTATCTCCTTGCCGTCTTGTGTCTTGTAAGTGATGTTATCCTCAAGATAGATTGTGTGGCCCGGCTGCTTCCAATCATTATATGTGGTAGCCTTCTGTCCCTCGTAATACTGACGGGAAAATGCCGAAGTGGCACCGGCCAGACCGCTGTACGACTCCTTGTTGGCGAAAGTGCAATTGTGAAACAGCACCGGATATTTTATTTCATCCGATCCGTTGGCAGGCACATCGAGCACTACATTGACATATCTGCCGCTTTCGTATTCCGGACACTGTATGCCGGTGCCTGAGTCGCCCCAGGTATCGGGCCATGTAGTGTCACTGAAATTTATATCTATAATCTTCGGAGATGTAGTCACCGCACTCCATTGCTCCACCACGCTCGGCGGATCGGACGCACCGACCGGATCGGCCGCCTTAGTCACCGGAGCTGATGCTATTGCAGCAAATGCCACGGCAGAAAATTTAAGGATAGATTTATTCATATTGTACACAGATTAGTTTTTCCTTTGCAAATATAATGATTTATTCTTGATTTCACTTTCTCAAATTTCAAAATTTCAGGAATTTACCGGTGTGACTGTCAGGACATGCCGCTATCTCCTCGGGGGTGCCGGTCGCCACCACGCTGCCTCCGGCGTCACCTCCCTCGGGTCCGATGTCGATGACATGGTCGGCGCATTTTATCACATCCGGATTGTGCTCGATAATTATGATGGTGTGGCCTTTGGCTATCAGTCTCTCGAATGACGATAGCAATACGCTGATGTCGTGAAAATGGAGACCGGTGGTGGGCTCGTCGAAGATAAACACTGTTGGTTTCTGTTTTTCCAGCGACAGATAATAGGCCAGCTTCACCCTCTGGTTCTCGCCGCCCGACAGTGTCGATGATGTCTGTCCGAGCTTGACATATCCGAGTCCGACCTGTTGCAGCGGCAGCAGTCTGGCGACAATCCTGCGGGCGATAGACGACTGAGTGTCTTCTCCGAAGAACTCTATGGCCTCATCTACCGTGAGGTCAAGTACATCGCTTATATCCTTACCACGGTAACGGATGTCGAGCACCTCCTGCTTGAAGCGCTTGCCGTGACATGTCTCGCAAGTCACCGTGATGTCTGCCATAAACTGCATCTCTATCGTGATGGTGCCGTCGCCCTTACAGTCCTCACAGCGGCCTCCCTCGGTATTGAATGAGAAAGTGGCCGGGGTGAATCCCATCTGCTTCGCGGCCTGCTGATCGGCAAAGAGCTTGCGTATCTCGTCATAGGCCTTGAGATATGTAGCCGGATTGGATCGTGACGATTTGCCGATAGGATTCTGGTCTACAAACTCCACCGCGCTGATGCTGTGAAGGTCGCCTGCCAGCCCGGTGTGGGCGCCTGGGGCATCACCGGCCTCACCGAGGTGACGTCTCAGAGCCCGGTACAGCACATCGCGCACCAGTGTGGATTTACCGCTGCCGCTCACACCTGTCACCACCGACATCACTCCTAACGGAAATTTCACATCGATATTCTTAAGGTTGTGTTCACGCGCCCCCTTCACCTCGATATACGATGACCAGTGCCGGCGGTGTGACGGCACCGGTATCGACAGTTGGCCGTTGAGATACCTCACGGTATAGGATTTGTCAATACGCTCGGCCTCCTTGCTGTTTTTGGGTACGGATGTGGCTTTGGCGACATCGCCCTGATATACGATCTGACCGCCCAGACGTCCGGCATCCGGGCCCACATCCACAATCCAGTCGGCCGCACGCATTATCTCCTCGTCATGCTCCACCACCACTACGGTGTTGCCCAGCTGCTGGAGCTGACGCAGCACTCCTATCAGACGTTCGGTGTCACGCGGATGCAGTCCGATACTCGGCTCGTCAAGTATGTAGAGCGACCCTATCAGGCTGCTGCCCAATGAGGTCGCCAGATTGATACGCTGGCTCTCTCCGCCCGACAGCGTATTGCTCAGACGGTCGAGGGTCAGATATCCCAGACCTACCTGTGTCAGAAACGACAGACGGCTCTTTATCTCTATGAGTATCCGCTTTGCCACAGTTTCATCATGCCCGTCGAGCTGCAGGTCGTCAAACCACACGGCAAGATCGCTTACCGGCATCTTCACCAGCTCGGTAATCGACCGGGCGCCGACTTTTACGTAAGTGGCCTCTTTTCGCAGACGACCGCCGCCGCACTCCGGACACACCGTGCGGCCTCTGAATCGGGCAAGCATCACTCTGTATTGTATCTTGGCCTGCTTGCGCTCCACCCATCTGAAAAACTCGTTTATACCGTAGCAGTTGCCCCTGCCGTTCCAGAGCAGATCCTTCTCCTCGTCAGTGAGATCGGCGTATGGCCTGTGGATGGGGAAATTGTAGCGGGCGGCACGGTGGATAAACTCACGTTTCCATTCGCTCATCTTCTCGCCTCTCCAGCACACCACGGCATCCTCATAGAGCGACAATGCGGGATTGGGCACCACCAGACGCTCGTCAATGCCCATGACCCGGCCGAAACCTTCGCACACCGGACACGCACCCACGGGATTATTGAAGTTGAAGAGCTGGTCACCGGGCTCGACAAACGTCATACCGTCGGCCTCGAATTTGCGGGAGAAGCTGAGGCGACCGGTGCCCTCGTGTGTCCACAACACCACTTCACAACTGTCATGCCCCTCAAAAAAAGCTGTCTCCACCGACTCGGTGAGCTGCGACAGAGTATCCTGGCTATCATCCACCACCGACCTGCCGATCAGCAGCATGTAGCCGATGTCTTCAGGTGAGTCCTGTTGCAGCAGTTCTTCAATATCCACAAACTCATCACCCTTGAGCAGACGCGTATATCCCTCCTTGAGATATATGTCGAGCTGTGTCGCAAACTTGCGGTCGGGTGGCAGGATAATGGGTGCGGCGATTGCCACACGCGTACCGGCGGGATGAGACATCACCGCATTCACAACATCCTCTACCGTATGCTTTTTCACCTCCATGCCCGACACAGGGGATATGGTGCGTCCGATGCGGGAGTATAGCAACCGCAGGTAATCATATATCTCTGTGGATGTCCCCACCGTAGACCTGGGATTGCGCGTATTCACCTTCTGTTCGATGGCGATTGCAGGTGGCAGGCCTTTTATCCAGTCACATTCGGGTTTGGCCAGTCGGCCCAGAAACTGACGCGCGTATGACGACAGACTCTCAACATATCGACGCTGCCCCTCGGCATAAAGTGTGTCAAAAGCCAGCGATGACTTGCCGGAACCCGACAGACCGGTCACCACTATAAATTTATTGCTCGGCAGCTTGAGGTCAATATTCTTGAGGTTATTGACTCTTGCGCCTTTGATCTCTATGTTTCTTGGCATGTGTATTCTTCTAAAGGACGGCGCGTCATTCCCGGCGCGCCGATTCATGTTAACTTACAAAGTTACAAATAATTTTCCAATTCCGCAAGTCTCCGTGACAACGGCAGCATGAAATCGCGGCCGGTGCCGGAATTTATCTACATGATATATTACCTCAGAAGCGGTTGGCGGGCCTTTCGCAGCAGATAGAAATACAGCAACGTGCCGGCGGGGAGCAGAGCCAGGGTGAGCATCTTGCGCGGAGAGTCGGATATGATGCGGCGGTCGCGCGCTATCATACACGTGGCGATATAATGGGTGGTGACCCGCAGGATATTGCGCAGATCACTGCGCTTCAAGGTCATCTCCA
>CAZBWZ010000030.1:0-23355 GCA_964495725.1 uncultured Bacteroides sp.
GATGCTTGAGCTCCTCAACCAGTAATTTCCCCCAATACCCATACCCAGGCGCGCCCGCAAGGCGCGCCTCTTTTTTGTTTATGCCGCGACCCTACGGATGGTGGGGGAGGGTTGTGAATTCGGGGTGAAATTTGTTGGGTGGGTTTGATAAATTTTTGTAAATTTGCAATCGTATGCCTGAGGCGCGTCTTCGGTGCGCTGACGGGCTGCGTTGACATGGATTTCAAACCTAATTACATAAACTTAAATCGACATGATTAATAAAATTAAAGAGGAGTTCAACAAGCACTTTCCCGGCACTGTGTATCAGTCGGCCGGCCGTATCAATCTGATCGGCGAACATACCGACTATAACGGTGGTTTCGTGTTCCCCGGCGCTATCGACAAGTGCATCACTGCTGAAATCAAACCCAACGGTCTGGGTAAGGCCCGTGTGTACTCGATCGATATCGATGAATACACCGAGTTTGGCTTTGAGGAGGCCGATGCTCCCTCACAGCAGTGGGCCAAATATATCTTCGGTGTGTGCCGCGAGATCATCAAGCGTGACGGCAAGGTCGAGGGATTCGATGCCGTGTTCTCGGGCAACGTGCCTCTGGGCGCAGGTCTTTCGTCGAGCGCCGCTCTCGAGAGCTGCTTCGCTTTTGCCATGAACGATTTGTTCAATAACAACAAGTTCGCGAAGATGGAGCTCGCTAAGATCGGCCAGATGACCGAGCACCACTATTGCGGTGTCAATTGCGGTGTCATGGATCAGTTTGCCTCGATATTCGGCAAGAAAGACCAGCTCATCCGTCTCGACTGCCGCTCGATGGATTACGAATACTTCCCGATGAAGCTCGAAGGCTACAGCCTCGTGCTGCTCGACTCGCGTGTGAAACACGAGCTCGTGGACTCACCCTACAACAAGCGCCGCGAGTCATGCGAGCGTGTGGCCAAGAAGCTCGGACTTGAGACCCTGCGCGACGCAACCTTTGAGGATCTCGAGAAGATCAAGGGTGAGATCTCGGCAGAGGATTACATGCGTGCACACTTCGTGATAGGCGAGAAGCAGAGGGTGCTCGATGTATGCGACGCACTGGTGAAGGGTGACCTCGCTACTGTGGGCGAGCGCATGTATCAGACCCACGAGGGCCTGTCGAAGGAATATGAGGTGTCATGCGAGGAGCTCGATTACCTCAACGATATCGCCAAGGAATGTGGAGTCACCGGCTCACGTATCATGGGTGGCGGATTCGGCGGTTGCACCATCAACCTCGTGAAAGACGATGTACGCGACAAATTCGTTGAGACTGCTGTAGGCAAGTTTGAAGAGAAATACGGACACAAGCCCGAAGTCTACGATGTGATACTGTCGGAGGGCGCCCATAAAGTGGAATAAGCTATGAAAGCCGAAATAAGGAAAGAGAATACACGCAAAGGTGAGGCCACGCTCGTGACCCTCACAAATGCCAGCGGCGCATCCGTCACGCTCTGCTCTGTCGGAGCCGCCATAGTGGCTGTCAATGTGCCCGATGCTGCCGGCAATATGGCCGATGTGGTGATAGGATACAAGGAAGCTGATTCATACTTCTACGACGGGCCATGTTCGGGCAAAGTACCGGGCCGTTATGCCAACCGTATCGCCGCCGGCAAACTCACCGTAGACGGCAAGCAATATCAGCTTGTCATCAACAACGGCCCCAACGCCCTGCATGGCGGTCCTGAGGGTTTCCAGAATCAGATATGGGATACCGAGGTGAAGGGTGACGACACAGTAGTGTTTACATACCATTCGGCCGACGGCGAGGAAAATTATCCCGGCAATCTCACTGCCAAGGCTGTGTACAAGTGGAATGACGCGTGCGAGCTGTCGCTCGACCTCTATGCCGAGACCGATGCGCCCACTGTGGTCAATCTCACCAATCACGTGTATTTCAACCTCGCTGGCGAGGCATCGGGCAGTGCGCTCGGACAGGAGCTCGTGCTCAAGGCCTCGAAATATCTGCCCACCGACTCCACACTCATCCCCACCGGCGAGATAGCTGATGTGGCCGGCACACCCATGGACTTCACGACACCTCATGTAATAGGCGAACGTATCAATGACGACTTCGCGGCTCTGGTCTACGGCAAGGGCTATGACAATTGCTGGGTGATAGATGATTATGAGCCACGCAAGGAGCAACTCGTGGCGTGCCTCACCGACAAGACCAGCGGTCGCAAGCTTGAGGTCATAACCGACCAGCCGGCCGTGCAGGTCTACACCGGCAATTATCTCGGGGGCGATACTCCCGGCAAGAGCGGACGCCCGTACAACGACTACGAGGGTGTGGCCATAGAATGTCAGGATATGCCTGACGCTCCCAATCATCCCACCTTCCCGTCCACCGGACTGCTGCCCGGAGAGGAATACCACAGGGTGATAAAATTTAAGTTTACGAATATCTAACAACAATATCTGTAGCGGCACATAATAGATTATAAGGATGTATCAAAAAATGTAGGGACATCGCTTTGCGATGTATCATTGAATATCATTGAGCTCTTATAACATGCCAAAGGCATGTCCCTACAAATTTTCAGCGTCATGATAGATTATGTGCCGCGACATTATCAGCGCAAGCAATGAAAACTATCAAGGAATATCTCGATATGGTAGAGTCGACACTCGCACAGGTGGCATATCCCTCATGGTTGCCCGGACTCTACGAGCCTATAAGGTATACAATGGAAAGCGGCGGCAAGCGGTTGCGGCCGACGCTGCTGCTGGCTGCGACAGATGCTTTCGGAGGCAATCTCGCCGATGCCGTGTGGCCGGCGACAGGAGTGGAGATATTCCATAACTTCACGCTGGTGCATGACGATGTTATGGACAAGGCGGATGTGCGTCGCGGACGCCCCACCGTGTGCAAGAAGTGGGATGTCAACACCGCTATCCTTTCGGGCGATGCGATGGTGTCGATGGCGTTCAAGTGCGTGGCAAGTTGTCCCGAACCGCTGGTATCCGAGGTAATCGACCGATTCGGCATGATGACGATGAAGGTCTATGAGGGCCAGCAGATCGATGCCGATTTCGAGACTACGGGAAATGTGAGCTTCAGGCAATATATCCAGATGATCATAGGCAAGACCTCGGCGCTGATAGCCTATCCGCTGGCCATAGGCACCCTAATCGGCGGTGCGGAAGCTACGGATATCGACCTGATGTTCAACTTCGGAGTGTCTCTTGGCATCGCATTCCAGATGCAGGACGATTATCTTGATGTCTACGGTGACCAAGCCACATTCGGCAAGGCCATAGGCGGCGATATCCTCAATGACAAGAAGACATGGCTCCACATCATAGCCCGTGACAGGGATGCCGACGGTGAGTTTGCGTCAGTGCTTACCTCCGGGCTCACCGGTGAAGATAAGATAGCCGCCGTCACTGCCATATATGACAAGAGGGGATTGAGAGAAGAGGGGCGCCGACTGATCGAGCAGTATACAGCCGATGCCATCAGCTATCTGCAGCGCACAGCGATGCCCGCGGAGGCCAAGGAGTGGTTTGAAAATTTCGCCCTCAAACTAATGGGACGCGACAAATGACGCTGATAGACACTCACACCCATCTGTATCTTGAGGAATTCGGAGACATCAGCGGCCAGTCAGCCGCTGTAGACCGCGCTATAGATGCCGGTGTTGGCCACTTGATATTTCCCAATGTCGATCTGTCCACGATAGCCCATATGCAGGCACTGGCGTCAATGTACCCGGAGCGGATAAGCATGGCCATGGGACTTCACCCTACCGAGGTAGGAGACAATTGGAAAGACGACACCTCCCGTACTCTGTCGCATCTTGATGACGGAGCCAGGTATGTTGCCGTTGGCGAGGTGGGCATAGACCTGTATTGGGATAAGAGCCACGAGAGCGAACAGATGAAGAGTCTCGACATGCAGGTAGCCGAGGCCGTGAGACGCGGACTGCCCCTGATATTGCATTGTCGCGAGGGGCTGCCCCAGATTCTTGAAGTCCTTACCGGTCATCCTGAGGCCAAGGCTGTGTTTCACAGCTTCGGTGGCACGTCCGAGGATGTGGAGGCGATACGCAGGGTCGGTGATTACTATTTCGGAATCAACGGAATAGTGACGTTCAAAAACTGCAAGGTGCGTGACACTCTCCCCGTGATCGGACTTGACCGTCTGCTGCTTGAGACCGACTCGCCCTATCTCGCGCCGGTGCCGCATCGCGGACATCGCAACGAGAGCGCTTATATACTACACGTAGCCAATCATATAGCGGCGCACTTGGGCCTCACGCTTGACCAAGTGGCGGATATAACAACGGCCAACGCTCGAAATCTGTTTTCAGGTCTCTGAACGTAGGCCGTATTACTGTTTTTTACTAATGTCCCTGATTCTTAGCGCGAGCGTTTGTGTACGGGGTCGAATGTGACATCGCATCCGAGCTTCTTGAATATCTTGCGGTCTACCTCGCTGAGCATCTCTGTGGCATGTACCTGACAACCATCGAGCATCGGCAGGGTGTCGAGCGCACGCCGGCATTTCTCGTCGGTGTTACTGAGCACGGCGAGGGCAACGAGCACCTCATCAGTGTGCAGACGCGGATTCTTGCCGTGGAGCATAGATGTCTTCATGCGCTGTATCGGTGTGATCATCTCCTGAGGTATCAGCTTCTCGTCGTGGGGGATATCGGCGAGGTGCTTGGTGGCGTTGAGCAACAGAGCCGAGCTGACACCGAGCAGATCTGATGAGTGGGAGGTGATGATCGTGCCGTCGGGGAGCTCGATAGCCGCACCGCTGCCACCTTTGAGTATCGCGGTCTCGCGGGCGGCGATGGTGGTGCGCCGGTAGTCGGGAGTCAGTTTCATCTGTCGCATCAGCAGCTTGATCTTGTTGAGCTCGTCGTCACTGTTGCTGCGGCCTGTAGCCAGAGACATGAGGGCGGCAAAATATCTGCGTATGATCTCCTGGAGCGAAGCTTCGGAGCATACATCATCATCGCATATACAGTATCCGGCCATGTTGACACCCATATCGGTGGGAGATTTATACGGGCTCTCGCCGTATATACCGTCGAATATTGCATTGAGCACCGGATATATCTCGATGTCGCGGTTGTAGTTGACCGTGGTCTTGCCGTAGGCGTCGAGGTGGAACGGGTCGATCATGTTGACATCGTTGAGGTCGGCGGTGGCGGCTTCGTATGCTACGTTGACGGGATGTTTGAGCGGGATGTTCCAGATAGGGAAAGTCTCGAACTTGGCATATCCGGCCTTGACACCGCGCTTATTCTCATTGTAGAGTTGGGAGAGGCATACAGCCATCTTGCCGCTGCCCGGACCGGGAGCGGTGACCACCACCAGCGGACGTGTGGTCTCCACGAAGTCGTTCTTGCCGAATCCCTCGTCTGAGTCGATCAGATCCACATTATGCGGATAGCCATCGATGAGATAGTGGTAATAGACCTTTACACCCAGGCGCTCGAGACGCTGGCGGAAAGCCACCGCGCTGGCCTGACCGTTGAAGTGTGTCACGACAACCGAGCTCACATAGAGTCCGCGGTCGATAAACTCATCGCGCAACCTCAGCACATCCTTGTCGTAAGTGATGCCCAGATCGGCACGCACCTTGTTTTCCTCGATATCACGTGCGCTGATCACCATCACGATTTCAGCATCATCCTTGAGCTGCATCAGCATCTTGAGCTTGCTGTCAGGCTGGAATCCGGGCAGCACGCGGCTTGCGTGGTGGTCGTCGAAGAGCTTACCGCCGAATTCAAGATAAAGTTTGTCACCAAACTGGGCGATGCGTTGCTTGATATGTTCTGACTGAATTTTGAGATACTTGTCGTTGTCGAAACCTATTTTCATTTTCCCTTTTTCTTTTGATGGCGCAAAGTTACGATAAAAAAACGGAATATTTACCGGCCCTCAAAAAAAATCGGAGGATGACGTCTATGGTGATACGTCATCCCCCGGGACGGATATTTAATTTTCAGGTATATTATTCAGAGAGATTGCGGTAGTAGGAGAGAAACTTGCAGAGTTGGGTGATACCGATTGCCAGACCGAAGAGGGTGCCGGCAGCCATGCCGGCGAGGACATAGCCGTCGAATGAGAAGGCATATGCCGTGGCTATTATCAGTGCCACGGCCATAGGCAGCAGCAGCATTATGGATTGCAGATGACGCTTTTTGTAGTACAGGGCTTTGGTGGCCACCTCCGATACTGTCATTGTGAGAGGATCGATTGATTTGATGCCGTTGTAGAGATAATGGTCTATGGCAAATGCTATGAAGAAGTATACAGAGAAGGCGATAGGGATGTAGATGCTCCAGGGACGTGCGAGCATGTCAGGCCTTGAGAATAGCAGTGAGGACGAGAGAATCATCACGAGTGAGCAGATCGAGAAGTGTTTGTACTTGTCTGCGAGACGGTCTAATGTAGTTTTCATGTTGCTGAGTCTGTTGGTGGGAATATTTTCGGCTATAAGGTTATTGAGGCTTTCGCCCATGCTGGTCCATGCCCGACGGATATTGTCGAGCTCGTCGTTGCGGGTATTCATATCTGTTCCTCCATATAATAATTAGTTTTTATTTTATCTTTGATGCGGTGTATGCGGGTGGCGATCGTATTGCGGTTCATACCCATGGCCGAGGCTATGTCGTCATAGCTCATTTCGTCGAGCCACATCATTATGATGGCCCTGTCCTCGCGAGATAGCGCCGAGATCATCCTGTGCATCAACTCGATATCCTCGCGATGGTCATTGTCGGTGTCGATGAGGTCATATAGTTGGGATAGGCTCTCGTGGCGGTGACGTTTTTGTTTCTTTATGGTGGAGAGACATGAATTTATGGTGACCCGGTAGATCCACGTACGGATAGATGATTCCTCACGGAAGGTGTTCATGCCGCGCCAGATATTGATGAGGGCATCCTGCCGCAGGTCGTTGAAGTCGTCGACCGATTCGGCGTATGCAAAGCATATTCTGGAGATGTTGGCGTTTTCTTCGGCAATCAATTCGGTGAATTCCCGCTGCATCGAATCGGATCTATCTGAATCCGCAGCAGAAAACAGTTGCCTTACTGTATCCAGAGCCTGTCTTAACCGTATCCTTAGCCTATGTGAATAAGGCAAGTCAGGTGGGGTATGAGTTAGTAGCAGTGTCATTGTCATTGTCATTAGATTTTTATACCCATTAGACGCTCCGATTTTCCGTATAGTTTCACAACTTGCAGATAAATTTTTTTATCCGGAGTCAGGTGGGCTAAAAAAAATCTGAGGAAACGCAACAATCTGGCAGGGGAATTTGTCTATATAACAGAAGGAAATGAATATCAACCCCCAAAAAAAAACTATTTCGACTATGAGACACATAATGATTATCATCGCCATGATTCTTACGGGAGTGACATCGATGCAGGCCAGAGTGCTTGATGATGCAGCAAAGCAGGTGGCTTCACTCAGGGGTGTGACAATGACGGATACCTCAGCCGAAATGCAGCTCGATCAGCCAATGATACGCACATGCAATATAATCACACTGTCACAATTGACATTGCCCATGGCCAACGCCATGCTCGGAAGCATACCCGCCGAATACGGCGGCGTCAGCGCGGCTCAGGACAATGACAGTGTGACAGTGTGGGCGAATGAATATGACGGAACAGATGGAGAGATGCTGATACTGATCAATTGTGGTGATGGTATCGCATTAGTTTATCTTGACGGGTCGATGGAGGCGATGAAGGCAAGCATGGGCATGTAATTTACTTCATGCAGCCTTGACCGTACGCTTGTATCTCAAGAACATATATGTAAGAGACAGTGTGAGCGCTCCACCGACAATGATGGCGCATATATAGGCTCCGCCGTTACCCATGAGCGGTATGAGCACAGAGCCGAGACCCTCGGGGGCATACACGATATATGTAGAGCATACCATGGTCATGAACATGGCCGGAATCATGGATATCAGATAATTCTTATGTGATCTTGCCAGCCATACTGTTATAGCCCAGAGAGTGAATACCGAGAGGGTCTGGTTGCACCATGCGAAATAGCGCCAGAGCACCTCGTAAGGCAGCATCATCACAACAAATGTAGCCACGAAAATCGGAGCGGCGATCAGGAAGCGTTTCTTGATGGCGCTCTGATTGATTTTAAGGATATCAGCAAGAATAAGACGGGCCGAGCGCAGTGCGGTGTCGCCTGTGGAGATCGGGGCTGCGATGACACCGAGAATAGCGAGTATGCCGCCTAAGGTGCCGAGCCAGTCGCGCGACAGCCTGTCGACAAGCACCGCGGGTGTGGCATCGGCGAGGAAGTTCTGGAGTCCGTCATAACCCTTTGTGAATGTGATAGCTGCGGCAGCCCATATAAGAGCCACGATACCTTCGCACACCATCGCGCCGTAGAAAACACCGTAGCCGTGCTTCTCGTTGGCTAGGCAGCGGGCCATCATAGGCGACTGTGTGGCATGGAATCCTGAAATAGCGCCGCAGGCTATCGATACGAACATCATCGGGAAGATGGGATTGGCCTCTGGGTCGGCCTTGTGATTATACATCTGGCTCCATATCTCAGGCATGTTGTTTCCGTGAATGAAGAGTGTGACCAGTATGCCTGCGGCCATGAAAAGGAGGGCGAATCCAAACAGGGGATAAATCTTGCCGATAAGTTTGTCGATAGGCAACATCGTGGCGCAGATATAGTAGACAAGTATCACGATAATCCAGAAACTGCGGTCGAGCGAGTGGGGAGTGAGCATGGCCAACAGATCGGCGGGATTGAATACAAAGACGGCTCCTACCAGAATCATGAGAAATATTGAGAAGAATCTCACGAAGTATCTTACCTTGGTGCCGAGTTCGGCTCCTACGATCTCGGGATAAGACGCACCTGACATGCGCAGCGAGAGCATGCCCGAGAGATAATCGTGGACAGCGCCGGCGAATATCGTACCGAATACGATCCACAGGAAAGCCGACGGCCCGTACATCACGCCCATTATGGCACCGAAGATCGGACCGAGACCCGCGATATTGAGGAATTGAATCAGGAAGATACGCCAAGTAGGCATCTCCACATAGTCGACGCCGTCGGCCATGGTCTTTACCGGAGTCGTGCGCTTAGGGTCGGCTCCGAATATGCGGGTGACAAAGCGGCCGTAGATAAAGAATCCGGCAATCAGCACCACGAGTGCTATGCAAAAAGAAATCATTTTTAGATAATAGGGATTAGAATTATAAGTTACAGAATATTTATTTAATTAATGTGCTCACAGAGGAGCGAAGCGATGATCGGTTGACGGTCTGATGGCCATGCACTCCATCTCGACCAGCCATCCCGAGCGGCATACCGGCGCCAGCACGATCACAACGGGTAGCGTGGGGCAGGTCTCGGCGATTATATCTCTGACAGTAGTATAGTCGGCCATATCGCGCAGATATACGATACCATGGGTTACATTGTGCCAGCCGCATTGTGCTGATGACAGCAGCGCACCGATATTTTCGAGCATACGGTATGTCTGACCGTGTATGTCTCCGGTACACACCACGTTGCCCTGATTGTCGATGCTTGCTGTGCCTGATACGAGCAAGTGGCGGCGGTCGCCGTAGTCGATGGCGGTGGCCCTCTCGAACGCCACACCGTATTCACTGGTATTATTCAGATGGGTCGGTGCGCTGATATATGTGATCTGCTGGGGCAGCAGCCCTTCTGCTGCGTAGGTGTCGAGCTGCACGGTCACCTCCGGGTCTGGACTTGATCCGCATATGCCCGTGCTGGCTATGAAGTGGGTATCGGGTGTGAGACCTAACGCGGCAAATGATTCATTGCGCGCATTGACCATGCCTTTGTAGTTGACATCGACATCCCGTACAAAAAACCAGGTGCGCATACAGTTGTCGGCCACCGATGAGCCTCGTTGTGACAGGAAATCGGAGTAATCGGCGAGCATCCCTATGGTGGCGATATATGACGAAGTACCCTTGGCTGTGGCTGATCCCCGCCAGAGGTGAGTGTAACACCCATGTCTGACAGTGTGGTATCCTGATGCTGTGGCAGACACCTCGACATCCTCCTGCAGGTATACCCAAAGAGCGCATTTAGACCCGTCGAGAGGGGGCTGGCCTACTACAGACACAGCGCATCGCAGCGGAGAATCGATAAGACAGCCCTGATTGGTGGCATCGCTCAGGAAATATCTAGCGAATACGGGGCGCATGTCACCCGGCAGGGTGGGGAGTACCTTGTCCAAGGCCTTATGGAGAGCGGATATATATTGCCCGAATTTCTCCTTATGGCAGTCACATCTCAGTATCAGGTTACACTCTCTGATACCGGTATCCGGTATGAATACAGAGATGCCTGCACTAACCCCGAGCTCGCTGAAGGTCAGATTGATATATTCCATGCGCGGAGCATTATTTATTGGCCAGGCTGTAAATAGCCTTCACGTCATCTTTTGATAGCTTCATAAAATACCCGGGGCTGAATGTGCCGCCGCGCGTGCATCTTTCGGCCATGGTCTCTATTTCATCATCAGTGAGCAGACGGCCGAGCAGTTGTGATGCAGTCACAGGCATTCCCCAGCTGTGGAATTTCTGCTCCATAGCCTCAATGCCTCGCATAGCAGTGAGCTCGGGTGCAGTGAAGTCGTTTTCCACACCCATCACGTTTACGGCGAAGCTTACCATACGGCTTACATCACAGTGCATTACGTATCGGGCCCAAGCAGGCCAGATAACGGCCAGACCGGCACCGTGGGCCACGTCGAAGAGAGCGCTGAGCTCATGCTCGATCTTGTGGGTGGCGAAGTCGGCTGTGTTGCGGCATCCCATCAGATCGTTGTGTGACCAGCTGCCGGCCCACATCATTGCCGCGCGATAGCGCAGGTTGCCGGGATCTATCATCAGCGCGTCAGTGGCTGTAAGCACAGAGCGGAGCAGAGCCTCGGCCATGGCCGTGTGTACCAGCATGTCGGTATCTTTGGTGAAGTATCTCTCCATGGTGTGCATCATGATATCCACACCCCCGCATGCTGTCTGATAGGGAGGGAGGGTGACAGTGAGCTGAGGATTCATGATGGCGAATTTCGGGCGGATAAGGTCGCTCGACAGACCGAGTTTCTGACAGGTATCCTCATTGCTTATCACGGAGCAGTCGCTCATCTCGCTGCCTGCAGCCGGGAGTGTAAGGATACACCCGACGGGCAGAGCGGCTGCGGGTACGGCTTTGCCTGCCCACAGATCCCACACGTCTCCACCGTCGTGACATGCGCCCATGGCTATGGCCTTGGCTGTGTCGATTACACTGCCGCCACCGATTGCGAGCAGCAGACCTGCTCCTTGAGTCCGGCATATCTCTATGCCTCTTTTCACGAGGGTAAGTCGCGGATTAGGCTGCACTCCCTGCAGCTCGACACATCTTAACCCTGCATCTTCAAGAGCCTGACGTGTGCGGCCAACAAGCCCCGAAGCCACGGCGGACTTGCCGCCGTAGACAATCATTATGGTATCTGATACGGTATATTTTTTGACGAGGGAGGCCAGTGAGCGCTCGGCATCTGTGCCGAAAGCCACCTCGGTGGGTGCGTAAAAGTGGAAATCCTTCATGATTATAAATGTATTGCCCAACGGCAATTGACGTTGGTGACAGATATTATTATTCTGAAATTATCGACTGATTTATTTTGCTGTCAGGGACTTGGCCGGTGATACCGGAGCTCGGACGCACAGATGAAACAGTGTGACAAAAATACAAATAATTTACGACCTGCGCAAATATCGGATTAAAGATGTGTTGATGTATGCGCTATCGAAACTTAGTGGATGTGCAAGTGATATGGGATTAATGTGGGCGGCTGCTTTTCAAAAAAATACTTTTTTCGTACCTTTGTGGTCAATAGACGGTGAAATCCGGTAAATCGGATCAAGCGCTGTACAGTAACTCATAATTCAAACATATCACCTGTATATGGTTTTATATATCATACCCGCACGGGGTGGCAGCAAAGGTATCCCGCGAAAAAACATCAAGCCGCTGTGCGGCAAGCCCCTAATCCAATATTCGATCGATGTGGCGCTCGCCCTTGCCGGGGATGCGGATCATGTGATCGTGTCGACCGACGACGAGGAGATAGCAAGAGTGGCTGCAGAGGGCGGACTGCCTGATAAGGGGTACAGACGCCCCGCGCATCTGGCTACTGACACAGCCGGCAGTCGCGAGATGATGCTGGATGCAATGCAGTGGGCTCGCGAAAATGGTATTGAGTATGATGTGGTCGTGCTGCTGCAACCGACATCACCGTTGCGCACCTGCGATGATGTGAAGAGCTGTCTGGATCTCTACGGAGACGGTGTCGACATGGTGGTGAGTGTGACAGAGAGCAGTGACAATCCATATTACAATCTTTTCGAGACCGATGCCTGGGGTCACCTGCATATCTCAAAAGGCGACGGCCTGTATACGCGCCGGCAGGATGCTCCCAAGGTGTATGCATACAACGGTGCGGTGTATGTGATCCGTCCGGAGTCTCTTGAAACAATGCCTATGGGCGCTTTCAGGTCCAGGATTCCCTACGTGATGCCGCCCGACCGAAGCGTGGATCTCGATACACCGCTCGACTGGTCGGTGGCTGAGTCCATAATGTCGGATATTAAAAAATCATGATACAGATGGAGAAGCATCTTATATCTGCCGAAGCCCCGGTAATCGAGGCACTTGCCAAGCTGAATGCCCTTTCAGGCGAGGCTATGACTCTGTTTGTCATCGACCGGGCCGGACGTATTACGGGCACTCTCACCGACGGTGATATACGCCGTGCGCTCGTGGGCGGACACTCGCTGCAGACACCGGTGACGGATGTCATGAGGTGCAATTTCAGATACTGCACCGGCGACTCACCTGACGTACAGGCCCTGAGGGAATTCAGGAATCATGGTCTCACGCTGGTGCCATGGCTCAATCCCGATCATACCTTGCGAGAAATCATAGACCTGACGAAGACTCCCGCCAGATTGCCGCTTTCGGCGGTGCTGATGGCCGGCGGAAAGGGCGAGCGTCTGCGTCCGCTCACGCTCACCACACCCAAGCCGCTGCTGCAGGTGGGCGGCAAGGCTATAATCGACTACAATATCGAGGCTTTGGGCCGGTGCGGTATATCAGATATCACTGTCACGGTGAAGTATCTTGCCGACATGATGCGCGGCCATTTCTCCTCACCTGTCGGAGGCGTGAATGTAAAGTGTGTGGAAGAGTCCCAGCCTATGGGTACGATAGGGGCGGCCTCGCTGTGTGACCTCCCGGCATCGGGTTGCACCATAGTGATGAATTCAGACCTCCTCACCAATATTTCCTTCGAGGACATGTATATGCATCATATCGCCCACCACGCCGATATCACCATGGCGGTGGTGCCATATCAGGTATCGGTGCCGTTTGCGATAGTATCATCAGATAGTGAAGACCCTACCGTGGTGACAGGACTGCATGAGAAACCTGTCTATTCGTATTTCGCCAACGCCGGCATTTATATCTTTCCCAACAGATTGTTGCATTCGCTGCCTAAAGACCGGCGCACCGATGCCACAGATCTTATCGAGAACGCGATCGCCGGCTCTCTAAAGGTATCACAATTTCCGATCAACGGCACATGGATCGATATTGGCAGTCCGGCCGACTTCCGGCAGGCTACCGAGCTGCTCAGATACATCAACAGATGAGCCAACCATCCACCCGGTTTTTTTGTTATAAAATAGAAGGCGGGCAAACGGTGCGCCCGGCATCCCAGACACTCGCACCGCTCCTAACTAATAAACAAGATAGATTTAGCCATGGCTGATTCAAATTTCATAGATTATGTAAAGATATTGTGCCGCTCAGGCAACGGTGGTGCCGGTTGCTGTCATTTCCGTAGGGCCAAATACATACCTAAGGGCGGACCTGACGGTGGTGACGGAGGGCGCGGAGGTAACATCATACTCCGTGGTAACAAAAATATGTGGACTCTGCTGCCGCTGAAATACCGCAGGCACATCTTCGCCGGTAACGGCCAGGCCGGTTCGGGCGGACGCAGCTTCGGCAAGGACGGAGAGGATGTGATCGTCGATGTGCCGTGCGGCACAGTGGTGTATGATGCCGAGACCGGCAACTATCTCGCCGAGGTAACGGATGACGGTCAGGAGGTGAAGTTGCTGAAAGGTGGCCGTGGAGGCAAGGGCAACTGGTTCTTCAAAAGCTCGACCAACCGTACGCCCCGTTTCGCCCAGCCCGGAGAGCCCAGCATCGAGAAGAGCGTGATACTTGAGCTCAAGCTCCTTGCCGATGTGGGTCTCGTGGGCCTGCCCAACGCCGGTAAATCCACACTGCTGTCGGCCGTGTCGGCGGCGCGGCCTAAGATTGCCGATTATCCGTTCACCACGATGGAGCCGCAGCTCGGTATCGTGAGCTATCGCGACAACCGCTCGTTTGTCATGGCTGATATCCCCGGTATCATCGAGGGAGCGAGCGAGGGCAAAGGTCTGGGGCTGCGTTTTCTCAGGCATATAGAGCGTAATGCCGTGTTGCTGTTCATGGTGCCTGCCGATGCCGACGATATTCTCGCCGAGTATCACCTCCTGCTCAATGAGCTCAAGCAGTTTAATCCTCAGCTGGCCGACAAGCCGCGTGTGCTCGCCGTGTCGAAATGCGATATGCTCGACGAAGAAATGATAGACGAGTTGCGCAAGACATTGCATGATGAGGTGCCTACCGTGTTCATCTCATCAGTGACAGGATACGGACTCATCGAGCTCAAGGACACACTGTGGCGTGCGATCACCGACGAGAACAACCGTCTGGCCACAGTGGATATCGCTCACCGTGACCTCGACGACCGTCATCGTGTAAGCGAGGAGGATGATTTCATCTTCAAGTATGAGCCCACGGAGGAGGAGCTTGCCGAAGAAGCCGACCTGCAGAATATCAGTCCGGATGCCTGGGGTGAGGATATCGACAGTTACGACTGGGACGAAGACACCGAGCCTGAGGAATAGGCTCAGGGATCCACATCATAATGGATGACGAGACCGCGCATCGACGGGGAGGAGGCGTGCAGCTCGGCATGCACGGCCCGCAGTATCTCCTTTACCCTGGCCATCGAGGCATTGAGCTCGACCTTGAGCATCAGTTGCCGGATATAGAGATTCTGGATGCGTGATACAAACGGCACTGTGGGGCCGTTGACACGGGTGCCGAACAGCTGGCGGAGACGGTTGGCGTAGGCCGACGCTATCTCGTCGAGTTCGCGCTCATTGCGGTGCCGTAGCACGATATTGATAATCCTGGAGAAGGGCGGGTAGGCAAACGCACGCCTCTCCTCCACCTCATGATTGTAAAAAGATTCATAATCATGATTCTTGAGGAATCCTATTACCGGATGCGAGGGATTGCTGGTCTGTATCACTACTTTGCCGGGTGCGTCGCGTCGCCCGGCACGGCCTGATACCTGAGCGAGCATGTTGAATGAGCGTTCGGCTGACCGGTAGTCGGGATAGTTGATCACGGCATCGGCATTGATCACAGCCACAACGGTGACATCACCGAAATCCAGACCTTTGGTCACCATCTGCGTGCCCACGAGAATATCAGCCTTATGTTCTGAGAATGTGTCTATTATCTTAGCATAGCTGTTCTTGCTGCGTGTGGTGTCAAGATCCATGCGCAGAGTGCGTGCCCCGCTGAAAATATTCTCTACCTCGTCTTCAATCCTTTCGGTGCCGTAGCCTACGATTTCTACCGTGGGCTCCTTGCATACCGGGCACACCGCAGGCATTGGATAGGTAGAGCCACAATAGTGGCACATCAGCGTGTTGGCGTGTTTGTGATAGGTGAGCGACACATCGCAGCGCGTGCATTTGGGTATATACTGGCATTGGGTGCAGCGGGCCATCGGAGCGAATCCGCGTCTGTTGTGGAATACGATAGCCTGCTTGCCCTGCTCTACGGCAGCCTTGACATCACCGATAGTGGAGACAGCAAACGAGCCTCTCACCATCTTGCGCTGACGCTCACGCGCCATATCCACGATCTCTATCTCCGGGAGCTTGGCTCCGCCATATCTTGACGACAGCTTAACGAGGCCGTATTTACCACTCAGCGCCTTGTAGTATGTGTCGATGGCCGGTGTGGCGCTCCCGAGCAAAGTCTTCGCTCCGTGCATGTAAGCCAGCATGATGGCTGTGTCACGGGCATTGTAGCGTGGAGCAGGGTCAAACTGCTTGTATGATGGATCGTGCTCCTCGTCAACAATTACCAGACCGAGCTTGGCAAAAGGCAGGAACACAGCGGATCTTGCGCCCAGCACGATGCACGGCTCATTACCGTGCAGTAGCTTTCGCCAGATGTCGACACGCTCGCTGTCAGTGAATTTTGAGTGATATACTATCACCTTGTCGCCGAATACTTTCTGCAGACGTGACGTGAGCTGTGTGGTGAGCGCGATCTCGGGCACGAGATACAGCACCTGCTTGCCCTGCTCCAGCACATGATTTGCGAGATGGGTGTATACCTCGGTCTTGCCGCCTGATGTCACTCCGTGCAGCAGGGTGATATTGTGCGTGGCAAAGGATGTGTGTATCTCCGATAGCGCCAGCTGTTGCGCGGGTGTGAGCGGACTGGGAACGCCGGCCTTGGCACCGGTGTATTTAAATCGCGATACCTCACGTGTGAGTTTTTCGGCGATGCCTTTGTCGACCAGTGCCTTGAGCGAAGCTGCCGTGCCCTTGCTTGTCTCCAGCAGTGTTGACATCGCGGTCTCGTCTTGCGATGATACCTGACACAGGTGCATGAGGGTCAGCAGCATCTGCTCCTGTTTGGGAGCCCCTTTTATCAGCTGGAACACCCGCGTAACCTCTGCCGGATCATCACGCCTGAATCTGAGTCTCACCACATGCTCGCGGCGGGGTCGGTAACGGTCGACCAATGATTCGGATACTATGGCGGATCCGCGCCGTATCATGGTCTGCAGCAGGGTGGGGGTGTTGGAGAATCCGGTTTCCTTTTCTACATCCCGTGCCGACATCCGTCCCTTTTCATCGAGGAGTTTCATTATCTCCACTTCCTTTACAGGAAGGTTGTCGAGTAGAGCGGCGTCAAAATCGGGATTGAGCTCGAATCTGGTCTCGCTCTCAATCTTCAGGCCCGGAGGTACGGCCGCTTTATACACATCACCCAGAGAGCACAGGTAATATTCGGTCACCCATTCCCAATGACGTAGCTGAGGATGTCTGATCACCGGCTCGCTGTCCGGCACGCTGATGATATCCTTTATTGTATAGGTCTGCGGCGGATTCTCATCAAATGCAGTGACTATCCCGGTATAGAATTTGCGCTTGCCGAACGGCACGATTACCCTTGTCCCCACCGTGACCTTTGCGGTATCTTCAGGTGGCACACGGTAGGTGAATACTCCGGCCACCGGCAGGGGCAATATGACTGATATGTAGCGTGCGCCTGTCATGTCACGTGTCGTCACCTGTTGGCCCGCAGGTAGAGTATCACGGCGATCACCGAGTAGATTATATTGGGAATCCACATTGCCACTAATGCCGAAGTAAGACCCGACAGGGCAAATGTCTGGGTGATGGTCATAAACAGGATGTAGCTGAAGCTGAGCACGAGGCCGATGCCGATATTGAGACCCAGACCGCCTTTGGTCTTCTTTGACGAGAGCGACATGCCTATTACCGTCAGGATAAAGGCTGCCGCGGTGATGGCATATCGGCGCTGGTATTCCACCTCAAACCGCTCTATATTGGCCACGCCTCTCTGTTGTTGCCTCCCTATGTATTCCTTCAGTTCGGGGGTGGTCATCTTTTCATTATCGTTGACGGCGATAAGGAAGTCACGTGGCTCAAACGGTATCATGGTGTCGATCTGCACGCCTTTGCGTATCGTCTCCTTCTTGTCGTGGAAGTCGCGTATCACATAATCGCGGGCCTTCCAGAGATATAGCGTATCCCATACGATGGTCTGGGCCGAGAGCCTTGATACCAGACGTTTGTTTTCATCAAATGACTCGAGAGAGAATCTCACACCTGTCTTGCTCAGTGCGTCATACCGGCTCATATACGCTATCTGGCCGGGCGCCACCATGAGCATGATATTAGAGCCATAGTCCACGCTCTTGTTCTTTACCCATTTGTTGGTGTATGCGATACGCTCTACATTGGCAGGCGGGATAATGTATGCTGCCATTATGTAATTGAATCCGGCAATCACCGCCGCCGCCACCAGATAGGGGCGCATCAGACGCCCGAAACTCATGCCTGTGGAGAGCATCGCTATTATCTCGGAGTTACCGGCGAGTTTGGAGGTGAAGAATATTACGGCGATGAATGTAAACAGCGGAGAGAACTGATTGGCGAAATACGGAAGGAAATTCAGGAAATAATCAAACACCGTATCCCTTAGAGGAGCCTTGAGAAATGAATCAAGCTTCTCGTTGATGTCAAACATGACAACGATGGCAAGCAGCAGGAGTATCGAGAACACGTATGTCCCCAGAAACTTGCGTATGATATATCTGTCGAGTATCTTGAACATTAATTCATCATGCTTTATATTCGGTCATGTCTTAGTCAGAACCGATGTAGGGGGTATCAGAGGCGTCTGCCGAGGGTCTCGACCATTTCGGCCTTCCATGTGGCGAAGTCGCCTGAGACAATGTGACGGCGCGCCTCGCCTACAAGCCAAAGGTAGAAGGCGAGATTGTGGATTGATGCGATCTCAAGAGCCAGCAGCTCGTTGGCTATGAACAGGTGGCGCAGATATGCCTTGCTGTATACGTGGTCGACATACGACGGGCCATCGGGCTGCAGGGGCGAGAAATCGTCGGCCCACTTGCGGTTGCGCATGTTCATCGTGCCGTGACACGTAAACAGCATACCGTTGCGGGCGTTGCGCGTAGGCATCACGCAATCCATCATATCGACACCTCTGTCAATGGCTTCGAGGATATTGACAGGTGTGCCTACTCCCATCAGATAGCGGGGCTTGTCGGCGGGCAGTATTTCGTTGACCACCTCAATCATCTCATACATCACCTCGGCGGGTTCGCCCACGGCCAGACCGCCGATGGCATTGCCGTCGGCTCCGAGCGAAGCCACATGCCGGGCCGAGCGTTTGCGCAGATCAGGATAGGTGCAACCCTGCACTATAGGGAAGTAGGCCTGGGAATAGCCATAGAGCGGCTCGGTGGAGTTGAAATGGCTCCAGCCACGGTCGAGCCATCGCAGGGTGAGGTCAAGCGAGCGGCTGGCGTAGTCGTAATCCGATGTGCCGGGCGGACATTCGTCAAGCGCCATCATGATATCCGATCCTATGGCTCTCTGAATATCTACTACATTCTCAGGCGTGAACAGATGTTTTGAGCCGTCGATATGACTGCGAAACTGGGCTCCCTTCTCTGTAAGCTTGCGATTGTCGGCCAGCGAGAACACCTGAAAGCCTCCGCTGTCGGTGAGGATGGGGCGCTCCCAGCCTATGAACTTATGCAGACCTCCGGCCCGGCGCAGGATTTCTGTACCGGGCCGGAGATACAGGTGATATGTATTTCCGAGAATTATGCGGGCATTGATGTCGTCGCGCAGGTCACGAAACTGCACTGCCTTCACGCTCCCCACCGTGCCTACGGGCATGAAGATGGGGGTCTCTATCGTGCCGTGGGCCGTGGTGATGAGGCCTGCGCGGGCCGATGTGCCGGGTGCTGTAGCTTCGACTTTGTAATCCATCAGAACATCTGCTGTGGATACTCACCCTGAGCGTGTAAGGCAGCGAGCTTATCTACCACACCCTGGCGGTCGGCTGCATAAGTCACGCCAAACCATTGTGAGTCTGTATCAAGCACCTTTACCACGTTTTCGTTGTTCGCGATTATCGCATCGATTACCGTCGGGATATAAAATTCGCTCTTGAGCTCTGTACCGCGCTCTGCAAGGAATTTACCGAATTCGCGCTCGGTGTAGTCAAAATAATCAGGCGTGAAGCCCCAGAAATTCATAGATACGGGAGTGCGGGGCGCAAGCTGCTGCTCGTTGCCGTTCTCATCAGTGAACTTGATATTATGATCGGCATCGTAGCCTATCGACGTGCGCTCCACCACGCTTGTCAGGTGGCCTTGGTCATCGACGGTGCATACACCGCGTGCCACGGTGCCGTTTTCAGACATCGTATTGCCTACCCTGAATCCTACCATGGAATATGTGCCGTCTTCCTTTTCGAGCTGGCGGGCCATGACCTCGAATGCATCCCGACCGTAGAAATCATCGGCATTGATCACGGCAAACGGCTCCTTGATTACGTTACGGGCGGCGCGCACGGCATGATTGGTGCCCCAGGGCTTAACACGGCCTTCGGGCACACTGTAGCCTTCGGGCAGGTCGTCAAGGCTCTGGAATGCCACCTCCACGGGTATATGTCCTTTATATTTTGAGAGAATCTTGTTGTTGAAGTCCTCTTCGAAATCCTTGCGGATTACAAACACAACTTTACCGAATCCGGCGCGTATAGCGTCAAATATCGAATAATCCATGATGGTCTGTCCGTCGGGACCCAGACCGTCGAGCTGCTTCAAGCCGCCATAACGGCTACCCATTCCGGCAGCGAGCACAAGTAAGGTCGGTTTCATTATCTGTATGTGATTTGTTTTTCTTTTCGTTCAGCAAAGTTACTGAAAATAGTTGAGTGTGCAAAAATTGCCGGCTGATTTTGAATAACCGTTGCTTTTTTATATCTTTGTATCATGATAAATCAGGAATTCTCATCCAAATTGCTTGAAAATGCTGTCACGGAGCTGTCGCGACTGCCCGGCATAGGGCGCAAGACGGCTCTGCGCCTGGCCCTGCACCTGCTCAGACAGGATGAGCCGGTGGCCGTGGCTCTGGGGCAGAGCGTAATAGATCTGCGGCGCAATATCAGCTATTGCCGTGTGTGCCACAATATCAGTGAGGAGGAGGTGTGCCCGATATGTTCGGCGCCGGTACGCGACCATTCGATAGTCTGTGTGGTGGAAAATGTCAAGGATGTGATGATTTTTGAGAACACCGGTCAGTTTCAAGGTCTCTATCATGTGCTCGGCGGTCTGATCTCTCCCGTCGATGGCGTGGGGCCGGAGAGACTTGAGATAGGTTCGCTTATAGAGAGGGTGCGCACGGGTAAGGTGGCCGAGGTGATATTGGCTCTCAGCGCCACCATGGACGGCGACACCACCAATTATTACATCTACCGCAAGTTGCTGCCGCTCGGTGTCAAGGTGACGCAGCTCGCCAGGGGTGTGGCCGTAGGTAATGAAATCGAATATACCGATGAGATCACTCTCGGACGCTCGCTGCTCAACCGCACACCATTTTCAGAATCAATATAATGTAAATATAACCTAACACGTAGATAATATGGAGGATAAACAACTCAGATTGAGGGCTGTAGAACCCGCAGACATAGATTTTCTATATCGCATAGAGAATATCCCGGCAGTGTGGAGCGTAAGCTTCGGTGACGCACCTGTCTCACGCCAGATGCTGTGGGATTACATCAACAGCTATTCGGCAGACATATATGCCGACCGCCAGTTACGGCTCATTATCGATGTGGCCGGCATACCGGTGGGCACCGTGGATGTCACCGATTTCGACCCTCGCCACGGACGCGCGATGCTCGGTATCGCCGTAGACCCCGCTCACCAGCGCAAGGGCTATGCCCGCGCCGCCCTCGAAGAGATCATCACCAGATGCCGCCACACATTCGGTATGCACCAGCTCGCTGTGCTGGTGCCGCGCGACAACGAGGTGTCGATGCGTCTGTTTGAGAGTATGGGCTTCACTACATCGGGATGCCTGAAATCATGGCTCCGCCACGGCCAGAGCTACGAGGATGTCGTGGTGATGCAGCTGATGCTCTGATACGAGACCGGATTACGGCAGATCATACCTCATAATATTACGGCGCGTCATGTAGTCCATGACGCGCCGTCTGTCGATATTTGGTGTCTTGGGCTATTTGACACAATCTTTTTTGCAACCGCCACAGCCGCCTGAGAGACGGTCGCGCAGGGCGAGAGCCTTGGCAACCTCATCGTCAGTGAGGCGCTTGGCCCATCCGGCACGGCGGCTCATGTCGCCGTAGCGGCCAGTGGAGCCTGCTTCGCCGTAGCGGGCGGTCTTCTCATTGTCTGGATTGTTCCAGTTATGCCATCCCTCGGGTGATATGGGGGCATCGAGATTGCAATTGATGAAGAGAGTGCCTCCGTATGGACGCCACGGACGTCCCAGCTTCATATTGTTGACCTTAGGATCAGCCTTGATGTCGCATCCTATCAGCACATACCCGTATTCCACATCGGCGGGAGTGGATGCTGCGGTGATGTAGGAGTTGGTCTTGCAGAATATCTCGCAGTGGTCAAACACAGCAGTGGCGGCTCCGAATATGAAATCGGTCGTGCCCTCGATGTAGCAATCCTTGAAATAGAGATTGGTGTATTCGCCGCCTGTGAATATCGTGTCCTGGTTGCCGAGAAAGCGGCAGTTGATGAATCTGAGGTTGTCGCCCTCGGTATGCAGTGCCACGGCCTGACCTACCGCACCTGCAGCGTTCTCGAATGTTATGTTTTTGAATGTGACGTTATCTGCATCCACCCTCACTGTATATGTGCGGAATGTGCCCATATTGCGCAATCCGGCATAGTCATCCCATGTGATGATAGTGGTGAAGGGGTCTTGGCCAATGAAAGTGACGTTTTTTATCCATGACGGCACCACTACCTTCTCTTTGTATACACCGGGTGCGATATGCACCACTACCTCATAGTCCATGTAGGCGCGTATAGCGTCGAATGACTCGTTGACGGTGGTGAAATCTCCCGATCCGTCGGGATTGATGAAAATCTCGCGCTTGTATTCGGCACCTGCTGCTGTAAGCCCGGCTATCAGTGCCACCATAAAAGTCAGGATTGTAGTCTTCATGATGATTAATTATATTAGGATTATTGATATTCAGTGAATACTGTCACCAGAGATTGAATCGGTAACCGAAATGAAACGAACCGGTGATCTGGGATGGCTGGAACGAAGCGCCTTTCTCGGTGAGGAGAGAGGTGTTCCACTGGCCTATGGCTCCGGCAAACCACTGCCTGTGATTCCATACCACCGATAGCTGTATCTGGTTGGCGAATATCGGCCTCACCTTGGCATGGTTGCCCTTGTCATTTTTAGCTATCCTGATGCCCGCCGCCGGTGATTCGCTCACGCCGAGCACCCATTTGGGAGAAAATACCCAGTTGTAGCCGTAGCCGCCCTTCAGCGATACATTCTTGGTGTTGGCATTGA
>CAZBWZ010000031.1:0-22958 GCA_964495725.1 uncultured Bacteroides sp.
AAGGACTCCCTGATTATGAGTCAGGTGCTCTAACCAACTGAGCTATAGGACCGGCTTGTTGTGTTATTACGAGTGCAAAGTTAGAGGTTTTTTTTTAATTGTGCAAATTTTATTGGGTATTTTTTTGCTGGGTGAGTGGATTTGTTTGTGCCGTAGGTGGTTCGAAGTATTTGTTGTAATATTTATTGTATTGGGAATTAACTGATTTACCTAATTGTTGAGAAAGGGGATGGGTAGGGGGGATTCTCTTGAGTGATATCAGGCGGCTATTTCAGGCGGTGGATAAAGAGTGGGGAAGAGTCGTATCTTGGCAGTGCATAGATTTGTATGTCTGCTGCGAGAGCTTCTGCTGAGCCGCTCGCATCGCCCACTGATATGTTTTTGGCTTCAAGTGCTTCTTTCATGGCTTCAAGAGCAAGCCGGGGTGTGTTGTTGTCGTGACTCAGATGGCAAAGATATACGTATTTGAGGCGGGGATTGTATATTGATGCCACGTAGTCAGACGTCACTTTATTGTCGAGATGGCCTTTTTTCGATCTGATACGAGCTTTTAGGTATTCGGGGTATGAGCCGGTGTTGAGCATGTGCAGATCATAGTTTGACTCAATCATAAGGTAGTCGGCTGCGTTTGCATAATAGTTTACTCGGTCTGATATTTCACCGAGGTCAGTCGCTACGACAAATCTTTTGCCATAGCCGACATCTATGCTGAAACCTACGTTATCACTTCCATCGTGATTGACCTCGAATGGGGTAATTGAGAATGGACCACATTTGAATTCGAATTCTTTGAATATGGGCACGTGATAGTCTTTGATGCGACTTGAGATGCTATGGCGTCGCAGGAGTCCGTTGATTGTGCGCGGTGTGCAGTATATTTTCATCCACTTATATTTGCGCAGCAATGTATAGGCGAATCTAATGTGGTCGCTGTGGTCATGAGTGACGATGATACCGGCGATCTTCTCAGGTTGTAGATAGTTGTTTTCAATTTCCTTAACTACGGTATTGATGTCTACGCCTGCATCAATGAGTATACCCCCCTCATCCCTGATACCGAGATAGGCGCAGTTGCCGCTGCTGCCGCTGCCAAATGATATATATTGAAGCTCTTTTCTCGATCTGGTTTCCCCGGATGAATGGCTTAACAATTCCGCCTCGCTCATGGTGTGAGGTGGCGTGTGTTGGCCTTTACGGGCATGTTTCACCATGTTGCCATAAATTTCATCGGCCATAAGCCCGGGGTCATCAAACAGACCGGGGAAATCCTGTAGCTTACGAGAATTCTTATGCTTAGAGAAATTTGACATAGCGAAATATGAGATTGATGTAGAGTGTCAGGAATGATGTAGTAGGAAAATTGTGGGTTTCTTGTCGTAATCGTATTTACGTGATTTCCATCTGGATATGGGTAGGGTGGTGATGTTTTCGCCCGGACAAGTGAGTTGTGATGCGACACATAGCATTATGTTGCCATTGAGAGTCTCGGAAAGCCATTTGATCAGTTTGTTGTTACGGTAAGGCGTTTCTATAAAGATCTGTGTCTGGTCATCCTGTCTGATATGGCGTTCTATCTCGCGTAGCTTAGCCGAGCGTTGGCCGGCATCTATAGGCAGATAGCCTAAGAAAGCAAAACTCTGGCCGTTGAATCCGCTTGCCATCAATGAGAGGAGAATACTTGATGGCCCAATGAGTGGCACGACCTTGTATCCATTGCGTTGAGCAAGGGCCACAATGTCGGATCCGGGATCTGCAACAGCCGGACAGCCTGCTTCACTGATTATACCCATCGAATGACCTTGGGCCATCGGATTTAACATTGTTGAAATTTCTTCTTTCTTTGTGTGCCTGTTAAGTTCAAAGAAGGTGATGCTGTCAATATCGATATTCCTGTCGCATGCTTTGAGGAAGCGTCTGGCTGATCTGATATTCTCGACTATAAAAAATCTTATGGATTTTATGAGATCGATATTGCAAGGTGGGAGTACACTCTGAGGAGGAGTGTCACCAAGGGGCACCGGAAAAAGATATAGGATGGGTGAGTCAGTCATAATCATGGAAAAAACCCCGGAGCTACGTTCCGGGGTCAATGTGTAGTCGAAGGATTTTGTCAGATACCGAGTTTTGTTTTCACCTGACTTGTGACGTCTTCTGCAGCTGCTCCGTAGTAGAGGGGTTGTTCTTTAGGGAAGATGAATGTGTATCCGCCTTCCTGACCTACAGCTTTGATGGCATCCATGAGTTTTTGTTCGATCGGAGCCATAAGCTGCTGCTGCTGGCGCTGCAGATCCTGAGATGCCATGTTTGAGAACTGCTGGATTTTCTGCTGAAGCTCCTGAAGCTCCTGAATACGGCTCTCCTTAATGGTTGCGAGTGCGTTCGGATCTTTTTCGAGATTCTGGTACTCGGTATATTTCTTGTTCATCTCTTCTTCGAGCTTACCATATTCTTCCTGATATTTTTTGGAAGAAGTTTCAAGTGTGGTCTGCATTTGAGTGTATTCGGGCATGGCGCTGAGTAATTCAGTTGCATCCACAATGCCGAATTTCTGAGCGAAGACGCTGAAAGGCAAGGCAATCAATGTTGCTATTAAAAATCTTCTGATCATGATAATATTTAAAATGTTAAAATTATTCTGCAAAAGTAGTAAAAATTGTTGATTAAAAGTATATGAATATGCTTTTTTTACATATAGACCGGGTATCAGTTGGAAGAATATCCGAGTTTTGCGAGCACATCGTTACTGATATCTATCTTTGGGGATGCGAAGATAATTTCAGAAGAGGATGCACGGTCAAAAATTACCTGATAGCCTCTTTCTTCGGCTACTTTCTTAGTGGCGTTATATACATCATCCTGAATGGGCTTGAGCAAAGTCTGGCGCATTTTATAAAGTTCGCCTTCCGGTCCAAAGTATTTGTATCGTAGGTCGTTAGCTTCTTTTTCCTTAGCAACGATGGCTTCTTCACGCTTCTTGACCTGATCATCGGTGAGGAATACCTTATCGGACAAGAAATTCTGATACATGGTCTGGGCTTCCGAGCCAATGGCTTCAACTTCCTTCTGCCAGCGCTGAGAGAGCTGGTTGAGCTGCTCGTTGGCCATTTCGTAGGCCGGTATGTTTTTGAGGACATATTCCATGTCAAGCAATGCAAACTTCTGTGCGGAAGCTGAAACTGCCGATACGACCGCTAAAATAACAATAAATGCAAATCGTTTCATATTAATCTGTCTCTATTAATAATTATTACTACACGTATAGGACATCTGAGAGTGGAAAAAGTTTAAAATTCCTGACCGAGGATAAAGTGGAAGTGACTGCCGCCTCTTGTGCCGAACACTTTATCGAAACCGTAGGCCCAGTCAATACCCATCATGCCGACCATCGGGAGGAAGATACGCACACCGGCTCCGGCACTGCGTTTGAGCTGGAAGGGGTTGAAATTTTTCACATCAGTCCACGCGTTACCGCCTTCAGCGAAGGCAAGGGCGTATATTGTTGTCGAGGATTGAAGCAGGAGGGGGAAGTGTACTTCAAACCCGAGACGCGAATAAGCGTAACCCTCATAATTCCATGGTGTGAGCTGTCCGTTATCATATCCTCGAAGAGCGATTGTCTCGGTGGCGTATGTATACGAACCCGACATACCGTCACCACCTACATAGAATGTCTCGAATGGAGATTTGAGATATTTGTTATAGCTGCCGAGGAGGCCGAAGTCCGCACGGGTCATGAGCACGGGTGTCCACTGGCTCTCGGCATTTGCGATCGGGGTATATGTGCGCGAACGGAATCTCAGTTTCCAGTATTCAATCCATTTGTACAGTTCCTTTCGTGAAGCCTCGGTGTTTTCGGATGCCAGTTTCTGCCAATCTTTTTTGCCGAAGAGAGAAGCTGGGGGTGTAACCTGAAAATTAAGAGAGAACTGACTGCCTCGACGGGTATACAGGGGATTGTCAATAGAGTTGCGTTGCAGGGTCAGACCCAGTACAATAGCATTTGCATTACCGTTAGACATGAATCTCAAATACTCCCAATTCTTCAGATAATACCAGTTGTATCCAAGCTCGGCAGTGAATGTGAAGTAGTCGTCTGGCCAATTGAGTCGTTTACCGAATCCGACATTCACACCGACCATCTGTAACACCTTATTAGGGTCGTAGGCGTTCTGGTAGCTATTCTGGTAGTAATCGCTGTAATAATTGTTGTAGCCGTAACCACCGTAACCGTAGGCACCATAACCATAACCGTAATTATAATAATTGTTATTATAATATGATGAGTTGATACCGGTCTGACGGCTATAATAAGCGGACACTGACAACTGATTGGGGCGTTTGCCACCAAACCAGGGGTCAAGGAAGGATATGGAGTAAGCCTGATAGTATCGGGCATTAGTCTGGGCGGAGATTGTGAATGTCTGACCCTCGCCTTGGGGAATGATACCGCGGTATGTACTCGGATAAAGAAGATTCTTGATAGAGAAGTTGGTGAATTTAAGAGAGAGTTTTCCTATAATACCGGTCTGTCCCCAACCCATAGAGAATTCGATCTGGTCGTTGGCCTTGGATTCAAGGCCAAAGACGATATCGACTGTGCCGTTTTCTTCGTTTGGCTCAGGAGTAATATCCATAGTCTCGGGATTGAAGTGTCCGGTCTGTGCAATTTCGCGTGCCGAACGCTGGAGATCTGACTTAGAGAAAAGCTGGCCCGGCTTTACACGCAACTCACGCCGGATTACCTTTTCGTAGAGTCGGTCGTTACCGTTGATGATCACTTTATTGATGCGCGCTTGCGGACCCTCTACGATACGCATCTCCAGAGATATCGAGTCACCCTCGATATCCTTTTCGATGGGCACGAGGTCATAGAAAAGGTATCCTTTGTCCATGTATAGATTAGAGAGCGCGTCATCGTCTTCGTTGAGACGTTTCTGGAGGTACTTCTGGTTATACACGTCGCCGGGACGCATATCGAGAACCATATCGAGCACATCATTAGGATATATAGTGTTACCTACCCATTGAATATCCCGGATGAAGTACTGTTTGCCTTCATCTATATCAAGATATACATCGACAGTCTTGTCATCGTATGGCACTACGCTGTCAGTGACAATCTTTGCATCACGATAACCTTTTTCGTTATATTTTTCAATTATACGGTTAAGATCGTCCTGATAGTCGGTCTCAACAAATTTTTTCTGCTTGAACAGATTCAAGATGTTGCCGTTTTCATTAGTCTTTTTCATGGCGCCCTTGATCTTATTGTCTGAGAGCACCTGATTGCCGTTGACGTAAATTTTATGAACCTTCACCTTGTCGTGACGGTCAACATTGATATCTACTATCACTTCGTTAGGTTTGGAGAGATCCTCCCGGAGGTTGATTTTCACGTCAGCATTACCGAATCCTTTGTCAGCATAGTATTTCTTAACTATAGCCTCGGCACGGTTGACGATATTCTGGGTAATCTGATTACCCTTCACGAGATGCAGCCTCTCGTCGATATCATCGCGTTCGCCTTTTTTCATGCCTTTGTACACAATATCAGAGATGCGTGGTTGCGTACGCAGGGCAAGCTCAATCCAGGCCTTGTCACCATATACTTTGGTAATTTTCACCTGAGCCTGGGCAAAGAGTCCCTGCCTCATAAGGCGTTTGACTGCGTTAGTGATATCCGGGCCGGGTATCTTAACGCGCTCGCCTACCTTGAGACCCGAATAACCGATGACGAGAAAATCATCGTAGTTAGGTGCACCAGTCACTTTGATACCGGCAATCTCGTATGTTTTCGGGATAGCCGAAAAAATCACGGTAGGATTGTATATCGTATCGGTAGATGCAGTATTTTGTGCCTGTGTCGTAATAGGGAATACAGACAAGGCGGCTAATGATAGGGCCGGAATTATGTTATGCAGGCTCTTTTTCATAATACATCGTGATTAATTTGTTCGCTTGTCAGCCCAAAGCGACGTTCGCGACTCCTGAAATTGTCAACAGCTTCAATGAAGTTCTCGCGGCTGAAGTCAGGCCAGAATACAGGGGTGACAAAAATCTCGGAATAAGCAATCTGCCATAGCAGGAAGTTGCTCACTCTGAAGTCGCCCCCCGTGCGTATAAGCAAATCAGGATCAGGATAAGCGGCGGTAGTGAGATGAGCACGGAACACTTCATCATCAATATCTTCAGAATTTATCAAACCCTTCCTTACATCTTCAGCGATCAGCTTGCAGGCGCGGGTAATCTCCCAACGGGAAGAGTAGCTGAAAGCAATCACCAAAGTCAGACCAGTGCCATGTGAGGTATCCTCGATACACTTTTTAAGACGAGAGAGCGCCTCTGGCTCCATACGGGAAATGTCTCCGATAACCTCAAGTCTCACATTATTCTTGATCAGATCCGGGGTCTCTTTTTCAAGTGTAGAGACAATCAGACTCAAAAGAGCGTCAACTTCCTCTTTAGGTCGATTCCAGTTTTCAGTTGAGAAAGCATATAATGTAAGGTATTTTATGCCAAGATCTGAAGCGACCTCTGTGATACGACGTACGGTCTTAACGCCCTCGATGTGTCCGGCAGTACGTTGAAAGCCCTTGGACTTAGCCCATCGTCCGTTGCCATCCATGATGATAGCCACATGCTGGGGCATAGGTTTTAAGTTTTTATCCTGAGTGTCTTGAGTCATAATCCTGTATTGTTAATCGACGTAGTGGCATGTTTCGCAACGCTCACCAAATTCGTATGAAATTCCAATTGACAAACGAGAAAACCAGTCGGTGTTTTTAAAAAATTCAGTGCGTATGCCTGTCAGGTCATTGAGCTGAGCCCCATCCACCTTATCGCCAAAAGCCTTGGTCATGGTAAATTCGGCTGTGAGATTCAGTCGCTCTTTGATTTTGTATTTTATACCTACACCCATAGGCAAGGTGGGTGCGGCGTTAACGTCTCCCGAGCATGATGACATACATACACCGATGCCGAGTGTAATGTAAGGTGTGAATCTACGGAGACGCTTGAATGTCTCACCTATACCGTAGGCAAAGAAATTGAATTCACCACGGATACTGAGGTCAAACACAGTAGATGTGAACTTATACTGGGCGAAATCAGGTAATACGTTTTCCATATCAGCGGTGTTACCGCTCAGGGTGGTCACACCCAGGAGCGCCCTCAGGCCATATCTTGCGTTTGCAATATACCGACCGTCGACATCAGCAGTGAATCCGGGGTGTTTAAGTATAGAGGAGTTGTTGGCGTCACCCAAATATCCGCTCATGCCGATTCCTCCCCCTATATCAAATTTATAGGGACTTTCCTGAGCACATATCTTTATACTTGAAGATATCAGTGCTATCAGTATCAGCAGAATGACAGATCGGTTCATCTTATTATTGCACAGGCACGAAAGTGAATTGAGTGATTACACCTCTCCAGAGAGTATTCAGGAGATTGCCCTCGTAATCGCGACCACCAAACATATAAATAGCCTCGCAATCCCAATCTTCAACGGGAGCGACAACTCTTGAGATATTTCCAAAGGGTGAGATATATCGTGAGCCGGGCATAAGCCGCGGCAGCTTGATATCATTCCAGTATTGAGCACGGCTGTCAACATGCATGACTGAAGTGTAGTTGAACGCCGAAGCTCCATAAAAAGCCGGAATCTGATCAGGAAGCTGAATGAGAGACGGCGCTTTTTTCCATGTCATACCCCAGTCACGTGAATAATATACGGTGGAATTGATAACTCCGGATGCCGTGCGGCCTCCCATTGCGAGCAATACGGGGTAGCTTGTGGGAGACCAATTGCTCGAGAGCATTTCTACAAGTCTGTATGGTACAAGCGTTACATCCTCAAGTGCCAGAGGCAGGGGCTTTACAGATATACGTGCCCATGACGAACCGTCGAAGCCCCAGGTAGTATCAGAAAGGGAGCCATCAGCAGCGCGTCCGCCAACAATTACTGCTTGCAGACCGTAACTCATGGAAAGGCTGAAAAATGTCGGCAGGCTTGAGCCTTCGACCGGAAAGCCGTCGGGGATATCATACGACATATCCGAGGGGTATGACACCAAAGTATAACCATCATCATTCTTCTTGGATGCCAGGATCTGGTCACCGTAAGCTCCGTAAAGGTAATGGAATTTATGTCCGGTAGGTTGCCAATCTTTAAAGTCAGTCGATGTGAACATGTTGCCTTCCGAATCTAAGATGTACAGAGAATTTGAGGTGGCCCTCAGACTTTCTACATCAGGAACAAAGGCGAATTTTACCTCACGGGTGACCCAATCAGGAGCCTCAGGGGTGGATGTAGTTGCCAGACAATAATTGATGCCGTCGGTAGTGAGACAGTAGAAAATATTGTTGAGACAAGCAGTGGACTGGGCGGTCGGTTTGGTGAAATCACCGGGAAGAGGCGCAGATTGGATCTTATACCATACGAGAGAGTCAGCCTTCACCTGATGAACGTTCACTTTTATTTCATAATCCCTTTTTACAGAGCCATTTTCGGAAACAACAGTAAGGGTGACCGGACCGCCAGCGAAATTAATAGAGTCTGTAGAATTGGTGAGATAGTTTACAACAGAATCTCTGTCAAGAGAGGGCTCGTGGTATTTGAGAGTGACGGCAGAAGCTGATGATGGAGTTACAATCTTGGGAACGAGACGGCTGACGTTGGTGCCGTAAGGTAAAGAGTCAGCATTGAAGATACGGGCGTTGACAAGATCGATAGAAAAAAATACATTGGACAAGCTGTCAAGTACCTTGGAATCATTGGATAGGGAAAAGCCGGTGACAGTCACAGATGATGACAATTGAGCTTCGTAAATAGGATCATCAGTGGTGTTGCATGAGGCTGCCGACATCATAAATGCCGATAATATAGTGTATGTCAGATATTTCCTATGCATGAATGTGCAATGTTATGATGGCAATATTATATTTCAATTTGCAAAATTAAGAAAATTGCTCTGCAAATTGGCATTGGTGACGGTCAAATTATCTTAATTGGTGAATTTTTAGAAGTTTTTAACGCGCACCAATTCGTTATTGATAATATAGCTGATGCGATTTCCATCAATATTTTGTGCCATTGACGGACTGATATGAATGTCCGGAGCTTTGGCTGCACCTCTATGTCCCAGCCTCACAGGAGATGTTTCAATCCTTGCGAGATCCCAAAGATCGTTGCCGTCAGTGTCCTTCTCATCAAGAAATGTACGTATCAATGTAGGGCCACCCTCCACGAGCAGAGAAAATATACCTTGTGAGTACAATTTTCCGAGCGTGACATACATCGGATCATTATCGGAAATCAGGATAGGATTACGATGCATTACTTTGAAATTATCACCGACCCTAAGGCGTCGGTCAGCTATAACCGGAACTGGTGATTTTCCGGGCCACAGACGAGTATCAAGTGAAGGATTATCAGTAATCACGGTGCCCGAACCTATCATGATGCCGTCGCAGAATGACCTCAGACGATGAGAAAGTACTGAAGTAAGAGGTGTTGATAGTCTGAGCGGAACACTATTGCCGTCTCTCTTGACATCCATGAATCCGTCGGTTGACCGTGCCAGTTTCAAGATAACAAAAGGTCTGCGCAGGGTATGGGCGGTGAAGAATACAGCGTTGAGCGAACGACATTCCTCTTCCATCACTCCGACTGTCACTTTAATCCCTGCTTCCCTAAGCATGGTGATTCCCTTTCCGTCTACCTTCGAGAAAGGATCACTTGTGCCGACCACGACGTTAGGTATTCCGGTATTGATAATTAATTTGGCACATGGGGGCGTGCGTCCGTAGTGAGCGCATGGCTCGAGAGTGACATATATTGTAGCTCCGGATAGTAGGCTTTTATCTGCGACCGAGGCCACTGCATTTACCTCGGCATGAGGGTGGCCGCATTGTCCATGGTATCCTTCGCCTATTATCGCGCCATCGGCACCAGCGATAACGGCCCCAACCATCGGGTTAGGAAAGGCAGCAGGAAAGCCTCGGAACGCGAGTTGGAGCGCCCTGCGCATATATAATTGATGTTTCATATAAGTGTAAGACGTGACATGTTAGATAATGATGCGGCACATTCAGCTATCTGAGACGGAGTGACAGCCATAATCATTTCCCCGCGCCGGTAATCAGCGGCATCCTCACCGTAATACAGTACGCGGCGGGCAGTAGAAATAGCGAGACTTTCGCGTGAATCAGAAGACACGGTAAGTTGTCCGATATATTGTTTCTTAAGTCGGTTGAGGGTCAGTTCTGACAGCGGATGGTCGCATAGTCTCTCGATCTGCTGATTCACGATACGACAACATTTTGCAGTGTCGGATTCATCGCAACCAAAATAGACTGTGAACAGACCGGCATCTTTCATCAAAGTATTGGCGGTCTCGACTGAATATACGAGACCGCGTTTTTCGCGCAGCTCGATGTTGAGTAATGAATTCATGCCCGGTCCTCCGAGAATATTGGAAAGAAGGGCATAGGCATATCGTGACGGAGAATACATATCCACAGTGAGACATCCCATTACGGTATGCGACTGATGGGAATCGATATTTCGTTTAAGGTCGAAACCGCCGCACACAAATGGTATGGGTAAGACTGTATGCGATCCCGCGTTAAGCGGAATGCTGGAGAAGTAACGTTCGACCATGGGAATAATGCGAGCTACCGGAGCAGAACCGTAATAGAATACAACCATATTGTCCGCGGCATACCATTTGGCCAGATATTCGCGGCAGTCTGATGAGTGAATCAGGGCAAGAGCTTCACGATTGCCGAGAATGTTATGCCCCAGAGCCGTATCGGCGAAAATGAGATCTTCAAAATCATCGAATACCGCATCAGCAGGTGAGTCGAGATACGAGTCAATCTCCTCAGCAATCACCTCTCTTTCCTTGTCAAGCTCCTTATCGGGGAAGCGGGATTCGGTAAGGAGATCGGCAAGAAGTTCAAAGGATCTGGAAGCATTACCACGGGGGGCGGCAGTATAGACCACCGTCTCTTCTTTAGTAGTATAGGCATTGAATTCGCCGCCCACACGCTCCATGCGGTTGATAATATGCCACGGTGAGCGACGTTTGGTGCCTTTGAAAATCGTATGCTCAACAAAATGAGCCAGTCCCGGAAGATTTTCAGGGTCATCACGGCTACCGGCTTTCACTACCACACCGCAATAATCGACAAGAGCACGGTTGGCGTGACGGTGAATGATGGTGAGACCATTGACTGCTCTCGAAACAGTGATTAATTCGGATTTATGGTTCATCGATCCAGTCACCGTTGTCTTTTATCAGTTGAATAAGAAGTGGCAGCGCCTCATCCGAGGGGATATTCTTATGAATACATTTCTTGCCCTTGTACAGACTGACATTACCTTTGGCTGCCCCGATATATCCATAGTCGGCATCAGCCATTTCACCGGGTCCGTTGACAATACAGCCCATTACTGCAATCTTAAGACCGGCAAGATGTGAAGTAGCTTTCCTGACTTTAGCTAAAGCATCCTCAAGATCAAAAAGAGTACGTCCGCAGCTTGGACACGCTATAAACTCCGTCTTGCTGATGCGCAGCCGTACTGCTTGCAGGATACCGAGGGCAAGAGAGGAAATACTCTCTTGAGAGATATGTGGGGCATCAATCCACAATCCGTCACCAAAGCCGGCCAAAAGGATAGCACCCATATCGGCTGAAGCTGAGATGACTATGTCATCATAACACATATCAGAAGGATACGAAAGTTTGATAATTGCGGGAGAAGAGTCGCCGATGCGCATCAGTTCATGAAACTGAGCCTTTATATCACCGGGAGCATTAGCCGAATCAGATGTAAGCACTCTTACTCCATCGGGGATCTCATCAGGTGACATATCATATCCTATGACGACAGGCAGATTGTCACCTCCTACCGTACCTACTTTAGAAGACGTGCGTCTTGAGGGTGAAATGCTGTTGTATCCCTCATATTCTGATACTGTGATGATTGGTGCAGACTCCATACGTGAAATATGAGCCACGAGCTTACGGCCCACTGGTATCTCATGCTCGGGAGCTTCGCTCAGTGACACGCGGATTGTATCTCCGAGCCCCTCGCTGAGCAATGTGCCAATGCCGACGGCCGACTTGACACGCCCGTCCTCACCGTCACCAGCCTCGGTGACTCCGAGATGCAGGGGGAAATACATATCTTCCTTTTGCATGGTTTTGGCAAGAAGACGCACAGTCTCGACCATCACCACTACATTAGAAGCCTTGATCGAGATAACGACATCTGTGAAATTCTCATCGCGGCAGATACGCAGAAATTCCATGGCCGATTCCACCATGCCTGCCGGTGTGTTGCCGTAGTGGCTCATGATACGGTCGCTGAGCGAGCCGTGATTTACTCCGATCCTGATGGCAGTGGAATTCTTTTTACAAAGATCCAGAAGAGGTACAAGCTTTGTACGGATCTTCTCAATCTCTGCAGCATATTCATCAGCTGTATACTCGAGGTGTTTGAACGTACGTCCCGGATCTACGAAGTTACCGGGATTGATTCTCACTTTCTCCACGTTTTCGGCAGCGACAAAAGCTGCGGCAGGATTGAAATGGATATCCGCTACCAGAGGTAACTGATACCCTTGTTCTCTTAAGTTCTGGCGTATCGTGGCCAGATTTTCAGCATGTGCCACGCCCTGGGCGGTGAGACGCACAATATCTCCACCGGCATCTGCAATGCGCTTGATCTGAGCAACTGAAGCATCGGTGTCAAGAGTAGACGTATTGGTCATCGACTGCACTGCAATCTCATGGCCGTTGCCTATGGTAACGTTTCCTATATCCACGGGCGAAGAATTCCTGCGGGAGTAGTTGAAAGGCGACATAAGATCTGTCATTACCGGTCAATAATCAGTTAATCTTAAATTTATATGTGTCTATCCCGGCCAGTTCTTCATTTGCCTTTACGATTTTGTCAGAGAGTGTCGCACGGTATCGTGATAGTCTGGCAGCTATCTCACCATCACCAATGGCAAGCATCTCCACCGCAAGAATAGCTGCGTTGAGGGCTCCATTGATGCCGACAGTCGCGACGGGAATACCCGGGGGCATCTGAACGATTGACAGCAGTGCATCCTTACCTTCAAGAGAAGAGTTGATAGGTACACCGATTACCGGAAGGGGAGTCATAGAAGCAATGACACCAGGCAGAGCTGCGGCCATACCGGCGGCTGCGATAATTACCTTAAGACCCTTTTCCTGAGCAGTTGTGGCAAATTCCTCCACTTGCTTGGGAGTACGATGCGCACTGAGGGCATTCATCTCGAAGGGGATCTCCATCGATTCGAGAAAATCGGCAGCTTTCTTCAGCACGGGCAGATCAGAAGTGCTACCCATGATTATGCTTACTAATGGTTTCATTTCGAAAAGTATGAGAAATTTTAATATGTTACAAATACAGGCATATGGTCGTTACGATAAAGCCAAGGCTCCAACCGGCATAGACCTGGGCAGGAGTGTGTCGCTTAAGAAAAAGACGTGCCGAGCAGACAGCCCCGCTGAGAAGAATTATGCCGCAAAGCCATGGCAGGAATACAACGGTGAATTGTGATGTAAATCCGATATATAGGATAGCGGCGCATAGTCCACCCATAGAAGTGGCATGAGCACTGATCTTCCATTTGATATTGATGAGCACACCGAAAAGTGCGGAAATCGCAGCCGAAACAAAGAACATCGGAATCCAGTGAGGAAGTGGCCACAGCCACCATGCTGAGAACAGATAGCAAATTATCGTGACTGTATAGGGAATGGGCCTGTCGCTGCGAGATTCAAGTGCTGGTCCGCTTGCGAGCCCCTTTCGGATCATAAACAAAATAACAGCAAATGGAATAATGGCAGTGATGACAAACACGATTAGTGAGGACACCAGCCTTGTGCGTTCGGGAAAGGTTGACAGCCTTGTAGTCCACATAGCTATCGCGTATGCGTAGGTGGGCACGAGTAACGGAGAGAAAACGGCTGACAATATATTTGAAACAATTGTGAGGATTTTTGAATCCATCACTGTGGCATCGACTGTATTATCTGCCTGCTTATCGTTGCCTAATGGCTGGTTGTTATTTTTTAAATCATACATAAGTCACATTTTTTTTCTAAGCCTGGCGGCCGGAATTGACATGCGCTCGCGATATTTTGTGACAGTGCGACGTGCAATATCAAATCCGTCCCGGGCCATCAAGCGGCATATCGCATCATCGCTGAGAGGGTGCGATTTATCCTCATTGTCAATAATATTTTGGATCTGGCTTTGCAACAGATGAGAAGAAGTGTCAGAATCAGCCTTAGGTGCTTCGTTGAAAAACATTTTCAGGGGATACACCCCACTGGCAGTGGCCACATATTTACCTGATGTAGCTCTGGATATAACCGATAGATCAAGACCAGTAAGCGCTGCAACATCCTTGAGTATCATAGGACGCAGTAAAGACTGTTCGCCGGATTTGAAGAATTCGGGTTGCAGACGTACGATAGCCTCGGTTACAGTCAACAGAGTATCTGATCTCTGTTTCAGAGCATTGATGAAGCTCTCGGCCTCGTCTCGTTTGTGACGGATAAAAGTTTTGGCCTGAAGTTTTTCGTCGTTGAGGCGAGTATGCACTTTGCCCGTCATATCCGTAGATATGTCTGGGTCCAGGAATGATTTTTCAATCTGGAGCTGGGGCAGGGAGCCCAAAAGATACACCGAGAAACGCCCGTCATCGTAATCGACCCCAACATCAGGAGATATGTGAGAGAGACGCAGAACCGATCCTCCGGAAGCTATGGCAGATCCAGGCTTAGGGTTTAACGATTGAATGAGCAATTCAGCCTCTCTTAGATTTTCCTTAGACACTCCAAGCTGAGCCTTAAGCCTGTCATAGTGTTTCTTGGAGAAAAGATCAAAATAATCGGCTAAAATATCGTGTGCTATCCTTGAAATTAGTGAGACTGGCTTCATACGGTTAATCTGCAAAAGCAGGCAGTCACGAAGGTCAACAGCACAGATTCCCGGAGGATCAAGCGAACGAACCACAGAAGCTGCTTTCTCGACATCCGCACGAGAAATATCGTGACCGGTAGCCACCGAGACATCATCAGCAATAGCATTGAAAGAGCGTGTGAGATAGCCATTATCGTCAAGACAGCCAATAATGTATCTGGCGATATGTCTTGTGATGTCAGGTATCTCTATTTCTCCGAGCTGCCGCTCAAGGTACTCGCTCAACGAAACTGTATCGTCAGCGATTTGGGGCACAAAAGAATCATTGTCCCACTTTCTGGTCGCAGGCTGGTAATCGGCAGGGTCATCATCAGGATCAATATTCGGGATATCTGCCCGTGAATCCTCTTGAATTTGATCGGGCATACGATCGTCATCGGCGATACTGAGAGCTGGATTATCATCAAGCTGACGGCGCACTTCGTCTTCGATCTCCGGAGAGTTCATCTCAAGAAGACGCACAAACTGCACTTGCTGTGGTGCCAAACGTTGTTGGGCACGTTGCTCTTGTATTAATTCGCTTTTCTCCTTCATGTTTATTCTAACACTGCAAAATTACAACAAATATTCAACTCAAACAAGTTGGGTCGATACTAAAAAAATTATCGGAATTCATCAGTCTGTATCAGTATATAATATTCGCGACAGTAATACGTTAATAAATATGGTGATTAATGCCGAGATAATCAAACGCTATGAAATCAATATTATCATTATTAATATCTTCATTATTTATTTTGTCGTTGACGTGCTGCATTGAAGACGGGGTGACTACATCGGTAAGTGACAGACCGGAATTTTCGACCGATACTCTTGACTTAGGAGTGATAATCACAGCCGAGCAGTCGGCCACACATAGACTTATTGTATATAATCGTCATAATAAGAGCCTTAATCTCAGCCATGTGTCATTGTCAGGAGTTAATGCAGACCTCTTTAGAGTAAACGTCGATGGTATGGCTGGAGCAACTTTCAAGGATATCGAGATCAGAGCCAACGATTCGATATTTGTGTTTGTCAGCGCTGATCTTCCGGAGAACGGCATCTCCGGCACGAGTGAGATACTGGCCTCATTAGACTTTGAGGTCAATGGCCTTGTATCATCCGTGCAGATCAAGGCTGACGGTCAGGATGTTGTGCGATTGAGGGGTTGTGTCATAGATAAGGACACAAGATTCACAGCAGACAAACCCTATAAGATTTCTGATTCTCTGGTAGTGGCTGAGGATGCTGTCCTCACTCTCGAAGCAGGTTCACGGCTTATGTTTCATGATAAGTCTGTATTCATTGTCAAAGGTACATTGCGCTCAGAGGGCGAGCCTCTAAGACCAGTGACTGTGACCGGTGACCGCATGGGCACAGTGATCACAGGTGTGTCATTTGATCTTATGTCACGACAGTGGGAAGGATTGGAGTTTTACAGCTCTTCTCATGATAATTATATGGCTCACACTGAGGTAAGCAATACCGTATCGGGAGTATCTGTGTATGGAGACGGGATAGATATATCTTTACGAAAACTTACACTTGTCAACTGCCGCTTGCGCAATAGCGGGGGGAATGTGCTTACGGCCATAGGTGCGTCTGTTGGAGCATATGGATGTGAATTTGCCGAGAGTGCGGATAATCTGGTACAGCTGATCGGCGGAGATCATAGATTTGACCTATGTACCACATCTAACAATTACCTGTTCTCGGCTGTATCCGGAGCCGCCTGGTCTTTTCCTGAGGTATCTGATTATGAATTTTCACAGGAAATGTCGCCAACAAAGGCTTTGATTACAAATAGCATAATTTATGGTATAGGCGCAGATGTGAAGCCAGGTGATCTCACAGGACACGAGATATATTTCAGAAGATGCCTGATAAAGAGCGATGGAGAAGATGATGAAAACTTCACTGATATATTATGGAAAGTGGATCCGCTATTCTACACTGTCAGGTCTGAGTATCTCTTTGATTATAGATTAAAGCCTGACTCGCCTGCCATAGGCGCAGCATTTCCTGAATACAGTGAGGAAAGCCCGATGACAGACTATTACGGACAGACCCGTACATCAGATCTTGGCGCATACGTATATGTCGCGTCTGATATTTGAGACTTCGTGACGAACCTATCCGAACTATGATGGAGAGGCCGGTCGGCCTCTCCATCATAGTTCTTTTCTATTTGTAAGTCTTGTGCTGTTTGAGGTAGAAGTCAATCAGGATGTCACGGTGGGTGTCCTGGCGAGTGTCAAGCAAATCTATTTCCGGATGAATGGTGTAGGCTTTGCGCATACGGGAGAAATCACGATGTGCATTAAGGACGGCACCGGCGTTCTTGAAATCTAAGGAAACACAATATTTAGCCCAGGCGACGGTGTCGAGCAACCGCCGTATGAAGAGCTTGCGGCCACGTGTGGAATCCGGAAGATTCTTGTGAAGCATCAATAGGTTATTTCTGAAATTCAGGTAGGTCTTGCGGGGATCAGATGGCGGTAGTGAGCCGCCCCCCAGATGATATACCACACTTTGGGGCACCGACATGATATCTGCTCCGGTCAGGAGTATGCGCCAGCATAGGTCGATCTCTTCCATGTGCGCAAAAAAATTCTCATCAAGACCGCCAACCTTCTTATAAATATCGGTACGCACCATGAGCGCCGCTCCGGAAGCCCAGAAGACAGACATCGGCGTATCGTATTGACCATTGTCGGATTCGCATACTGAAAATATTCTGCCCCTGCAGTATGTGAAGCCGTGACGATCGATCAGCCCACCTGATGCCCCGGCGTATTCAAATTTGGTCTTATCGGTATAACTCAAAATCTTAGGCTGACATGCGCCTGTCTCGGGATGGGCATCAAGAAAGTCAGTGAGGATGTTCAGCCAATGAGGAGCAGGAGCAACATCTGAATTGAGCAGAACGGTGTAGGGGAGATGCACACGCTCGATAGCCCTGTTGTATCCTCCGGCAAAACCATAGTTACTGTCAAATTTCATCACCTCAACATCCGGAAAATCTGAAGAGAGAAGGCTCAGGGAACTATCGGTGCTACCGTTATCGGCGACAATTATCCGTCCGATACTATAGTCGGTGTTGGCTATTACCTGCGGAAGGTACTCCTTAAGTAATTTCTCGCCATTCCAATTAAGAATAATTACAGCTACTCTTTGCATAGTCGTATGGTGGCATTAACATGGTATGATCCGGCCTGTGAATTCATTTGTTGCAGGGTCGAGACTGTCGAGAGAGACGTTGACAATCTGATTGTCAAGTGTCGGATCAGCGTCAATCACATTTACTCTCAGATAATTGTCAGTGAAGCCAGCCATAGGATTTCCCAAGCGTGGATGTTCAAGTAGCACCGGTCGGATACTGCCGATGAACCTTGTCGAGAAATGCTTTAGTTTTTGATCACTCACATCAATCATCAGTCTATCGCGTCTGCGTTTTTCTTCCTCGCTTACAACATGATCTATTTCCAGAGCTTTTGTGCCGGGACGTTCGCTATAAGGAAATACATGCAGTCGAGATATATCAAGCGATTCGACAAAAGCTTTTGATTCATCAAAACATTCCTGAGTCTCGCCACGAGCTCCGACAATGAGGTCCACTCCGATGAATGCATCGGGTATTGATTTGCGAAGCAGCTCGATCTTGCGACGGAAAAAATCCTTGTCATAGTGACGGCGCATTATGGACAGCACCCGGTCGCTACCGCTCTGCAAGGGGATATGGAAGTGAGGCATGAATTTAGCCGATGCCGAGCACCAGTCTATGATTTCATCAGTGAGAAGATTTGGCTCGATTGAAGAAATACGGTAACGATCTATGCCGTCGACACTATCGAGTGCCTTGATCAAGTCAAAAAATGTATCATTTCTACCTTTGCCGAAGTCACCGATGTTCACTCCGGTAATTACAATCTCACGACCTCCTGATTCGGCAACCTTACGGGCAAGATCGATGATCTGCGGAATAGTGGCGCTGCGGCTACGACCACGTGCGCGGGGTATAGTGCAGTAAGTACACCAATAGTCACATCCGTCTTGTACTTTAAGGAAGTATCTTGTGCGATCGCCACGTGAGCATGAAGGCGAAAACTCATTGATCTGCTTTAGCGGAGTGATGTCTATCACATCATTTCCGTCAGATAGCCAGTCAGCGAGACAATCTGCAATCTGCATTTTCTGATTACTGCCGGTTACGGCCCGTACACCATCGATGGCTGCCACCTCATCACCCTTGAGCTGGGCATAGCATCCGGTTACGATAATGAAGGCCTCGGGATATCTGCGATGATAAGACCTTATAGTCTGTCTGCACTTCTTATCGGCAAGCTCGGTGACAGAACAGGAGTTTATAATGATCACATCAGGAGAATCACCATCCGTGACTCTGCAAGCACCTTTTGACTCAAGGATGTCGGCCAATGAAGATGTTTCTGCAAAATTTAACTTGCATCCGAATGTATGATAATAGACCCTAAGGCCATTCAATGGGAGGGCGTTTGTCATCAAATGTGTTTGTTTCCGTTCTAAAAATTAATGCAAAATTAGTCAATTTGAAATTTTTTTTGTAATTTTACGGCTGAAAAAACCGCATAAATATAAATGTCACACATAAAAATTATCGATATACCCAGAGTTAATGACCCCCGAGGCAACTTGTCCTTTATTGAAGGCGGTCAAATATTACCTTTTGAAATAGAAAGATGCTACTGGATATATGATGTGCCCGGCGGCATGTGGCGGCATGGGCGTGCGCTACGACACACAACAGAGCTGATTGTGGCATTGAGCGGCAGCTTTGATGTCAAAGTAGTGAGTGAGGATGGTGAGCAGTCTGTCATCAAGCTCAACCGCAGCTACGAGGGGCTGCTACTACCCCCTCTTACATGGAGAGTGATTGATAATTTCTCTACTAATTCCGTAGCAATGGTTCTGGCCTCTACAGTATACGATGAAGATGATTATATTCGCGACTACTCATCTTTCTGTAAGGAAAACGGTATTCAAGCCGGCTGCCATAGCGAAAAATAATATGTCATGAAAAGTGAATCACACGGCTTATCAACAAAATCATCACACTCTATCTCTGATATAGACGAGTGTGGTATCATAGAATTGCCCCGGCATCTTGATCCGAATGGAAAGCTGACCGAAGTAGAGAATACTTCGTCGTTTCCATTTAGCGTGACGAGGGTGTTTTACCTTTATGACGTACCTGCCGACTCAGTAAGAGGCGGGCATTCGCATCATCTCGCTCAGGAAATTATTGTGGCTGTCAGCGGAAGCTTTGTCGTAGAGATTGATGACGGACATAAAAAGAAAAGATACCGTCTCGACAGACCTTATGAGGGCTTATACATAAAGAATGGCATCTGGCGTTACCTTGACAGTTTCTCATCAGGATCAGTGTGTCTCGTACTTACCGATCAGAAATATGATGAGGCAGACTATGTGAGAGATTACAATACATTCTTGAGGTTAACGCATGATAAATATAAATCTGTTGATGAAAAAAAGCAATACAAATTTGTAGATCTCGGGATAAACAACCTTAAATATTCGGATAAGCTAAAGGCTGCTGCTATACGCGTAATAGAAAGCGGCAGGTATATCGGAGGAACGGAGGTAGAGTTACTGGAGCAGGCTCTTATGAGCCAGAGCGGTGTGCCATACGCAATAGGGGTAAGCAATGGTCTGGATGCCTTGAGACTTATTTTTCGTGCATATATTGAGCTGGGCCATATGAAGGCCGGCGACGAGGTAATCGTTGCTGCAAACACATATATAGCATCCGTGCTGGCAATTACCGATAACGGGCTGAAACCTGTGTTTGTAGAGCCGGATGAAAATACGCTCAACCTTGACTCATCAAAGATTGAGGCTGCGATAACCCGGCGCACTAAAGCAATAATGCCGGTACATCTCTATGGCCGCGTATGCTGGGATATTACTCTCCGGGAGACCGCCAAGAAACATGCTTTGGTCGTAATAGAAGACAATGCCCAGGCAATAGGTGCAGTGAGTCATGAGCCGGGGCTTTACGGGCATTATTGTACCGGTGCTCTCGGAGATGCAGCTGCGTTGAGCTTTTACCCGACAAAAAATATCGGCGCACTCGGAGACGCAGGAGCCGTGCTGACTCATGACAAGGAACTTGCAGCAGCTGTAAATGCACTTTGCAATTATGGCAGTGATCGTCGATACCATAATATATATAGAGGGTTGAATTGCAGACTCGATCCTTTGCAAGCCGCCTTTGTGGGAGTAAAGCTGAGTGATCTCGATAATGAGACAGCACATAGACAGGCTATAGCCGACATTTATTCTTCGGAGATTAACAATCCAAAATTGATATTGCCATTCAACCCCGGAGATAAGAGTTGTGTATGGCATCAGTATGTAGTCAGGACAGCCAATAGGGATGAGTTCAGAAATTACATGACAAGTAATGGAGTGATGACAGACGTGTTATATCCGACACCACCGCATATGCAACCCTGCTACACCGAATATGCTGGACTTGATCTGCCTATCACATGCAGGCTTGCAGATGAAGTGGTGAGCTTGCCGGTAAGTACCACTACGAGTATAGGGGATGCTCATGAAATAACAAAAATCGTGAATAAGTACTGAAGAAGTAGTAGAAACGACTTCACTGTAAAATTTATCAGGAAAAAGATTTTGTGGATATAAAAAAAAACTCTACCTTTGCAGTCGAAATTCAAAACCAATAATCATTAACAGCAATGAAGTACGAAACCGTTTTCATTTTAACTCCCGTTTTGTCTGATGATCAGATGAAGGAAGCGGTGGCAAAATTTCAGAAAGTGCTGACAGATGGTGGAGCCACTATCGTAAGCACTGAGGAGTGGGGCCTGCGTAAGCTCGCATATCCCATCCAGAAGAAATCCACCGGATTTTACAACCTGATAGAATTCGAGGCCGATCCTCAGCTTATCAAGAAGCTTGAGATCGCTTATCGCCGTGATGAGCGCGTGATCCGCTTCCTGACATTCCGTCTCGACAAATATGCTGCAGAGTATGCAGAGAAACGTCGCAGCCTCAAAGCCGACAAAGCAAATAACCAACCCACAGAAGTTAAGGAGGACTAAGCCATGGCACAGAATTCTTCAGAAATCAGATATCTCACCCCGATGTCGGTGGATGTTAAAAAGAAAAAATACTGCCGTTTTAAACGCAGCGGCATCAAATACATCGATTACAAGGATCCTGAATTCCTTAAGAAATTTCTCAACGAGCAGGGAAAGATTCTTCCTCGTCGTATCACCGGTACATCGCTGAAATTCCAGCGTAGAGTTGCTCAGGCTGTAAAGCGCGCTCGTCATCTGGCATTGCTGCCTTTCGTTACCGATTTGATGAAATAATCACCAAGGTTAAAATCAGGATCAATTATGAAAATAATACTTAAAGAGGATGTCGCTCGCCTTGGATACAAGGACGATGTCGTTGAAGTAAAGGACGGTTACGGTCGTAATTACCTCATCCCCACACAAAAGGCAGTTGTCGCTACTCCGTCAGCGCTTAAGGTGCTTGCTGAGAATCAGCGCCAGCGTGCTCACAAACTCGCAAAAATCAAGGCAGATGCAGAGGCAGTTGCTGCTGCACTTGCAGATGTAAAGCTGACTATCGGTGCTAAGACCAGCTCAACAGGTACAATCTTCGGATCTGTCAATAATATCCAGATCGCAGAGGCTCTTGAGAAACTCGGTCACAATATAGATCGCAAGCTTATCGAGATCAAGCAAGCTGTTAAGGAAGCCGGTAACTATACCGCAAATATCAACCTTCACAAAGAGGTTATCGTTACGATACCTTTTGAGGTTGTACCCGAATAATAGCATATTCATTCCCAATACATCTATAAAACCCCTGTAGAATGGGCCATGTCGTGAGACATGGCCCATTTTCT
>CAZBWZ010000032.1:0-22432 GCA_964495725.1 uncultured Bacteroides sp.
CCAGTTTGCCTAAGGATGCGAGGCATTTCATAGACAAGCATTTCAAGGGAGTAGGGGTATCGAAGTGCGAGCAGTATTTCGCCAAGGGTATCTATGAGGTAGAGCTTGCCAATGGTGTGGATATAGAATTCAACACCAAGGGTAAGGTGATGGAGATCGATGCTCCGGACAACGCTCTTCTGCCTGTGGCTTTGGTCAAGGATTTACTGCCCGGCAAGGCATTCAAGCGTCTGCAGGATGCGGGTCTGACAGCGAGAGTCGAATCGATAGAGTTCGACAAGCGCGGCAAGGCTGTGGAGGTAGAGCTTAGCATACCTGATCCGGATACCTATGTGTTTGATATCAACGGTGAGTTTATCGCCGTACAGGATTGAATAATTTGATGTACAGAATATAGATAGATGCGGGAAGAATAAGGAAGAGGCCCCGGGGCGATGCTCCGGGGCCTTGATTTATATCGGTCTGTCGGTTTTTTGTTGTCAGGGATCTACGGCGTTAAGCCAGCTGCGCACTGTGATGGTTGTGACTTTATCGGTGTTGAATTTGCCGTCCGGACCTTTGGTGCGCGGCTTTTTGTGTGCTTTCAGCGATTTGCGGGTGTGCTCCACTATTTTGCTGAATTTGCGTGAGTCCTGTAGTTTGGTGCCCCAATGGTCGATGATCCGGGCGCGGTTCATAGTGTTCATGTCATCGTAGAGGCCACGTAGGTCGGGGTATGATTCGAGAGTGGCTTTGTCCCATTTGTCGTTGCTGTCGAGATAGGCCACGGCTTTTTCGAGTGACACGTCAGCGTCTGGGCCCAGTACGGCGGAGATAGCTGCCGTGACTCCGCCGGGAATATTCACAGTGTCGGAGGGATTCTGCATTATCACTGTGGTATCTTCGTCGTCGGAGAAGATATCAGCCGCAGCGTTGCCTTTGTTGCCGAAAGAGCTCATGCATATAAAGGTGAGCACGATGCCCGTGATTAGGCCGGCTATGCCCCATGCTGTGGTCTTGAGCTTGCTTACGTTGGGCGAATAGATGAGATGGTTGCTGCGGCTTGCTCCCTCCTGTATTGTGTCACTGGGCTCGTAGCCGTCGATGGGGCTGCCCTCGATGGTGCCGCGTGTCTGTATCTCGAAGTGTATCATTCCGGCAATGTCGGCTGACTTGGCCGGAATTTCAAAATTATATATATGTATCCTGTCGATCGATGCGGGTTTTGGCTCGGGACGGCGCTCGAATCTGGGCTCGTTGCGCTGCTTTGTTGGGTTATGGATGGGCTGAGTGCCCGAGAGTGGTGTGGTGACGGTATCCGGCTTGGCCTCAGTGGTTTCCCTGGCTGGGGCAGCTGGCGTGTCGTTTACCGCCGGCGTGGGGGCTGAGGGAGTGTGGGGCTCAGGCTCGGATGCGTGCTGCACCGGGTTGGTGATATTGTCAGGCCTCATATTGGGCTTGCTGACCATTATGGACTGACGTATGTCTACGGCGCCCGAACATTCCCAGACGATCTCGATAGTGCTCATCAGAGGCACGAGATATGGCTTGTTGAACGGCTGTCCGAATATGAGGGGATGATAAGGGCGCTGGCCCGGCAGAGGGGGGAATATGTTGACCATCTGCTCAAGCGGCATAGGTGTGAGATCGGGGCCGTAGATGCTCTCGACGCGTGTCTTGTCGGCGAGGAGCACACCGGCATACTTGAGGTATTCGGTCTGGTAACGGTGGATGCCGATATAGTCGGCGAGGCTGTAGCCCGAGTTTGCGCCGAAAAACCGGTGGGCGTATTGGGCGCCGAAGTTGGCCACTGTGGCTCCGGCGTTATCGAGGGTGGGGTATATATGGTCGAAAATCTCCCTGAGGGTGTTGAATCCTTCGCTGGTTATCTTTGACTTGGACACCACCTCAACGACGCTCTTAACCACATCCTCGATTTCCTCGTTTGAGATACGGATGTCGGAGGGGATGAATATCCATGAGGCAAGGTGATCGGTCGGGCTTGACGGAATCGTGCGCAATATGGTGACAAACACGCCGTTGTCTGTGTATTTCAGTAGATAGAAGATGTTTTTTTCTCTGGCGTTGTAGGTTACATCCTCAAGTACTGCCGACACGTCGGTGACATGTTGCCTCACTGTCTCGTTAGCGTTTATCTCGGCCTGGTTGCGATATCCTTTATGTGATATCGTTATATATAATTGCAGCTTGCTCATGACTCATACTATTTGCAGTTACAAAGATACGCTTTCTACTTCAAATTTTCCTAAAAAATTTCAAAAAAATTAACCTGTAAAAATGCGGATATACCCGCGCTATGATGCAACAATATCATGGGGTGGGGTGTTATAATAACAAAGAGATGACTATCGATAGAAAATAATTGATGCATATCGGATCACCGGATGCAGGGTGGTAGGAAACCACTGATGACCTTACGCTGCTGGCGGGGTCAGGAATCGCGGATGAAACGACGCGACCTCGTCCATGATAATAATCCGGTACTACACAACAGAATCCGCACGGCCAACGCCGTGCGGATTCTGTTGTGTAGGGTAGAATGTAAAGCTCTGTAAGGTGTTACGCAGACGGCGTTTCCTCACTTCCGCGATTCTTGGCTTTGTTTTTTACTTTTTCTGCCGATGCCGAGTTCATGTCTTTTTCTTCCTTGAGGTCGATCTCATTGTTGTCCTGGTCGATCACCCTGTATTGCAGCAGGGCGAGCGACTGGTCGGGAAAGACCTTGAATGTACGTCCCAGCGAGTGTCTCCACTTGCTGATCATCGATGAGAAGAGGCCCTTCTTGATGTAGGCATCGACGTAGGGGTGGACATATAGTCGGATATTGCGCATGTCGAGGTCTTCCACGACATATTTCAGTTTTTCGTAGAGTGTGTCGGTGAAGAGCAGCGAGGGCTGTACCTCTCCCTTGCCGAAGCAGGACGGACAAGTCTCGGTGGTGATGATGTCAAGAGCCGGGCGCACGCGCTGGCGGGTGATCTGCATCAGACCGAATTTGCTGAGCGGTAGGATATTGTGCCGTGCGCGGTCGTTGGCCATGACTTCTTTCATGTGCTCGTATAGGGCCTGGCGGTGTTCGGCCTTGGCCATATCGATGTAGTCGATGACGATAATACCTCCCATATCGCGCAGTCTGAGCTGTCGGGCGATTTCGTCGGCTGCTCTGAGATTCACCTCCAGGGCGTTGGTCTCCTGGTCGTTGGCGGCTTTTGAGCGGTTACCTGAGTTGACATCGATCACATGCAGAGCCTCGGTGTGCTCGATTATGAGATATGCGCCTGACTTGAAGGAGACGGTCTTGCCAAACGATGACTTGATCTGTTTGGTGACGTTGAAATGGTCAAAAATGGGGATGTCGCTCTTGTACAGTTTCACGATATCCGCTCTGTCGGGAGCTATCAGCGATACGTATTTAGATATCTGCTCCTTTACCTCAGGGTCGTTGACATGAATGCTCTCAAACGATGGGCTGAATACGTCGCGCAGCATGCCCACGATGCGGCTTTCCTCTTCGAAAATGAGCTGGGGGGGCTTGGCTGTGCGGGCCTTGGCAACAGTGTCGTCCCAGCATTTGCGCAGGGTTGACAGCTCATGTATGAGCTCGGCGGCCCCTTTGCCTTCGGCCGATGTACGCACTATCACGCCGAAATTGTTGGGTTTGATTGATGCTATGAGCTGGCGCAGACGCAGTTTTTCTTCGGTGCTTTTGATTTTCTGGGAGATAGAGATTCTTTCGGCAAATGGAATCAGCACCATGTATCTCCCGGTGAAAGAGATTTCGGTGGTAAGACGCGGGCCTTTCGACGAGATGGGCTCTTTGACGATCTGCACGAGTAGCTCCTGCCCGGGAGTAAGTGTCTGGGCGATAGAGCCGTGCTTGTCTATGTCAGGCAGGAGCTTGATCTTTGAGATCTGAGGGGGCTGGGCGCTGCGGTCAGCGAACAGGGAGTCGAGATAGGCGGCGTACGACGCGAAATGGGGGCCAAGATCAAGGTAATGAAGAAAAGCGTCTTTGTCGTAGCCTACGTTTACGAAAGCGGCATTTAGTCCGGGCATCAGTTTCTTGACCTTAGCCAGATAAATGTCACCGACTGCGTAGGCGATGTTACGTGCCTCTTTCTGCAGAGACATCAGACGTGTGTCCTCAAGCAGTGCGATCGACACCTCCTGTGGCTGCACGTCGACAATGAGTTCGCTCTTCATAAGTTAATGATAGATAAAAATAGAACAAACAGCCACCGAGGTCAGTCAAAATAGTCATTCCCGTTGGCCTGTTTGTTCTGTGTTTTTGCGTTACCGTATCTTCGAAAAGTATTGTCGAGAAGATATTACTTCTTCTTATGACGGTTTTTTCTCAGACGTTTTTTGCGCTTGTGGGTAGCCATCTTGTGGCCTTTTCTTTTTTTTCCGCTTGGCATTTTACGCTAATGTTAAGGGTTAGACTAATATTTTGATATATGAAGTTTATCGTTGCAGCAGCTATTTGACATCGTCCATAAACACCTTGGCCGGCTTGAATGAGGGGATGTTGTGCTGCGGGATAGTGATTGGTGCGTTGAGAGATATGTTGCGTGCTGTCTTTTCCCGTCGTGTCTTTATCACGAAACTGCCGAAACCGCGCAGGTATACATTGTCGCCCTGGGCGAGAGCGTCTTTGACAGTCTTCATAAACTGCTCTACTGTCTCAAGCACGTGGGCACGCTCGTAACCTGTCGAGCGGGCTATCTCGTTAACTATTTCAGCTTTTGTCATATAGATCTGTTAATTATATCGTTAGATCTGCGCTGATGGCAGTCTGGAAGTATGTTGCAGCGCTCTTGCGAGTTTTTGCAAGTGCAAATATCGTAATTTTTTTTGATATACAAGCAAAAGTGATTGTAAAAAAACAGCAAAACCGTTGTTTTGCTGTTTTTTCGAGCGGGTGATTTATCACTTCACCTCGTCGTCAAGGTCTTCGGTAGTCTCTACCGGGCGCCTGGTCTTCTCCTTCTTAGGAGCCGGCTCGGTATCGTCAGCCTTATCTGATTCATCTGTCTGTGCATCGTCCGATGTCTCGGTCAGCGCGGCTTCTTTATTGTGACGGCGGCGTGCCACACCGAGCACTGAGCCCTCGATGATGCACCCTGCGCCGATTACTGCAATGGCGATACCTGATGACAGCATCAGCAGACGATTATCCTGGCTGTCTTTAATTATAAATATGTATATCGCACCTGCTACGAGCACAAGCGGGAATATATAGAGCCATGCCGGCAGCTGATAGGGGCGGGCGGCTAGCGCGAGAGTGACGAATTGCCATATGGCTGATGCCCCGATGAGCATACTGAGCATGAACGGCATGATGTGGACGAAATCATCGGCATATACGAGCATCGTGATACCGAATACGATGGATGTTACGCATGACAGAAATGACATGGACGCGCGGTTGTCTTTATCGGGTGAAACTCCGAAGACCGTGAGGTCGATCAAGCCTGACGCCACGAATATCGCACCGACGATAATGGCGAGTGTGTGCATGTCGATTGTGTTGCAGGCAAGGATAAAAACTGCGCCGACCGCTGCGGCGATGATTCCGAGTATTGATAACGAGCGTCCTTTCATAATTTTTTTTCTATTGGTGTTGCAAAGATACTACTTTAACAATTATGTATGTATGAATTGTTTTTAAGAAGTCGTTTAAACTTATTACAAAATGTTAAATCCATCTATGATGTTACCCTCATTGTTAACCTTTCGAGTTCTTTACGGTCGATTTTTTCTCTTTCCCCGGTCACGATGGATCCCCATCGCTTCCTCAAAAAGCTCAAAATCGCCTCGTAAATAATCTCGAAATGTTAATTTGTAATAAGTTTAAACGACTTCTTAAAAGTCAAAAAATGATGCTTGTTAATGGGGTATTATGATATTATTTTTACCGTTAGGATGCATTTTCGGTGATTTTGCTGATTTTTTCGATAAATACACTCTGTTGCTATCTTAAAATATTTAAATTTGCGCAAAAGATTCTCTAACCTAAAATTTTTGATTCTATGAAGCAGTTTTTACTCTCAGCAGCTGTAGTGGCTATGACAGCAGTGTCGGCTCAGGCTCTCGACCTGCCCCTTGACGATCTGGGCTCAGGATGGTCATCATCCTACGACGCCTCTACCAAGACAATTACTTACGAAGGCGACTGGAGCGGCCGTGGCTGGTGGCTCAATGATGTGGACTATTCACAGTACACCGATGTGGAAATCGAGGTGGCTCCGCTCACTATCCAGGCTAAGATCGTGTGTGAATACGTCGATGCTACAAGCAGCGAGACAGGTATGTTCAATATCGGTGATACCAATCTTACATGCAAGCTCAACGATGACGGCAAGGCTCATACAAAGCAGATCTACATACAGTGCGGCGCGATGACAAGCGCCCCCACCATCACTCTTGTGTCGGCCAAGCTCGTGGACAACAGCGGCAAGGCTCCGGATCTGGTGATATGGAGCGGAGAGCAGCAGATCGACTGGTGGGAGAATGCGGTAGTGCTTGTTCCCGCTAAGTTTGAGAACCTTGAGGTCGGTGACAATCTGGCTATCGATTATACTGTCAACAAAGAAAACGGCTCGGTCAAGATTCTGGAAGTGATGGCAGGGTGGTCGGAAAACAAGGTGCTCCCCGCATGTGTCGCTCTCCCGTCGTATAACGCTGAATATGAGACCGTATATCTCGGTGAACAGGGAGCTTCGGGCAGATTGATGCTCGCAATGTCGGCCGAGGATGTCGATATGGTGAAAAACCCGGCCAACGTGCAGTTTATGATCACCGGTGATGGCGTGATCGTGACCAAAGTAGAGATCGTGAAGGCTGACGGCATCCACGATATACTCGCCCCGGCTGCCGGCAACGGCGTAATGTATAATCTCATGGGCCTCCCCGTCGACAAGGATTATAAAGGTATCGTCATCAAGGACGGCAAGAAATATTACAATCGCTGATATATGCGGATTGCCGGCTGATGCAAATGCACGGCGGCATCTGCAAAAACTGAATCTTACGGGTGACAGGGTGTGAAAACCATGTCACCCGATTTATTTTTAGCCTGATATGGTTAAGATTAGTGAATTTTGAGTGTGCGTTTCAAAAAAAGCGAGGCAATGCTTTGAGCTATTGCAAAAAAATTATTACCTTTGTGCGCTTTTTGGTGTGCTGCCTGCGGCATACCGCTGCGGCATATATCGGCACCTATTATGCCTATTGTCCAGCTATGCGCAGGTATTATACTGCTAAACAGTGGAATAATAAACTAATCACAAAATAATAAATGGCAACATTAGAGAAAATCAGAAGCAAGCAAAAGCTCTTGTTCGCGGTTGTAATCGTGGCACTTTTCTTGTTTATCATTTCTATCGCCGACGCCAACTCCGTGCGCAATATCTTCGGCATGGGTCCCGGCAGCACTATTGCTCAGGTGGGCGGAGTGAAGATAGACCATGAGATGTATCGCGAGCGCATCGACCGCGCCAACCAACAGAATCAGCAGAATCAGCAGGATCGCGATGTGCTGTCACAGACTGTGATCAATCAGCTGCTGGGCGAGGCTCTCATGAACGAACAATACGACAAACTGGGCATAGAGGTGACTGACGCGGAGATCAGCCGTGCCATGACTGGCGCAATCCCTCATCCGGCAGCCACACGCTTTATCACCGGTGTGGCACAGGCCCTGCAGTTGCCCTCGACAAGCGGTAGCGCATTGCTTGACGCTATCAATAATCCCGGTCGTTACAACCTGAGCAATGAGGTGCTCAACCAGCTCGCGCAATATTATTTCGGAGTGCCTACCCTTGCCGATGCCTGGGCGGCCACAGAGAAGGATGTTGAGATGTCAATCAAGCAGCAGGCTTTCGGCAAGCTCATGGGCGGTCTGTTCACAGCCAATGAGATTGATGCCAAGTCTGTCTACAACGATAACACCACCACAGGTATAGTATCATACGTTACTTCTCCCTACTCATCAATCGCCGACAGCGAGGTGCAGGTGACCGATGCTGATCTGAAGGCTAAGTGGGAGACACTCAAGCCTATGTTCAAGATCAAGGAAGAGACTCGTGAGCTCGACTTCATACTCGTGCCCGTACAGCCCTCAAAGGCTGACTATGACGCGGCCGAGGTGCAGGTGGACAAGGCAGTGGAGAGCCTCCGTGCCGACAGTGGCAACGTGATGCTTGCCTCGCAGTTTATGCTCGACAACAAGCAGATGCTGCTCTCTGATGTGAAAAAAGACTCGGAGCTGCGCATGATGCCTGATTCGCTCATCAAGAAAGGCTCTGTGTATAAGTTCCCCATGATGCAGAATAACTTCCGTATCGCCAAGGTCACTGACATCACAGCTCAGATCGACTCAATCAATATCTCGGCCTACGCTGTTGCCGATAAGGCAAAGGGTGACAGCGTGCTGCAGGTGCTCGTATCAGGAGAGAAGAAATTCAAGGACTTCGCGACAGAGAATCCCCAGACAGCCAACGACAGCGTGTGGATGAGTCTTGTAGGTGCGCCGGCCAATCTGGTATCTGTGTTTGAGAATGCAGTAATCGGCCAGCCGTTTGTGTATAACGACAGTGTGCAGGGCACTACAGGTGTATATGTGGTGAACAAGCGCAACGCTCCCCGCCAGTATGCCGACATCGCAGTATATAATTATGTGGTGGATCCTTCGGTTGAGACCGTATCTGACATCAAGTCAAAGCTCAGCGGCTTCATGGCAAGCAACGGCAATGGTGACAAGTTCTCGCAGAACGCCGATTCTCTCTATCATCTGCGTCACACACGTGTATCAGCATCTACTCCCAAGCTCGACTATAATCCCATGATGGGCGGAGCAGGCGGTGTGGCCGATACCCGTCACGCGATACAGTGGGCCATGAAGGCCAAGAAGGGTGAGGTATCACCTATCTTCGAGGATAACAAGGATTACTATGTGGTAGTTGCCGTCAAGGATATCTATGATGCCGGTTATATACCTTACACCTCTCCAGAAGTTAAGGAGCAGCTTACCGCACTCGTAAAGGCTGATAAGAAAGGTGACAAGCTCGTGGACAAGTATCAGGGCAAAGCCAAGGATCTGCCCGGCTACGCAAGCCTGATGGGTGGAGAGGTGCTCAGCGACTCGGCGTTTGTATTCACAAGTTCGCGTATCGGTACATTGGGTGGCAATGAGTACGAGATCGTAGGCAAGGTTGCCGCTGCCCAGCCCGGTAAAGTTGTAGGTCCTGTAAAGGGTGCTAACGAAGTAATGGTATTCGTGGTCAACGGTACAAATAAGAATGAGCGTCCGTACAACTTCCAGAGCGACGGTCAGACTTTCGTAGGAATGTTTGGATTCAATGATCCGTTCTCTCTCCTCGCCGGCGACCGCAAGATCAAGAACAACTCTCTGAAGTTTGAGAATTACGACAAGTAATTACCGACACAAACTCATAACAGGCGGCGTGGCTGAGTCTCAGTCACGCCGCTCTCTTTAAATCAATACATTGTGAGATGGATTTTTTCAGTTCGATAGAATTTTATGTAATCATGGTAGTGGTGGCCGCGAGTGTCATAGCGATGTCGGCGCGGCCGCGTACGCGCGGCAGTATGCGTGAGTATCTGCTTGCATCCCGTCTGCGTGATGCAGGAGAGGATGAGATGAGCGCCGGTCCTGAGATCGAGGTCTATTGTGATGAGGGCGGCCGGGTGACTCTCGTGCGTCGCGGATTGCCTGATGATGTCACTATGTCGGGGGCGGTGAGTCTGGCCGTCAGTTATGACGGGGTGAATCTGCGGTGTGAGGAGAGGCTTACTTCCGGGTTGCCCAGTTCGCCGTGTGTGGCTGCGGCTGTGTTTGAATTGGATTTCTTAGGGCAGGGCTGGTATGATGCCATTTACAACAGTGACACTACGGGGCTGTTCGTGGCCTTCAAGCTGCATGTGCGCCGCGGGCTGCGTGTGACCAGAGCTTTGCAGCAGTGATGACATTATAGCCCGGTCCGGTGTATCTGGCGATGGGTTATGCCGTGTGTCTCGGGACTTACAATAAGTGAGGCGCACCTGTCAATTTTGAGAAAAGGATAATTTTTCGTAATTTTGCCCACAAAAATTGAGGCTTAAGGCCTGTGGGAGTAAAGAACATTAAAATCGACTTAGACATGAATGTAGCGATCGTAGGCGCGAGTGGTGCTGTAGGCCACGAATTACTGAGAGTACTTGACGAGCAGAAATTTCCGGTAGATGAGCTCAAGCTTTTCGGCTCGGAGCGCAGTGCCGGCTCAGTCGTAGAATGGCAGGGAAAGAAATACACCATAGCGTTGCTGCAAGATAATGACGACTTTCGGGGTATCGATATCGCTTTCGTGTCGGCAGGTGCATCCACATCCAAGAAATTCGCCGATACGATCACCCGTCACGGCACGGTCATGATAGATAACTCAAGCGCCTTCCGTATGGATAGCGATGTGCCTCTGGTGGTGCCGGAGGTCAACGGTGAAGATGCCTTCGACGCTCCCCGACGGATAATCGCCAACCCCAACTGCACGACAATACAGATGGTGGTTGCCCTTAAAGCGATACATGACATCAGCCCTGTGCGTCGCGTGCATGTGGCCACATATCAGGCCGCCAGCGGAGCTGGAGCGCGTGCCATGGCGGAGCTGGAGCGCCAATACACGGAGATCGCCTCGGGTGTGCAGCCCACTGTCGAGAAATTCGTGACCCAGCTTGCCGGCAATGTCATACCCCACGTGGATATCTTTCTTGACAACGGCTATACCAAGGAGGAGATGAAGATGTATAATGAGACCAAGAAGATCATGCATGCTCCCGATCTCGACGTAAGCGCTACATGTGTGAGGGTGCCTGTGCTGCGTGCGCATAGCGAAGCTGTATGGGTGGAGACCGAGGAGCCCGTGGGTGTGGAGAGGGCACGCGCAGCCTTTGAGGCAGCTGACGGTATCGTGCTGATCGACCGCCGCGAGGCATGCGGCTATCCCATGCCGCTGGATGTCGCAGGTAGCGACCCCGTGTATGTCGGTCGCCTGCGTGCCGATCTGACCAATCCCTGCGGTCTGTCATTCTGGATCGTCGCCGACCAGATAAAGAAGGGCGCGGCCCTCAATGCAGTGCAGATCGCTCAGTATATGCTTGCCCATCCGCGCAACAACTGACATCAACGTATTCCCAAATCCAAGTTTCTCTAAATCCGCCTATCCCAAACACCACGTATCCCAAACACCACAGTCATGGTAAGCGCAGTCATAGTAACACAGCCGGTCGCGATATTCTTTATCGTGCTGGTGATCATCATGCTTGCGCCCATGCTGCTAAACAAGCTCAAGATACCTCATATCATAGGCATGATTGTGGCCGGAGTGGTGGTGGGCCCCTACGGATTCGATATTCTCGCGAGGGATTCTTCGTTCGCGATATTCGGACAGGTAGGTCTGCTGTATCTGATGTTTCTGGCGGGCCTGGAGATAGATATGTATCATCTGCGTCTCAACCTGAGGCGCGGCATGATGTTCGGCGTACTCACATTGCTCATCCCGTTGCTGTTGGGAGTCTTCACCAGTGTGTATGTGCTCCATCTCGACTGGCTCACGGCGCTGTTGCTCGGCGCTATGTACGCCTCGCATACCCTGATTTCCTATCCCGTGGCCGCGCGTATAGGTATCACCCGCTCACCGGCGGTGCTCATTTCGATCGTGGGTACGATCATAGCCGTCATCGGCGCCCTCATAGTGCTTGCCGCTACGGTGAACGTAAAGCGTGAAGGCGTGTTTGACATATCAGCCATCCTGCTTATGTTAGGTAAGCTCGGAGTATTCTGCGTGGCCACATTGATAATATATCCGGTGCTCACCAGAGCCTTTTTCAAACGCTACTCCGACAAGGTAATGCAGTATGTATTCGTGCTGTCTCTTGTGTTTCTGGCTGCTCTCGGAGCCCAGGCCATAGGGATGGAGGGTGTGTTGGGGGCTTTTTTTGCCGGTCTCGTGCTCAACCGGTTCATACCGATGGGGTCGTCTCTGATGACATCGATAGAATTCGTGGGCAACGCACTCTTCATTCCGTATTTCCTTATCAGTGTAGGAATGATGATAAATGTCAGGGTGGTGCTCGACACAGATACATTGGCCGTGGCGGCGATAATGCTCGCTGTGGCATTCGTGAGCAAATGGCTGCCCGCTTATCTGGCCCAGAAGATCAACAAACTCTCGACACCGAGCCGCGATGTGATGTTCGGTCTCACAGCAGCTCACACGGCCGTGGCTCTCGCGGTGGTCACGCTGGGCTACAATATGGGCATGCTCGACGAGCAGGTGCTCAACTCCACAGTGCTGGTGATACTCGTCACATGCGCGGTGGCTCCGTTGGTGACATCAAGAGCCGCCATGCGTCTGAAAATAGAGATGATGGAGAGTGAGGACGGGTCGGGAGATAACCTCATGAGACATACGCGCCACAATACTACGCTTGTGTCAGTATCAACCCCCATGATAGCCCCGTCGCTCATCGAACTCGCGATGCTGATGCGCAATACACGCGGCACTCACGAATTCTACGCTCTGCACGTGCGCAACGAGAACACCAACACGGCCAAGGCATTGTCGCGACAGTCGCTGGAAGATGCAGAAAAGGCGGCGGCGTTAGCCGATACCGAAATCGAGACCATAGAGCGGTATGACATCAATACAGTCACCGGTGTGCTCAATACTATCAATGAGCGCGATGTCACCGAGGTGGTGCTGGGCATGCACAGGCGCACCACGGTGATCGACTCATTTTTCGGCAGCAAGATCGAGCAGCTGCTTGATTCCACCAACAAAATGCTGATCATAAGCCGTTGCTTCATACCGCTCAACACCGTGACACGTATAGTGGTATGGGCTCCGGTCAATGCCGAGTACGAGACCGGATTCTCAAGGTGGGTGAGGGCTATCGCCCGTCTTACGCAGCAGATCGGCTGCAGGGTGGTGTTCATGTGTGCCGAGGGTGCGCAGCTGCGTATACGAGGTGTGATATATCAGGAGAACTACGGGGTGAGATGCGAATTCCGCAACGTGGATAAATGGGATGACTTCGTGCTGATGTCTAATAAGATAGCCGATGATGACCTGTTTGTCGTGATAGGCGCGCGCGTCAACTCCATATCTTACGATTCGTCTATGGTGGAGATGCCGCAATTCCTGCAGAAGTATTTCCAGCACAATAACCTGCTCGTGATATTCCCCGAGCAATTCGGCGAGGAGCAGAGTGTGACATCGTTTGTCGATCCTCTGTCATCAGACATCGCGCGCGCTCCCTCGCCATGGATACGGCGTCTGAAAGGCGTGTTCCGCAACCTGAAATCAAAACTGCCGGGCTATCACCGTTCGAGCAAGAAACCACGCATAGAGTTATGACCGACTCACCGGTGACCATAGCCATACCTGTCTATAACCGCGCTGACAGGCTGCGTCCTACACTTGACTCCGTAGCATCCCAGACATTCAGACCGCTGCGTGTGATTCTGGTGGATAATAATTCGACAGACACGTCGCTGCTGGTCATGCAGGAATGGGCCCGTGAGGTGACCGGGCCTGATTTCAGAGTAGATATAGTGGCCGAACCGGTCGCCGGCGCCTCTAGCGCGCGCAACGCGGCGCTCCGTATCACCTGTACACCCTGGGTGATGTTTTTCGACTCCGATGATATTATGACCGCGACCCATGTGGAGAGAGCCGTTGAGACCTTGCGTCTCAATCCTGACGCCGACATCATAGGCTGGGATGTGATGATGCACGGGCTGGGCCCGGCACCGGTAAAGAAGCCGTTTGATACGTCGGATCCACTCTATTACGGAATACAACTCGGCACTATGGCGACATTGAGGTATATGTGCCGTACGGAGCTGATGCGTGAGGCCGGCGGATGGAATCCCGCCATGCGCGGATGGGACGATATCGAGCTCGGTACACGTATTCTCACCTGCCGCGATCATCTTAATATCGTCAAGGCTACCGGTGAACCTACGGTCGATATTATGTGTCACGGCGATTCGATAACGGGAGCGGATTTCACACATCATCTTGATGATCTGTGCCGGGCATGCCGTGCCATGTATGACAATCTGCCTCCTCGGCGCAGGTATATCGCGTTGCTCAAGCTGGCTATCCTCGCGGCTCTGGTGAGCCGAGAATCCGGAGGCACTGATCAGAGAGCGCGGAAAATCATGACGGGAGTAGACGATGCCGCCGACGGAGCGTACCACCGAGTGTTGCTCAACGCGGCCTATACATATACACGCGCGGGTGGGCGGGGAGCTGCCCGTCTGTTGCACAGACTGTTCAGGCTATGAAGATACTCCTGATGGGCGATGCCAGCAATTACCACCACACGCTTGCCACCGGTCTCAGGGCGGCCGGACATGATGTGACCATCGCTTCGGACGGGGGCGGCTGGATGCGTACGGGCCGGGATTTGAGCCTGTCGCGCGGAGATGGCAAGATGTCCGGAATGTGGCTGTGGATGCGTCTCAACGCCATGCTTATGTCAAGTCTGCGAGGCTATGACGTGGTGCAGATATCCTCACCCGGATTCGTGTATCTGCGGCCTAATCTGCTGCGTGGCATCTTCGACAAGCTGCGCCGCCGCAACGGTATCGTGACTATGGCGGCATTAGGCACGGATTCGCTGTATGCAGCCGCTTGTACGTCCCAGGACGCGCCTCTGCGTTACAGCGAATGGCAGGTGGGAGGCCGGCCCACACCTTACATGGATAGCCACCGCGATGAGCTGGAGATGTGGCTCGCACCCGCTCTCAGTGACTACTGCCGGTATGTATATGATAATGTCGATGGTGTGCTTACCGCTCTGTATGAGTATCATCAGGTATGCAGCCGGTATGTGCCCCCAGACAAGCTCGCATACGCGGGTATACCTGTCAGTATTCCCGCTGCTGTGACCGAATTGCCCGCTGACCGCATCAATATCCTGGTGGCCTGTCACAAGGGGCGCGAGAGTGAGAAGGGTATAGACAGAATGATGCCCGTGGTAGAGAGTGTGGTGGCGAGTCATGACAACGTACATATCGATCTGGTGCAGAATGTGCCGTTGGAGGAATTCAACAGGCTGCTGTCGCGGGCTCACATAGTCGTGGACCAGCTCTATTCCTATACACCTGCCACGACCGCGCTGATGGCCATGGCCATGGGCAAGACGGTGGTATCGGGCGGGGAGCCGGAATATTATGATTTTATCGGTGAGACTAAGGAGCATCCAGTGATCAATGCCGACCCGTATAATCTTGATACCCTCCGTGATGAGCTCGACAGGCTGCTGTCTGATCAGAGCCTGCTTGTAGCCAACGGCGATGTGTCCCGCAGATTTGTGACAAAGTATAATTCAGCAGATGTGGTGGCCCGGCGCTGCATCGAGTTCTGGGAAAGGAGGATGAGATGAATCCAAAGCTCGACGTGATGATATGTACTTGCGGAGACAAGGGGCTGGAAAAGGTGGCGGCAATGAATCTGCCGGCAGTGGATGGTGTGAGGTATCTGGTGTCATGTCAGAGCACGCCGTGCCGCCTGCCCGACACACTGATACGTGAAGACATCGAGGTGCGCTACAGCGACACGCGGGGGCTTAGCAACAACCGCAACGAGGCGCTGTCTATGGTTACTGCACCGTATGCCCTGATCGCTGACGATGACCTGAAATTCCGTCCGGAGGGATTGTCCTCCATAATCGACATCTTTGAGCGGAATCATGATGTGGATGTAGCTACATTCAGATGTGTGTATCCATTTGAGAAAGTGTATCCGCCCGGACAACACGACCTGGCGCGAAACTACCGTAACTACTATCTCACGTCATTTGAGATAGCCCTCCGCACCGATGCCGTGCGCCGGTGCCGTCTGGCCTTTACCCCGCTGATGGGCATAGGCGCACCGTATCTGCACAGCGGCGAAGAGAACATGTTTGTACTCTCGGCTTTGCGCTCGGGGCTTTGCGGCCGTTTTTTTCCGGTCACCATCGCCGAGCATCCCGGTGTGCCAACAGGAGAACGAGAAATCGCCAGTGCAGGCGTGCTGCGTGCTCAGGGAGCATATATCTCACAGGCTTTCGGCCTTACTATCGTGCCGCGCATCGTGCTGAAGGCGTGGCGCTCGGGCCATGATACTCCGGTGCGCTTCATGCGTAATCTCATGTATGTGACCGAGGGGGCGATCTACGGAATGCGTCACGGCAGGGCACTCATGCATCCGTCAGAATGCTGACTCTTTGCGCCTGCTCCGGTCAAACATCGCGCGAAGCCCTATGGCGGAAAACCACACAGCGGGAATCAGCAGCGGCAGTACCGCCCACCAGGAAATCATGCGCAAAGCAAGAGCTGCGGCTGTAATGATAAGAGCTACCGCACATGCCCTCACTGTACCTGAGCTCAGACTCATGCCGTAGCGATGTATGTATACATAGCCTACCATAAAAGTATAGATCGCGTACCATATCACATACGAGAGCCCAAGGCCGGCAAAGCCGTAGTAATGATACATCGTGATATTCAGGACAAGGCCGACGACGCAGCTCGTAATCTCCGTGACGATATACACGCGCCCGTCGCCACGCGCTATGATTACGTAGGCCATGCAATAGGATATCGCACGGAATATCATGGCGCAGATGCCCGTGAGGACGAACGGCAGTGATACGAGAAACTCGCGTGTGTAGAGAATCTCCATTATATAGCCGGCAACTGCCATAAACACCACGGCTACCGGAGCAAGCAGATATACGATAAGGAGAATCTCGTGGGATACCGATACGGATGTCATCCACGGTCTCGCGGCTACCTTGACAACACGCGGGAAGAACTCCATGGACAAGGCTGTGAATATGATGCCCGTATAACGTATGATGACGGTGTAGCCGGCCTGAAAGAAGCCACCGGCAGATTCACCGCCGGTATTGGTAATGTATGACAGGAATATGTATGACGAAGTGGATGTGATGACAGCCGACACCGTCATATAGGCTCCCAGACGGATGAATCCGCGTCCGGCCTCGATATTATCATGCCTCTTGTTTCTGGCAGACCCGATGTCGCATGACTTGCGGAATGAAAAGAATGAGGCTACGCCGTAAACTATGACCGACGGCACTATCGAGGCCTCACCCAGATAATAATACATAGGAGCGGAAATGACAGTGCCCCATATAGCGGCTCTGACAGATGCCCGTGCAAGCCTGCGCAGACGGCCCGTGCCCTGCAGCAGGGCTTGCTCACCATCGGCCACGGATAAGGTGAACATCGATACGGAGAGAGCCGCGAATATCCACCAGTGTGACAGATCACCGAAACTGAATATGCTGAGCAGAGGCGAGAGCAATGATATGACGAGAGCTCCGAGCAGCCCCAGTCGACTCGACCACCATCTCACCACTCCTGCCACAAATGGCACACGAGAGGGTGGGGCCGATGAGATGTCGCGTACGGCGCTTTCGCGGATGTTGAGACGGGTGGCCGCTGAAATCATGTCTATGGCTGAGTTGCATATCGCGAATATCGCCACGCCTGCCGGTCCTATCCATAATGCTATGAGCTTGCTTCGCGCTACCGAACAAAGCATGCTGACGGCCTGCACGCCGCTGAATATTCCCAGTGCCTTGAGCACCGTGCGCGACACAGCCGACATGAGCCTATAGTTTTACCCACTGCATGGGGTCGAGTGCGTCACTGCCGAGACGCACCTCGAAGTGCAATACGGAGTGGCCTTTGTCATTGGTCACGGAGCCTACGATCTGTCCGTCCTTGACCTCCATATCCTCCGTCACCTTGATTTCGGCGAGATTACCGTAGACCGTGTAATAGTCGCCGTGGCTTACCACCACCACCTTATTGTAGCCCGGGATGTCATAGATAGCCTCGACTTTGCCGGGAAATACGGCGCGTGCCTTGGAGCCGGAGCCTACCTCGATGTCTATGCCCGGGTTGTAGATAGTGATGCGTTCGAATTCGGGGTGGGGATACCTGCCGAAGCGGCCCACTATGTTATATTTGCCGGATACGGGAAACATAAGGACACCTATGTTTGATCCGAAGTCACCGGTCTGTGCCGCAGCATCAGTGACAACTGTCTCTACCTGTCCCCGGATGTCTTTGCCTGCATCGGGCACGGCCGGTTTCCGGTCTCGTTTCACCCTCACCACGTATTCGCTTGCAAGGAGCTTGTCAAGATTGGCGGCCTTGGCATTGCGTGAGCTCAGGATTGCCTCAGCCTCGTTGAGCCGCGGATTGATAAGGGTGACGACATCGGCCGACTTTGACTCAAGAGCCTCGATGCGGTCTGAGATATTGTCGTGCATGGCATACAGGTCTGATTCATGGTCGATCAGATAGCGGATGCGCTCTTTTTCGTTAAAGACAGCGAAATACTCGTCGGTGAGCTCACGCAATTCACGGCGGGCCTTGAAAATATCAGAATTGATGTATCCGTTGCGCCGTATAGAACTGTATAATTTTTTCCGGGAATTGGTCAGGGATATTTCAGGAGTGGTCTTGCGTATTTTTCTGGCAGTGACAAGGTATTCGCCGCACTGGCGCCGCAGCTGGATCATGCTGTCGCTGAGTTCGCCCATCCGTGTGTCAAATACACGCAGATCACATTGCATGGTGTCTATATCCGCCTCGATTTTCTTTACGCGGCGTAGCAGCCCGTCGATCTCTCCCTCAATATAGTTGTACTGATAGAGCAGCTCGGCTACAGAGGCTGGTGACGGGGCTGGTGCGGGGCTATCGCCGGTGGCGGCGTATGCGGCAGAGACAAGCAGAATCGCAGAGATGGAAATGGAATATTTAAACTTGGTCAGTAAAGACATTGTCAGTTGAACTTGAGTGATTTGATAAGTGAATCTAAAGTTACCTTCTTGTATGAATTGCCCGGAGCGCTGAATTTCACCGCACGTCCGCTGTCCCATTTTGCATCATTTAGCCCCCATTGTATGTTGACATCGATTTTCTTGGAGCCTGCAGGGGCTGAGATGCTCAGGCCTGTGGCCAGCTGGCCGGCCACAGTGTTTTTCGGGTCAGAATAGACACATTCTATCGGGGTGCGCGATGCCAATACGCTTATGCCCGTGAGCACGGGAGGAGTGGTGCGCGATGCGTTGAAATGCCAGTCTGCGCCCTTGATGCGCGTGACCGGTGTCAGTGTCCATGTGGTACGGGTGGTGTTGGACAGTTTGAATCCCGAAGCATCCGATAAGGTGAGGGTGGTGTGTCCCGGCAGGAATACACGGCCTATCAGCATATCCTGGAGATTGGATACATTGACCGGAATATCACCGGGCAAGCTGTCAAGACTCTCCTCCAGGTACACTTTGTGAAATTTGTCAATTATGAACAGTTTCTCATTGTTGATATACACCACGGCCACCTCTATCCCTATCATGCGCAGGGATATGTATATTTCTGAATCTCTGATTAAAGTGGCCCGTCCGGAGATCGACACATCGACAGGCGATGACACCGATAGTGTCACGGGCATGTATATGTCATTCCAGTCTTTGTACCCTGATATGAGCTTAGCGAACAATTCAGTCTCCGTATCATCCGACAGGGTGGTGGAGACCGTGGACTTTGTCGTGTGACAGCCTTGCAGAGCCGTCATCGCAAAAGCCATGGCGAGTATGATGATAGTGTGGTAGAGTGTCTTGAACATAGTGAGGATGATAGGGTAGAGTTACATAAAGATTGTGCCGTTGTCATACTTACGGCGTATCATGGCGTTCTCCGGATCGAGAATCAGGGCTTTACCCCAGTAATAAATGGCTTTGTCTTTATCGCCGTTCATGAAGTAAATGTCGCCGGCATGGTCGAGGATGTCGGCCGACAGAGATACAGGGGTACCCGCATTATCGGCAGCGATTGAGTCACCGGAGGATACGTCGATGACGTTATCAGACAGACCTTCGATATCGATTTCGGTCACAGGGTCTTCGATAACATCAGTATCGGTGCGGTCGGTCACAAGGTTTTCGATCTGGTCACCGTAGGCATTCAGGGCCACATCTATATACATCTTGGCCTGGAGGTAGTTTTTCTTGAGAAACTGTATCCAGGCGTAAGTGTCGAGATACGTGGGATTCAGCTCGTCGTCCTTAAGCGAGCGCATGCTGTATCTGTCGGCCTTGTCGAGATCGCCTCCCGAGATGGCAATGAAATAAGCCGCATTGTTGAGCGCCATATTGTTTGACGGATCGATCGTAATGGCCTCGTCGTAAGTCTCTATCGCGCGGGCTGTGTCACCGGCATTGGCCAGGATGTCGCCCTTGGATGACAGAAACCGGCTCACTGCCTGTACATTGTGTACTTCATCGATCTTTACGGAGTCGAGAATCGCCATGGCTCCGACGGTATCAGCCTGTTGGAGCAGGTGCATGCTCATCAGCAGCGGATAATAGAGATTGTGTGGAAATCTCACCATCGCTTCGTGAGCCAGATCAAGGGCCCTTACGGTGTCGCCCGCGTCAAATGTAAGCTGTATCAGGCCCGAGCGTATGTCTTCATCGTTGGGCGACACATCGGCCGCGTAAGAATATTGCTCGGCGGCGCCTCTGACATCGCCCCGGAGATAGAGGTACGAACCGAAAAGCGTATGTATCTCGGCCTCGTCGGGGTGCATCACCTGCAGATCGTTGAAGATGTTGCGGATGCGTTTCTCCTGGGTCGAATCCTGATAAAGGTCCACCACATAAGAGCGCAGCATGGATATTTTGGCAGCGGGATCGAGATTGATGCTGCGGAGAGCCTGGAACACCTCCTGATCGTAGGCGACCGTGTCACCGGCCTCCTTATGGTAGTCGGCACGGGCGGCATAGGCCTGGCCGTTGGTGGAATCGAGCTCGCAAGCCTTGTCGAGATATTGCAGCGCAAGGTCTTTTTTATCAAGATAATCATAATAAAGACCTATCGACAGGGCCGTGTAGCTGTCGTTGGGCGACACCGAGTCGAGGGCTTCGAGCTCGCTGATGATGGCGAGCGTATCATTCTTGAACGAATAAGCCTTGATCTTCATTGCAATGATCGATACATCCTTGCCCTTACGCTGCTCTATGCCGTCATATATCCGCATGGCCTTGTCAAAGGCTGTGGAGTCGCCGTAGACATAACTGCGCAGATAGACCTGGGCCAGCTCCTGAGCGGGCTCCGACCGTTTGGGAAACAGCGAATCGAGCATCTGCCATGTCGCCACCGCATCATCGAATCTTGTCTGCTGTGTGGCTACGTTGGCAAACATCACGCCATTGTAATAGTTGGTCGGCCGCTCAAAAAAACGCTTTTTGAGCAGATTGTAGGCCTTTTCAGCCGTGGCTTGGTCGGTGTTTTCATTGGCAAGCGTCATGAATGCCCATTCTCCGGCGATATCGATGTCTGTGCTGTCGGTGGCGTAGGCGTGACGCACCAGTTGCACATACCTGTCGTATTGATTGTTGCTATAGGCATCCTGTGCTTCCAGAAACAGATAGTCGGCCTTGTCACTCCGGCTTTTGGTGAGAGTGTCATTGCCGGCGGTGGCCCATGACCATGCTGCACCCAGGGCCATCAAAATAAAAATAGCCAGAGGCAGACGTTGCATATTGAATCGTCGTTTCATTCTACAGAGGGTTGTAATAGTATTCAGTCGAGCCCGGTGTGGCCGAACGCGCCATCACCACGCTCAGTGTGGTCGATGCGGTCTACGGGCTCCCATTCCACGCGTGTGTATTTCGTCACCACCATCTGGCAGATACGTTCTCCCGGATTGACCGTGAACGGCTCATTGGAGAGATTGATGAGGATGACCCCGATTTCACCCCGATAGTCGGCATCTACCGTGCCGGGAGTGTTGACAAGCGAGATGCCGCTGCGCAGAGCCAGGCCACTGCGGGGACGCATCTGCATCTCATATCCGTGCGGTAGCTGCACCCGTAGACCTGTAGGAATAAGTCTCCTCTCCAGCGGGGCCAGCACGATGGGCTCCTTGATAGCCGCACGCACATCCATGCCTGCTGATGAGAAAGTCTCGTAGGTAGGCAGTTGCTGTCCGCCTTCGTTTATGATTTTTACCTTAATGCGTTCCATGTTGCTAAGCCTGTTAGATTATTTATTCTTCAAAGTTACGAAATATCCGTATATCTTAAACAGATTAACATCATAAATAGTGTGAAACATGAAAAAAATAATCGTTTACCGGCAAATTTAAGGACGGGGAGTTGGTGGATTGATTAATAATGCTTACCTTTGCAGCGCAAAAATCAATACAAATCCAATAATTTAACTAAAAGTTAATGGCAACAAAAATTAGATTACAACGTCATGGTCGCAAGAACTATGCGTTCTATCCGATTGTTATCGCCGATAGCAGGGCACCACGAGATGGTAGATTTATTGAAAGGATAG
>CAZBWZ010000033.1:0-21023 GCA_964495725.1 uncultured Bacteroides sp.
CATTTGCCTTTTTTCAGATTATTCGTAAATTCGCACTTGCTTGTTTAATCTGCGCAAAAAAATAATAGCGCGAAAAATTTTGTCATGTCAAAAAAAATCACTTATTTTGCACTCTGATTTGTGGCACGTCGCTGAAAAAGCGCCGGAAATGATGCGCCCGGCTGCAATATGAGCTGTGATTGTGCCCGTTAGTGACTCTTAAACATATTTAGATAAACCACAACAGCCATGTCAAGAATTTGTCAAATCACCGGCAAAAAAGCGATTACAGGTAACAATGTATCGCACTCAAAACGCCATACAAAGCGCAAATTTAACGTTAACCTGTTCAATAAGAAATTCTATTGGCCTGAGCAGGGTGTATGGATTTCTCTCACTATCTCGGCCGCCGGTCTCCGCACAATCAACAAACTCGGCCTCAACGCTGCCATGATCCAGGCCGCCGAAAAAGGTTACCTCAACACTAAAGATATTAAATTCCTTGCAATCTGATAATTATGGCAAAGAAAGCTAAAGGCAACAGAGTACAGGTGATACTCGAATGCACCGAACATAAGGCAAGCGGCATGCCCGGCACATCGCGCTACATCACTACCAAAAACCGCAAAAACACCACAGAGCGTCTTGAGCTGAAAAAATACAACCCCATCCTCAAACGCGTCACCGTTCACAAAGAAATAAAATAATACTTCTCAGATATGGCAAAGAAAACAGTGGCCTCTCTCCAGAAGGGTGAAGGCCGTACATACAGCAAAGTCATCAGGATGGTCAAGTCGCCCAAGACAGGCGCTTACGTCTTCAAAGAAGACATGGTGCCCAACGAGGCTGTAAAAGACATGCTCAAATAAGCGTCACTCCGGCGCATACATCCATACCCCCGGGACTCCGTTTCCGGGGTTTATTTTCTTATACCCCCCAGCCTCTATCTCATCTTTTTTACAAGATTGATGAAAAAACATCGCGATTTATATCGCACGATGCAATATTTTTTATATTTTTGCATTATTATATTGATACTTGTTTTACAAAATGAAAAACATAACCCATGAATAAGCTTTATCCACTGATCGCCGCTTTAGCCACAATCTGTGCCCTCACCCTCGCTTCTTGCGAAAAAGAAGAGAAGGATCCCACAAAATTTACCGGCAACGAGGTGCCCTTTGACAGCAAGTCAGACCGCGAATACCTTGAGCAGACCGCCAACACATTCCTGACTTATTTCAATCCCAACGACCAGCGGGCAGCAATCACTTCACTCAACGAATTCGTGGAGCTCTGCCAGAAGTACACTCTCCCCGACAATTACGTCGATGACAGATACTATGATCTGCAAAAAGCTGCCGCCTCTTATGCCAAGGCAGCCGCTGAATCAGACTATACCGCGATGTCGAGAGCCACTACCGAGCTCGTGTATAATCTCGCCCGTTTCAAAGGTCTCTACCAGGCCAACCCGAACACACGCAAATGGGACAAGATCGAAGACCGCGACCACATCGACTTCCGTTTCTGGATGGGATCCACCGAACATAATCTTACACTGCAGGGCTACGGTGGCTCATGGAGCGACTCATACACCAATACACAGCACACATATCTCGTGGAGATGCCCAAGAATATGACACTCAACATGTATTCTGGCTCCACGCAGCCCTACACATCATTAATGAACGCCACCATCACATCTGATGTCAAAAACAATGAATACGCCAATATCAAGGTCAACGGTGCTTTTGCCAACCTCGTGATTGAGACATCCATCAGAGCCACATCTACAAAAATCACTGAAAACACCGTCGTATCGGCTGAATATTCAGGAAACAGACCACGCACACAGCTCGTGGCATCAGAGACCACGATCTCAGGCCATGACCTCTGCAACGCCAACGTATGGGACAAGATAATCCAAGACAAAAACGACCAGCACAAGTCATCACTCATCGGAGATATCGTGAATCTGTGCGAAAACACCCTTATGGTGCTTGACAGAGTGCAGCTCAAATCATCGGCATCAGATGTCACCGCACTCATCGACTACACCGACGGCTACTGGGACAAGACCAACTCGCCCAACCCCGAACAGAGCTCAAAGGACGCTGCCTCATACCTGTCGGGCACATACACCACCAAGATGTACTATGCCGGTGATAGCAAGCTCCTGCGCGGCACCATCGGATGGGAGGCCTACCAGGCAAGCGACGTACCATCATATGAGGAATGGGCGATACGTCCCACCATCACGCTGTCATCCGACGGCTCTGTCACCGACTTCGAGGCATTCTTCGGCAAAGGACGCTTCCTCAGCGTCGAGCGCAAATTCCAAGACCTGATGAATGGCTACAAACAATTCTGGAAATAACAGACCCTACGCCGACATTATACGGAAGGCAGCGCTCCTTGTGCTGCTTTCCGTTTTTGTTATCGACGCGCACGCCGCCACCGACTCCCTCCGTACGCTCAGAGGTGTGGATGTAGTGGCGAGGCAGCCGGCATCCGGTCTGCGCAGACGCGGCAACGTGACGTCACTGTCATCATCGGCGCTACTGCGCGGCATGCGTATGCTCGGCACCTCCGACGCCATCGGTGCGCTCAGGCTCTCGCCCGGTGTAGGCAGTGGCAGCGACTATGCCTCCGGGCTGTCGGTCAACGGTGCTCCTGTCTCGCAGTCGGCCTACCTCATCGACGGGATGCCAGTATTCTTTCCCTTTCACTTCGGGGGCATATTCTCATCATTCAACACACCGCATTTCAAGCGCTTCTCGCTCGATATGACAGGCAACCGGCCCGATGCACCGATGCGTGCCGGTGCAATATTCGAGGCCTCTTCGGCCGATGAGCGTCCCGACTCACTCACCGGCGTAGTGGATTTAGGCCTGATTTCATCATCACTCACAGTCATGACTCCGGCAGGCCCCAACACAATGGCCGCCGCCTCGGTGCGCTCATCATATATCGATCTGCTGGCACCCGCCCTGATTGACAACGACCGTGCCAAGGTGAGATACTCATTCACCGATGCCAACCTCACCATAGCCCATCGTCCTGACTCGGCCAATCTGATCAAGCTCGACGGCTTCTACACCACCGATCACGTAAGATACACCGACCGCACATACAACATGCACACCACCATGCGCTGGGTCAATGCACTGGGCGGAGCGCTGTGGAGCCGCACAGGCCGACATGCCTCCATCCACTCACGCCTGTCGGTATCGCACTCCGGCAACAGATTCGGCTCGGAGATGCCACAGCTCGACATGTCGATGCTCGCCGCCATCACACAGCTCTCGGCCTTTAGCGGATGGAGCCGCAACGACTCGCGGCTCAGAGCCGGAGCCGGCACCGACTACACCATCTTCACCCCGCAGCACCTCGTCTCCGCCTCATCATCCCACACCCTCAGATCCTTCACAGGCTACGTCTTCTCCACCTACAGACATGAGCTGCACACCGGCAGATTCGCCGAGGCCTCCCTGCGGCTTTCACTCTCATCGTCATCAGGCCGCACCTACGTATGCGCCGATCCGCGGCTCACCATCGAGCGCGTCACCGACACCTATACAGCCGGCATAGACCTGTCGGTGAAGTCGCAATACGTGCAGCAGGTAGGATTCAGCGACATCGGCATGTCGGCCGATTTCTGGCTCCCGGCCACCGACGGCCTCAAGCCCATGCGCACCGCAGGCATCGACATAAGATACCGCCGCCCCGAAATCATACGCGGCATGGGTCTCAACGCCTCGGTGTTCACCAAATTCGTATACAACGAATCCGAATATCAAGGCATGCTCACCGACATACTCGCCCCGGGCTACGACGCGCTCGGCCACATACGCCAGGTCAATGGCTACAACATCGGCGGTGACATCATGCTCGACATCAACCTCGGTCAGCTTTCAGGTTGGGCCGGATACTCCCTGGCCGTATGCCGCCGCAAATATCCCGAATGCCCGGGGCGGCTTCTCCCCTCGGCCTCCGAACCGCTCCACTCGCTCAAGCTCTTAGGTGAATATTCTTTGGGAGGGCGTTGGAGACTCTCGGCCTACTTCACCCTGGCCACGGGTCGCCGCTACACCCCCGTAGAGGCCGTCTACGCCATCGGTGGCAATATCCTCATCGACTACGGCGACCCCTACAGCGCATCCATGCCGCTCTACCACCGCCTCGACCTCTCGGCCACCTGCAACCTCAGCCCCCTGCGTATAGGCCGCCGTCAACTCACCAATTTCATCACACTCTCTCTCATCAACGCTTACGGCCACCGCAACGCCGAGCTCACCACCATCAACTACGACACAGCCGCTGCCGCCATCAGCCGCGACTACATCACGAGTCTTTACCGATACCTCCCCTCCATAAGCTACACCCTACGGTTCTGAATGAAACACAATATATTGACATCAGCTTACATCACTTTCAGGCTCGCAATAGCGTGTCTTCTCGCGGCAATGCCGGTGCTCCTCGCAGGCTGTGTCGGCGAGGAGCCCGCAGTGGGCCGACTCGCCATGGAGGCCTGGATCGACACCGACGGCTACCCGGTGGTGATACTCACACGCACCATCACCCCAGGCGACGCGCCGGTGCCTGTCAGCGAAGCCGTAGCCCGGTTTGCCAAAGTCACCATCACAGACGGCACCGACACCGTCACCCTCACCGGCGGCATCGACTACTCAGTATTCCCGCCATACAGCTACCGCAACTTCGACATGAAAGGCCGCACAGGTCACCGCTACACTGTCACGGCCCAATATGACGGAATGCGCATCTCAGCCACATCGCTAATGCTGCCCCCGCCTGAAATCGACTCACTTGTGTTCCATCCGGCATCCGGCAAGCCCGACATGCTCACCGGACGCGTCCACTTCACCCCGGCACAGACCGACACCACCACATATTATGTGGTCTTCACCCGTGTGCGCAACCGTGAGACGCGTCACTATCCGGGCATGTTCGGCACCACAGAGGTGACAGCCGGCACCGACACGGCAAGCGTGCCGCTGAGCCGCGGTATCAACGTGCTCGCCGACTTCGAGCCCGACTTCCACCGGGGCGACACCGTGGATGTGATACTCGCCCATGTCGAACCCGTGGCCTACCGCTTCTGGCAGGCCTACAATGACGCCGTCTATTTCGGTGACAACATCTTCGTCTCCACCGCCGTCTCCCTGCCCTCCAATATCACCGGCGGTCTGGGTCTCTTCTCGGCCCGCGGCACCTCGCGCCGCCTCACCGTCATCAGATAATCCCGCGAGCTATAACAAAAATCCCCGGCCTGTGAGGCCGGGGACACCCCTATCGGATGATAGCTTATTCCTGGTAGGGCTCGGTGCGCGAACCACGCATCTTCAACAGGCGCATCAGATTGTAATGGTTAAGCTCCACTATATAGTGGTATGCATACTTGTTGTCAGGCGTATTTTCCAGCTCCACTACCTTGAAATAAGACATGAAGGTCTTGGTCTTGGGATTTATGAGTGAGTTGGCGAATGAGTCGCCCCGGTTGGACACCAATGGCATACCCTGATTGTAATTCTCCACTCCGTCAAAGAGAATGGCACTCAACACCTCCCGGCAAGCCTGTTCCTTAGGCTGGAGCTTGGCCTTGCCGTCTACAGTCTCTACCTTTACATCCTCGACGGGAGTGGTGACTGAGAATACCCTTATGCTCCCGTTATTACCGGTACGCTCGAGATACGTTACCTCAGGCTTCTGGGCAAAAGCGATAAAAGCCAAACTAAGAAGAATGGTTGACAGTATCAGTCTCATTACAATAGTATTTATTTATCACGGTTAAGGAAGTTCATACCTTTCTGGAGTATATCATAGCTCGCTTTTGATACGAGCACGATACTTGTGTTCTCATCCATATTCTTGAGCAGCTCGTAGAGCTTCTTGTCGCCATCGTTCTTGCCTTTTACCTTGAGCACGGCCTCGTTGGCTTTAAGACCTTCTTTCTCAACCTTACCGGTGCCGAGCAGGAAACGTGAGTCAGCTCCGCCTTCAGATCTCTGCTCATAGATATCAAAGGCCATGCCCTTCTTCACGCCCATATCGGTACCGACATTGATGAGCACTTTCTTCACCTCTTCTTTCTTCACTTCCACTGAATTGACGATTGAGGCTGCCACAGGGAAAAGATCCTCGCTGTATTTCTGCACATCGGTATCCACCAATGCCAAAGCACCCTCCTTGGCTTTTTCCGCACTTTCGGTGCTTGAGCCGTTACGGCTGAACGACTTCATGTCGATCCACTTATCGTTAGCGACATCATATCCTGATACGGTAAAGAGGATCTCTGTCATGTAATTGGTCTTTCCTTCCTTAGTCTTTTCCGTAGTGTTGTTAACCTTGTCTATGGTCACTTCGATAAGGCCGTCGACACCGTCGTTGAGCGCTGCCCTGGCTTCAGGATAGATTGTCTTCACAAGATTGATAGTGGGTACATTTGACATACCTTTCACCACCTGATTCTGGAAATTATCTTTTTGCGAACTGAATGCATTGTCATTGATCTCCACTGCCAGAAAGCCTACCTTAGGCTTGGAGGTGCGGTTGTAGGGGTCAAGATAGCTCGGACGTCCCTCGTTGGTAAACATCTTGTCTATACCCTGGAAATTATTGTGCAGGAATCCTGTTTTAGAACGTGACTGAGCCATGATAGTATATGATCCGTCACCATTCTGTATAAGGTCGGAGATCACCTGGTCGCCATTTTTCTTGCCCATGATCGAGAGCACTGATTCAGAGCCGTTGAGCACCTGCTCGCATTTTGCCATACCGATAGGGTCACAATTGTCACCCTGCACCTTGTAAATCTCGAACAATTGGTTTTTGCGCGCACCGTTTTCCGAACCGATCTGTGCTCTCACTTTCTTCACGATACCCTTTTTATCCACATCGGTGGCTTCGAGTATCTCTCCGGATATACGGAAGGCATCATCAGTCATGTCTGTTACATCATAATCAAAGTGGTTGGTGGCTTTGAATATCGCGTTTGCCTTATCCTTATCTGTGCCCGAAGGCTCCAGAGTGGTCTCAAATGCCTTGTTACCGGTCTTTGCATCCACTATGATAACATCTGTGGTGAGTTTGCCGGACCAATCCGGATCTTTCTTACTGGAGCTTAACGCACCCATAAGATTGCCTATTGTTCCCGCCTCCTCGGTAGTGGCGTTCCTGAGCACGAATGTAAGGATATAGTCATAGTTCTGGGCTTCGGGACTCCCGGGAGCCACTGCATCGGGGCCGGATGCGGCAGCGATTGTCTTTGCCTTTGTCAGACCCAGCAATGCCTTCTTGTACAGACGCTTGGCCACTACTTCGTTTACTCCGGCCGAATTTTTCAGGGGGTTGACATACACATTGCGTACCGCTGCGTATACCGACACCGATAACAGCGCGCACATCAACAATAAAAATAGTTTTTTCATCTTGTGTAAAAATTTACTTATTACTTATTACTTATCATTCGTCCGCTACCAGACGGAATGAAATCTTGGGCGACGCCTTGTCAGGTTGCTTGTGCCAGCGGTAAGCTTTATTGCTATACTTCACGTCATAATCGGAATACTCATTGCCTCCTCTCACCGAGCGGAGCACTCCGCTTTCGGGGCCCTGGGGATTTGTCGTATCACTCAGCGAATACTTACCGAACCAGTCCTGACACCACTCCATCGACGTATCAATATCCGCGATGCCTAATGTGCCTGAGTTCTTGGCCATATATTCCCACTCGGCCTCGGTCGGCAAGCGGAAATCCTTGTTGGTCATCTTGTTGAGTATACGTATGAAATCCTGTATCTCGTCATAGCTTACATTCACTACCTGACCCTTGTCACCTTTTATGCGGTCGTCGGCCGAGCCCATCACCTTCTCCCAGAGGTCGACGCTCACCAACATGCTGCCTGCCGAAAAAGGCCTCAGGCTCACCTTCCTCATCGGCTCGGTGTAATAATTCAGCGCGCTGCCCATCATGAATGACGCCGCCTCGACAGGCACCATGCCGTAGCTCACGCCCTCGACAGAGAGCGCCCCGGTGGAGTAGAGGTTTATGTTGACATCCTTAAGCTGCCCCATGGCCACGTCCACCTTACGGCTCTGGCTGTCATATCCCGAGGCCCTCAGCTCCACCTGATGCTCACCCGGCTCGCCCGTATAGGTATATGGTATGCCGTCGCTGTATTTGATACCGTCGACATACACCTGCGCCTCAGGCACATTGCCGGTGATACGCAGCGAGCCCTTGTACTTGTCGCCATCCGGCTTGCTTATCGTCATCGTGTAGGTGCTCTTTGCCTTCAATGGCTCGGGAAACTTATAATGCAGCGGAGTGAAGCGCTTTGTCTTAATGGAGACCGATTTCACACCGTCCATAAGATAGACCCAGTATTCATTGTCCTTGAATTCCTGCTTCAGCACCCATTTGCTGTCAAACACCGCATCGGGCTCCGCGAGTCCGACCCTCACCAGTGCGAATGGTATCGTGTCTCCGTCGATAAGTATAGGCTCGGTATCGTTGAGCCTGTATGCCGATATATCACCATCCTTCACTTTACATTCATCGGTCACTGTGAGCTGTGCCCAAGTATAAGTACCTGTAAGCATGATGATCAGCATCAGAAATAATACTCGTTTCATATTCTTGGTCTGTATTTACAATTCAAATTCTGTGGTGCGGAAACGATGCGTGTCCTCGTTGGGTTGCCATACCCTCACATAGATCTTCGGGCTGTTTTTATTTGTGAAGTCCCAGAGAAGGAACACCGTGCCGACATCGCTGTAGCCTGTGGAATGCCATTCCTGTCTCACAGTCACACCGTAGATATTCGGATTAACCGGATTGCGCTCTACCTCTATGTCGTCAAACTTCACGTTGATATATGTCTTCGGGTTATCGAATTTCTTGAACAGGCGGTTGAGATACTCGCGCTTGGTCTGCTTGGTATACTCCACCACGGATGATATGCCACGCTCAAGACTTGTGCGCGTGCGCACACGCCCGGTGATGATCAGAGCCTCGTCGCTGAAGATGTCCTCCATAAACTTCTTGTTTTTCTCGCAATAGGCCGTACGGAATTGCTCTACGAAATGCAATATCTGCTGCCTCTGGTCTATGTCATCCAGAGTCTTGGCACCCTTCATCATCGAGGCGTATTGATGCATGCCCATCGATATCACGAAATCCGAGATGCGTCCGCCGGGATCCAGTGTTATGGTTATCTCCTGATTGCGCGGCTCCTTATACTCGTCAGGGTTAAGGGGTATCATCTCCACACCGATATTCTGCACCTCATATCCGCGTGTGCTTGATCCGGAGCCCAGCCTCACGCACTTCTGTATTATGTCGTCGTCAAAGGTGAGCATCCTCACGTTTTCCCATATCATCAGCAGGCTGTAGGCCGCATCTTCGGATATCTCTATCCCTGCTAAGTCTATGGTAGAGGATTGGTTACGGGCCGATGTATTCATCGCCGTGAGCAATCGGGAGATATTGCGCTCCATACGCTCAAGCGGCACCGACGGATCCACTCCGTCGCTGCGGTCAAACTCAAACATCACGGCTTGCTGCCCGTGTACGCCGACAGGCAGCAAGCCAATCAGGCAGATGATGCACGCGATTACATATCTTATCTTTCTTATCATAGTTACATTATAATTGTGTGTTATTTTGATATCTGAAACCATAAATAACTTGCGCCTCCGGTAGCTGTAAAGAAATCCACTGTAGAGCCGGAGAGCATGTCGTAACGCGAATTACCGCCCGACGGAGCCAACAGCATACGGGGATGGCCTGTATTGTCAAATACAAGATAATAGGTATCGGCCGGGCGTGGATTCGTTGCGGTGTGATCTCCCAGCCGCTTTATGCGGTTTTGGCTCTTATATCTGTTGAGCAGCTTTTTGGCCTCCATCATGTCTGGCTTGTCCACCACGCTCTGCAGCATTTCATACTGCCATCTGGCCAGATCGGTATCTCCGGCCTGGAGCGGCACCGATGATGATGCCGGGGATGACTGTACGGCAGGGTCAGAGCCCGCTGCCGGTGACATGGTCACGGCCACTGGCGTTGGTGTCACAGGCACCGGTGTATTCTCTGTCTTCTCATCCTTACCTCCGCCATCGTGACCCATCTTTTCTTTTGCATCGATAGCGCTTTTAGCTACATAGCCGAATACTCTCACCATCTCTGCCCGTGTCTGAGTCAGATAGTCACGCTTGTAATCCGATATATCTTTCATCAGCCGGCTTTGCTGAGCCGAGCCGGGATTGACCGAAGCGAGATACTTAGTGATTTCTATCTTGAGCAACACATCGCAAGCCGCCTTGGCATCGGCCTCGGTTGGTGCGGATGACTCGGCGTACACGTATTCGTTGCTACGCTTTATCTCATTCATTTGTTTCGAGAATGACTGCCCCTCCTGGGCCACTGCCGTCAAGGCCGTGACCACCAGCAGGATCAGCATATACATTCTGGTATTCTTTATCATCCTTATCTTAGTTTTTAAACAGATTCTTTACGTTTGATGATGGAATAAAGGCATTCATACGCGCCGTTGCCGTGCCTTCGCCTGTCGAGACACACGTCAGCGGCAGCGTCACACGCAACAGATGATTGTAGCCGATATTCCAGTTGCGCATTATCACGAGCACATCGGCGACACCCGCCGGGTCATCGTCCACCGATACTATGCCCACAAAGGGCACGCATCCGTTGCGTTTGCAAAAAGCCACGAACTCAGGTACGGTCGTCTCAATCATCTCCTCTTCAAACCCGAATTTTATCTGACGTATCACAAGCCTGATCTTATCTGCCTCAGCTATATCGTAATCCGTAAACAGATTGGCTATGCTTTCGGGCAGTCGTCCGGCATCAAAGACGGGTATGTATTCCGAATCACCGTCGCCGTGACGGTAATACCGGTCAGACTTGAGATTGCAATCAAGATAGCTGCCTTCATTGTATACCCATAGCGATGTCACGGTGTCGGGCGACAGCAGTGGCGAGAGATTATCCTTATCCGCCCTCGCATCTATCCTGGCACATCTGATTTCGCTTGCCAGACGGCGGTCATTCTCCGGCATCTTCCGGCCCAATATCAGCTCGTGATCCTTCGGAAAGGTGATACGGCACACGGGGCGGGGGTCTTCTCCCCATGTCACCGTGATATTGCCCTGGCCTATCTCGCACGAAAATGACAGCAGGGAATCCCTCTGCAATCTTTCGAGCGTACTGAGTCCGCCTTTGCTGAACACAAACCTGTCTTCCAGCATCTGCTGGCTCACCGATTTCAGCCTCTTCATAGGCAACGAGAGGCTGAGCCAATATCTTTCGATAAAATCGGCTATCTGCGGCGGGATGAACCTGTCGCGGACATCGTCAGGGAATATGCGGTAGCCGATATGCTCCACACAGCCGTCGGTAATCCTCACGGTGATATCACGTACTCCGCTGTTCACCGTTGAGATGCCTTCTTCCCCGGGCCATGCGATATTGAGATGCCGCGACATCTCCTCCAGCATATCCGACCGGAATTCACGGCAGTGGATGATGTTTTCTATTCCTCCGTATACCAGAGAGATTGAAATCATCAGTATTATCTTGTATACCGGCTGCCTCATCTGCCTATCTGTGGAATGTGCGTCCCTTGGAGCCACGGTGCCAGTATCCGCCCACAAGCTCTCCGTTTTTAAACTTTGTCCTTGTGATCACATCTCCCGGCTGCAGTTCGATAGTCTCGTGTGCCGCGTTCCTCAGGTCCAGTGAATAATGGCGCGTCACCCTTATCTCCCCGCCCAGACCGTCGGCCGGTCCGCTATAGTTGCCGAAAGGCACACGTATGGCCGATGCGGTTGTCTTGGGCTCTTTCACAGGCTTTGGCGTATTATCCTTTTTCTTGTCCTTTGGTTCATCCTTCACACTTTCCTGTGGCACTTCCTCTTTCACAGTGTCAATAGGTGTCGAGGTCACGGTGTCGACGGGGGCTGGGGTCACGGTATCTACGGGGGCTGGGGTCACGGTGTCCACTGGCAGTGGATCTTCACCAGTCTTAGTGGCGGGGGGGTGCGGGAAACATAAGCAATATATCAGGATACCCACACCGATCACCACCAGGACGGCGGCTATTGTGATCAGCTTGCCGTACTTGCTCCAAAGTGACTTGGGAGGGGGACATTCGCGCAGTTTTTTTCCACACTCCTCACATACCAGATCCTTTCGCGCAGGTATCCGCTGCACTTCCTTTGACTTGCATTTCGGGCATCCGTCGTTAAGGCAGATACCGTAACGGTAACGCAGGCGTTCTCTTTTATTAGGTGCCATATTTATTTGTTTTAATAATCAGTTAATCGATCGGTGGCATAGGTGGCATGCCCGGTGTACCGGGCACCGGTGGCATCACCTTGGGTGCGAATAGCGACTGTAGCGCAGCCACTTCTCCGGCAGGCTGCCATGAGGCCATTCCTTCCATCCACACCTTAGACTTGCTTGTAAGATGACCGCTTTGCAGCATCTTCTCGCAGGTGGCCCTGTCGTACGGCCCGTACTGCTGTCCTCTCACGGCTATATAGAGTCTGATCTCAGGCTCCTCGATAGGCGGGGGCAACATCCCGTCATCGATAGGCGGGGGACCGGGTATCGTCGGTGCGGGTATCACCTGTGGCGGGGTGGCAGCGGCCTTTGGCGCCACTGTAACGGCCGGCTCTGCTGACACAGCCGACTCTGCGGGATTGTCAACAGCGAAGAGTGGAGGATACTGCGATCCGTCTCCCTCGCCATGCAGCAGGATGGCGTTTCCGTCATCGGTGTTGGGATTTCCGGTGTTGAGGAATTCGTCGTAGCGCTTGGTGTATGGCCTCATCCAATCTATCGCACGCATCGGATAGCAGTATCTGATGGTCACGATCAGGAGTTCGTCTTTGCGGGGACTCTTGCGGTTGATTGTGATGCTCGTGCGTGCGGTAGCATGGTTGAACGAGTTTTTGAACGCCTGCTCCAGTTTGTCGGCAAACCTCGACAGCCCCTCATTATCATCCGGCGAGGGTATTGACACCAGAATCACCCTTTTGTTGATGCTTGCCGGATTACCGGGCGAGAGGTTACCCTCATTGTTGCGCAGGTGCAACTGCATCTGGTCGTTGTTGAGCTTGAGATACACGCCGCTCTGCTGCACTATCTTGTTGGCGAAGGCTCTGATATCGTCATCTGTCTTGAGTTGCTGCTGCAGCTGTGTGAGGATATTGAGTCCGAGCACCTTCCTCTCCGCATCGGCTTTGTCGTTATGCTTGGCTCTCACAATCTCCGTGAGGCGGATATCGAAGGCATCCTTTATGTCGTCCACGCTGATATCATTGGACAGGGTACCGAAGTTGACGAATTCTTTTTGCGGGAGTATGATCTCACGCAGCTGACGCGCGATATTGGGCATGTCGGTCTTGTCGATCTTGACATCTACCTCGAATTCTGCCATAGCGCCTTCCTCGCTCACTTCGATTACGGCGCCGCGCATATCCTCCAGTCCTTTGTTGACCTTACGCTGCGCGGCCACAAGTTTCTCGGTCTCCTCTATCGCATCCACTATTTTCTGACCGAACGTCAGTATATCGGCATCGAGCTTGCCTATCTCCACCGACACTCTGGCTGCGAGTTTCTTAGCGAACTCCATTGCCACCAGATTGGTCTTGGATGTATAATAATCGGTGAGGATACCCTGATGCTCGGCATAGCGTCGCGAGCCGTTGCCCACCATGCGCTGCAATATGCCCAGGCGGCTCCACTCCTCTACGTTGGCCAGCCGCTCATCATCGATAGCCTTGAGATTCTCGGTCTCTTCCCTTATGGCGGTCTCTATCTCCTTGCGTATCTCACCGATGCGCTCCACAAGCAGTTTCGACACTCTCTGCAGCTCCACGATGGAGATATCGCCGAGCTTCCATTTCTCAAACAGTCCGTGCTCGATTTTGCGACGCACCTCTTTTGCCATCTCCGGGATCGCTCTTTCCTTTGACGCATAGAAGCCCTCCACGCCGTCTTCTCGGAAATGCTCGGTATAGAAATCTGCAAGGATATTGTCCAGCTCATTGAGGGGGTTGCCGCTCTTCTTCGCTTCCTCGGCATAGCCGATAGCCTTATCATGCCAGTAGTCTTCAAAACGCGGATAGTCGGCATCCGACTCAAGGATCTTCTTCTCCAGTTTCAGATGCTCCTTATCCAGCATCCAGGCCTGCTGATTCTCCTTCGAGAAGTATTCGCGGCGGTAATCCTTGTTGCGCTCCTCGTTCACGTAGCCCTGGTTGTCCTGCCAGTTGTTGTATCTGAACTGATAAAGTATGGATTCGCCGAGTGTATAGGTAATATGCTTCAGGATGCGTAGCTCAGGATAGATCACGCGCTTGACACCTAATGAGTTGATTTTCTTGGTGCGCGCCACGGGCAGAGGTTCTCCGGGTTTGGGATTGGCTGTCTCGTCATATTCCAGCGCGAAATCATCCATGTTTTCGTAGGTGTAGCCGCGGATGATGTCGCCGTTTACGCCGTCTTCGTCATTGATGTAGAATATACGTGCAAACACATAATCGCTCACAATCCTGGGTAGCTCGGTGAGCGAATTGATAGTGAGTCCGTTTTCGTTGACGTTGCTGTACACGGTCAATCCGTCGGCCACGCCCTTGATGTTGTCGTTATACAGGTCTATCTTGCCGCTGCCTGTCACATCCTGCGGTTGCCACCGTCCTGTCTGCAATGCGTTGAGCTCTTTCATGGCAGCAACGGCATTCTGGTAGTAACGGCCCTGATCCATGTCGCTCTTGGGGAGATTCATCTCCGGCAGCATGGCGAATACCAGTATCTTGGCATCTGGGAAGGCCTTCCTTGCTTGCACTATCGCATCCACGATCGACCCCGAACCGGTACCCCCGGATAGTCCGGTGAAAATATATATGTTGGTACGGTCGGCAGTACCGGATACCTCCTGCGCCCGGTAGTAGGCGTCTCTCAGACTGTTGACATAGCCTCTGGCATTGGCGGCGAACAACAGGCGACCTGCGCGGCGCTTCTGTCCGGCGGCCTGTCCGAGCGAACCTATTGCCGATTTCACGGCACTCACATTATCCACAATGCCCTTGATCGGAGGGTAATTGTCTATGTGATTGAGTATATGGTCTACATCTACATCCTTGATATTGAGAAATTCGTTGTTGGTAAATGATGCATCCTGCCCCATCACCCTGAAGTCGGCGCGTGCTCTACCGTCTTTTGGCATCATCTCATCCGTGGAATCGACATATAGCAGCGACACCGGCTGTTTTTTGCGCTCTTCGGCGGTAGGAAACTCCTCATACATACGCATTTTAAATGCGCGGAGTATCTTGCCTCCGGTACCCCCGAGGCCCACAAGTATGTGATTGCCCGTTACATTTACTGTATTGCTCATATATTATATATGTTTGTTAATTTCTTGAGTATCTCTTGTGGCCGCTGTTGCGCGATGCTATCCGCGTGCGCCGGTCTGAGCGAACCTCCTGTCGGCCTGTGCGCACACCTGATCTGCTGTATGTACGGCCCATTGTCTTTATCACCACCACGGCCCCGACTGTCACGAAGCCCAACATCCACAGCAGATTTTTGAGTATCACTCCGTTCAGGTAGTCAGTGAGGGTATCGCACATCACCGTCGGCAATTCGGCCACGGTATGGCCCGAAAAATCACAGTAATTGACATAGTACTCCAATATCGGGTGACTGTCTATGGCCTGACCGAGCACATCGTTGGATTGTGCGATATCCACCATGGAATTGCCGTGCAGCCCTAATGATGCCGTGGCATCCTCAATCAGCGCCTGTATCGACGATATGTCTGATTTCATTGACAGGGCCCCGCAGATGAGGGTGCTGTTCCATAATATGATCACACCTAAAATACCCGACACGACAAATGATATGGGTTTGAATACCGCATCCTTATACCATCCCTTGATAAAGAACAGGAATAGTGACAGGAATAGCACGGTAATCAATCCGCCCCATATCAAGCTTCCGATTGAATATTTCAATATGGCAGTGATCATTGTCAAGTAGCTGCTGCTGAGACACAGCCGGTATTCATGGTGAATAGTGCGGATATGCGCCCGCCAGGTGAGATTTTCTCTATTTTGCCCTATGTAACTCTTAACAAGAGATTTGGATGTCGAATAACAGATTGATTCACTGATATTTACCTACTATAAAATTGTACATTTCCTAAACATCCTACCATTTATCCCCGTGATTATTAGTTTTTTTATGACAAAACAATAGGGTATCTCAAATATTTTTAGTAGCTTTGCATTGTCATTAAGTATCTCTTGTTAAGAGTGATGGATGTTTACATAGCGATAAGCCTCAGAGCACGGATTACCTCTGAAGCTTTTTTTTATTAAGCAGGCGCTCATTTTCATCTTAGGCTATATCGCGCAGAAATATAAGGCTGGATGGTATATGATTCAGGATGGTATATGATCATCAATATGACCGCCTGCTTATGCAAGCATAGCCTATGCAATTCGACAAAAACACGCAATTTATGGTCAAAAGGGGCGCATTACTCAAAATTACCCGCTGTTTGGCCCGATTTTACCACTCGGATGAGCAATTCTTACCTATTTTTGTAGCAGAAAAATCTTTTTTACGAAATACCATCTCATGAAAAAACTATCTTTAATCCTTGCTTCGGGTCTGCTCAGCGGTATCGGCGCATACGCCCAGACCTACCCCTATCAGGACGAGTCATTGTCACCTGTCGAGCGTGCCACGGACCTGGTGTCCCGCATGACTCTCGAAGAGAAAATCGACCAGGTGGGACACAGCACATCAGCCATCTCCCGCCTCGGCGTGAAAAGCTACAACTACTGGAACGAAGGTCTACACGGTGTGGCCCGCTCGGGTCTGGCCACCTCCTTCCCCTCATCCAAGGCCATGTCGGCCACATGGGATCTGCCTCTGATCTTCCAAACCGCTACCGCCATCTCTGACGAGGCGCGTATATATAACAATGATAAGAACAAGGGCCTCATCTACTGGTGCCCCACAATCAACATGAGCCGCGACCCGCGCTGGGGACGTGACGAGGAGAATTACGGCGAGGATCCCTTCCTCACCGGCAAGATCGCCGTGGAGTATATCAAGGGTATGCAGGGCGATGACCCCAAACATTACAAGACCATCGCCACCGCCAAGCACTTTGTGGCCAACAATTATGAGAAGGGCCGCCGCAGCACGTCGTCTGACGTTGACGACCGCAGCTTCCGCGAGTATTATCTGCCGGCATTCGAGATGGCGGTGAAAGACGGTAACGTAAGGTCGATAATGAGCGCGTACAATGCCCTCAACGGTGTGCCCTGCGGCGCTAATCACGAGCTGCTGATCGACATCCTGCGCGGCGAGTGGGGATTCGACGGCTTCGTCACCTCCGACTGCGGCGCCGTCGAGGATGTGTATCTGCGTCACCACTATGTGGCCACCGGCGCCGAGGCATCGGCCGTGTCGATGCTCAACGGCGAGGATCTCAATTGCGGCGACACCTTCCAGCAGTTCTGCAAGGAGGCTATCGAAAAGGGTCTCATGACCGAAGCCGACCTCGACAAGGCCCTCACACGCGTATTCGCCGCACGCTTCTCTGTGGGCGAATTCGATGCAAAGGGTAATGTGAGCTGGACTTCCATCCCCTCTTCCAAGCTCAACTGCACCGAGCATCAGGAGCTGGCTCTCACTGCCGCCCGCGAGGCCATCGTGCTGCTTAAGAATGACAACAACCTACTGCCACTCGACCGCTCCAAGACCGTGGCCGTGATCGGTCCGCTCGCCAACACGGTGTCGCTCGGCGGCTATTCGGGTTCGCCTACCGAGCTGTCTACCCCGTTTGAGGGTATCGCCGCCAAGCTCGACTATGTGGTGAGCGACGGCACCGTGCAGTTTGAGGACTGCGACCTGCAGAGCGTGGAGTCATCCAACAAGCGACTCACCCACGAGGCCAACGGTTCGGCCGGCAACTTAGGTTACATCTACAATGGCGACTGGGTGGGATTCACCGATGTGCATATCCCCGGCAACTGCACCAAGCTCGATGTATATCACGGAGCCAAAAACAATAATCCCACAATCGCTCGCTTCTATCTCGACCAGATCGATGATACCCCCGAGGCCGAGGTGCTCTGTCCGGTCACCGGCAACTGGAGTAAATATGTGGTCACCACGGTGGACATCGATCCCGCAGTGTGGAACGGCACCCACACTATCTACGTCAAGTTTGAGGGCGGCACCGATGGCGACAGATACTGCGCGAATATGGACTGGTTCCGCGCCTACGATCCCACCGTCACCAATCCTCTCGAGGAGCAGGGTCCTGTATACCTCTATCAGGCATGCGAGGTGACCGGCGCTATACCCGAGGCCAACTATCAGCGTGCGCTCGAGATCGCAGCCAAGGCCGATGTGGTGGTATTCGCCGGTGGCACCAATCTTGAGGTGTCCGACGAAAGCCACGACCGCAACAGCCTCAATCTGCCGGGCGACCAGCAGAAGCTGCTCGAAGGCGTATATTCCGTCAATCCCAATGTAGTGCTGCTGCTCCAGTCATGCTCGTCCATGACTATCGGATGGGCCCAGGAGCATGTGCCGGCTATCGTGGAGGCTTGGTATGGCGGTCAGGCCCAGGGCAATGCTATCGCCGATGTGCTCTACGGCGACTATAATCCCTCAGGCAAGCTCACCTCTACATGGTACAACTCTGTAACCGACCTTCCCTCGGGTATGCAGGAATATGACATCCGCAAGGCCGGCTATACCTATATGTATCACAAGAAGACTCCCCTCTATCCCTTCGGCTACGGCATGAGCTACACCACATACGAGTATTCTGACTTCACCGTATCATCCGAGCGTCTGGGCAAGGACGAGACTCTTGAGGCCACCGTGACTGTAAAGAACACCGGCGACCGTCAGGGTGCGGAGATCGTGCAGCTATACGCTCACTGCAATTCTGCCATCGAGCGTCCCAAGGTGCAGCTCGTAGGATTCGCACGTGTCGAGCTTGAGCCGGGTGAGGCCAAGACGGTGACTATTCCTCTGAGCCACGACCAGCTCTCTTACTTCAACACATCATCCCAGACCTTCGATGTCGAGGAAGGCACCGTCGATCTCTATGCCGCGGCATCATCGGCCGACCTACGTCTCCACCAGACCATCACTACCGAGGGCGCCACTGTGAAGCTGACTCACAAATCAGGCCACGACGGCATCAACAGCATCTTCGCTGACAGACAGCTCGACAACGACAAGATCTACAACCTCAATGGCCTTTGCGTAGGCGACGCCTCTGATTTCAACAACCTTCCCGCCGGATTCTACATCCTCGGCGGCAAGAAGATCGTCAAGAAATAATCCCCCATACCACATCCACACAGGAGGCTGTCTGACCCGCTCAGACAGCCTCCTTGCCATATCCCCCCTGACCATCTCACTGTCACATACGAAAACACACAATAATCCACAAACACTTTTCCGAGGCCTTGGCCTCGGGTTTTTGCGAGTTTTTTTATGTTTTCGCGTGTGATATAAGCATCTCGGATAATCAATTGACGCGGTCGGTAATTACAGGTCACCTATTTCCTATTAATTTTACTATTAATGGTGATGTTCTAAAAAAACTGCGTGCCACCTGACGTGCATCCCGCGCCGGCTCGGCGGAAAGCGGCAGATGGCACGCAGTATTTTACTTCAAGAGTCCTGTGCAGACCATTATTCGAGTGTTAGTTTTCGGCAGTCCAGAGGAAGCCTCCGAAAATCAGTTTTCCCGTCTTAGAGTCATAGATCGCATGCGGGAGGCCTGAGACATCTTCTATGCCGCAAAACCATGTGGAAGGCTGGAAGAGCTCACCAGAATCCGCATTATAATTGACTTCATCACTGCCTCTTTCGATGATGCCCGAGCCGCCGCTACGTGCCAGCTCCTTATCCTTAATGTAGTAATCATACTCCACCTTGTCTCCCTTACGCGTGAAATTAAGAACTCCGATCGCGCCGTCTTTGTCAAAAGTAAAAGTGGAATTAAGTTTATCCTGCGGCAACGGACATGACTCCAATACATCCACCAAGCTCTTGCTGATATAGCCATCCTCCTCATTGAAGATATCGTAATATACCTTCACCCAGTCGCCATTATCCGGACCCGCATAGTACACATACCCTTCCTGAGCCTTGTTCACCACCCGGCCCTTGGAAGAGGGAGTAGCCCGGATATTGACATTCGATTTCCTTACATACGCATAGCGTGGATTAGACTGCGCACTTGCAGTGATGCCAATAGCCAGAGCTATAAAAGCAAGAATTGAAATTAGCTGTTTCATAATCAGTTATCAGTATTTATATCATTATGAATAGTTTGAGTCAAGTTATAGATATATTTACCAGGCCACGCGGGCTGAGCGGCCCCTGCTCACGATGATGTATAGGCCGCGGGCAGGCAGTGTGACGGCGGTGGCAGGAGATGTTACAAGGCGGCCGCTGAGATCATACACACTTATGGGCTCGGCGGAGCTCACCACGCCGTCGGCCAGGGTGAAACGCAGCTCCGGCTCCGCGCTGACATCGCTGATGCCGCTGTGGTCCACGATTGCCTCCAGGCTATATCTCATCAGCTTATCGAACGTGATGGTGACACTGCTGCCCTCCACGCGCTCCACATCGCCGCCTCGCCTGACTTCCCAGGCCACTATATCGTCTTCCGGTGCTCCGGACAGAGTCACTGTGCGTCCCTGATACTCCTTGCCATTGAATACACCGCGTGTCAGCCTCACACCGTTGTACGTGATATGCAGAGCGGCGGCATCCTCCTCGGGCATGGAGGTATTCACCACAAGATCCAGTAGTGAGCCCAGCGAAAAACTCTTCCTGATCAATGATGGCATCACAGACGCACGCTTTGAGATCCACTCCCTGATGAAACCGACATTGCTGTCGAAATCGCTCCATCCCATTCCGCTCTTATACTTCCACG
>CAZBWZ010000034.1:0-20989 GCA_964495725.1 uncultured Bacteroides sp.
TGTCATTGTTTTGTAACAGTTTTGTTTTGATAAAAATTCTCATCAAAACCCACTTAAACCAATAAAAACCAGCGATAAAAAATTTTGAAAAATTTTTCAAAAAATATTCCCAACATAAAATGTGACAAAATATTCACAATCAAAAATCGCAATGTCACAATCGCCCCGACACAATTGTAACAATTCGTGGGCGCCTCTCCGGGTGATACCTCCTTGTCAAATACTGCTCATCGTATCCGGATGGGCAAAAAAAAGAAAAACGGCGAGCAATCGCCGTTTTAATATACATTATGAGATGTGTGATCAGGATTTGTGGGAGACCTCGATAACGCAGTCACCCGGGGCCTTGATGTTTTCGTCGATGATTATCTCACCCACCGAATCTACCTTGATGTGTCCGGTAGTAGGATTCTTGATGCTGGTGACGTGGCCCTTGATGTTGCCGTTGACTTTGGAGTATTCAAAAAGCAGATTTGCATCCTCGCCGAATGTGCAGTCTTCGAGCACAAGACCGTCGACATAGCACAGCAGTTGCTCCTCGGTGAAATGACAGCGTACGAACTTGAGATTGCGTCCATACCAGCCGAGATATTCACCGTTGATCACCGAGTCGTATACGGTGACGTTCTCTGCCTCCCAGAAGGCATCCTTTGAATTGATGACGGCATTATGGATCTCTACATTACGGGCATACTGGAAACTGTAGTTGCCGTCCTGACGGTAGTCGTAGATGCGCACATCGTGACAGTGCATGAATGCGTAGTCGCAGTTAGCGATCTTTACATTGTGCAGCTCGATGTCGTCGCAATCCCAGAAATATTGCTCGCCGTTAGGAAAATCCGTGTCAGCCACATATATACCCTTCATGCGGCGGAATAGCTTCGGAGCGTCTACCTTGCAGCGGGTCATGCGGCCGTTGCGGGAATACCAGAGGCTGGAGCGGGCACTTTCGGCGAAATAACAGTTGTCGATTGTGAAGTCTGTGTTTTCCCAGAATACATATTTACCCTCGAAAGTGCAGTTGACAGCTTCAATATTACGACACTCCTTGATGCTTGATTCTCCTAAATGGATAGTCACGTTGTCAAGACGTAAATCGCTGCGGTGGTATAGAGGACGCTCGCCTCCGAATTCCTTATCTTTGATTGTTTCCATAATATTTATATATCGTTATATTTTTATAACGTGTAAACGCGTATAAAGTTATTGAAACTTAATAAAAATAAATATGGCAACCGCTTATTGCGATGCTTATCTGCTGAGTAATATCAAGATATCACCACAATGACTGGATGTGTAAATAATGCCTATGCCTGTAATGCCGCCGTTATGCCATGTTAATTATGATACACAGGATACGAATAAATCCGGTTTTTTATGTACTTTTGCATGTATAAAAAATAATAGACCATGAAAAAGATTATATTGTCATTGCTGACTATAGCGGCGGCATGTGTCGCCAAAGCCGACGGGGTATATACCCGTCAGGTAGATGATGCGCGTCTGGTCGCGGAGGCCGATGAGTGGATGCGTGCCGGAGAGTGGCGTCACGGATTCAAGGCTGATCCACACCCGAGCGTCAACGCCGTGGATTTTTATGAGCAATACCGTAAGAATCCCGCACAGTGGGACGCTATGTTTGAGTGGCTTTCCACCCACGACCTGCTTGCTCTTGAAAAAGGCAATCATCCTATCGAGGGTACCGGACTGGTGGTGAAGATCGAAGACAGCAGCAATGCCCCTCTGGAAAAGAGACGGAGCGAGAGCCACTACCACACGATCGACTTTCAGTATGTGGTGAAGGGCACCGAGCGATTCGGCATCATCGATCACAATACTTCTACGCCCAATTGCGAGTATAAGCCCGACGTGATACACTACGATTACGACAAGGAGCAGGCTATATTCCATGACTCTTCGCCAGAGAGTTTCTTCCTCTTTTTTCCAGACGACTGGCATATCGCAAAAATAGCCAACGACACCTCCGACCAATCAATCAGAGTGGTGGTGGTGAAGCTGGCTTACGAATGAAAGTTGAATATCGATCAGTTGTATTTTTCAATGTGCTGGAGCAGATCGTCGGCGGTCATCTCTCCGCTCTGACGCCACATCTCCTCCCCATCGCGATACACGATGAATGTAGGTATATCCTTGATATTTTCCCTGTCGGCAAGTGTCTGATTGTCATCAATCTCGTATTGATATACACTGAGACTTGCCGAGAGGATTTCCTTGATTTGCTCTACGATTGGAGCCATTCGCTGGCAGTGGGGACACCAGGAAGCATAGAATTCGACGAGTACAAGATGGTTTGATTTGATAGCGTCTTCGTATTTCATAATATCTTAATTTAGTTGTTGTTTACTATTAAAACAAACAGGTCTCCCATTGGTTGATACCGAAATTGATTTTTATTTTCCATTAACATTTGATACCGGGAGAATGATGTTATTAGACATGGAGAAATGTTATAAGATTTATAAGATATCGTATAATTCTATTTGTAGATTGCAAATAATTGGATTATCTTTGTGGGAGGATCGATATAAATCTCTTAGCTATGGTAAATAATGAAGACAAGCATAATGGTAAGCGAAATGACAACAAGCATTACGTTTGGTTTGACTGGGCGGTGAAGCACATGCTCCGGGACAAGGCCAACTTCGAGATCCTGGAGGGATTCATCAAGGTGATCACCGGCAAGGACATGACCATACTGGAGATACTTGAGAGCGAGGGCAACCAGTCGAGCTCTCTGGCTAAGTTCAACAGGGTCGACATCAAGGCCAGGAACGAAGACGGTGAGATAGTGATCATCGAGGTGCAGAACATCAGGGAGCTGGATTTTATCGAGCGCATACTCTTCGGGGTGGCCAATGCGGTCACCGAGCAGATAAGCCTTGGCTCCCCGTACTCGGCGATACATAAAGTGTACTCCATCAGCATAGTCTATTTCGATCTCGGCTCAGGCGATGACTATGTCTACCGGGGCCAGACCGAGCTACGCGGCATACACACGGGCACTAAGCTGCTGATCAACGACAAGGAGAAGCGGGCCATAGAGGGCAAGTCCGCGGATGAGGTATTCCCTGAATACTTCATCGTCAGGGTTGAGAAATTCAATCCCAATAATCTGTCACCCAACTATCTTGAGCAGTGGATGGACTACCTCAAGACGGGCATGATACGGAGCGAGTACGATGCCCCCGGACTGTCAAGGGCGCGAGAGACGCTGATCTACGACAACATGACACCGGCCGAAAAGAAGGAGTATCGCGAGCACCTCGACGATGTCCGCGCCCGGCAGAACGCCCTCGACGACAGCCGTGCCGAGGGATGGGCCGAAGGTCTGGAACAGGGCAGAGCCGAAGGTCTGGAGCAGGGTCTGGAGCAGGGTCGCGCCGAAGGGCTTAGGGAAGCTGCACGGAATCTGCTGAAAAGCGGTGTCGATATCAAGATAATATCCCAATCCACCGGCCTCCCCGAAGATGAGATACGCCGTCTTTAGTGAAGATAGGGAATGAATTAATTGAAATATGCATTACTGGAATGAGGCTGTCGAACGGGTTTGGACAGCCTCTACAAATTATTCACATATATTTGATTTTAATGTTGTGTCAGGGAAATGTGTGCCACAGACAGGCCTTCTGCAGCTACTGCCGGATTAGAGCCGGGGCATTGATGTAGCAGCTCTGACTGCTTGAACATCAAGATCCGGAGTCATAATAGTGAAAAACTCCGGGCACGTACGAAAATAAGATTTGGAATTACGGGTAATGTTGTGTAACTTTGCATTATTACACTTAACTCTAATTCCATTGTATTGTGAATAAGAAATTTGGTCTATTGATATCGGGCGCAGTTGTAGCGCTCGGCATGTCGGCCCATGACGGTGGCCTGACTGATACATCCAACAGCAAGCACGCTGTGATGCACAACACTCCTCTCGGCTCGGTAAAATGGACCGGTGGCTTCTGGGGCGAACGATTCGATGTATACAGTAATAAATCCCTGCAGAGCATGTGGAACACATGGAATGACCCCGATGTGTCACACGGATTCCGCAATTTCGAGATAGCGGCCGGTACGATGCCCGGCGAGCATTGGGGGCCTCCTTTCCACGACGGAGACATGTATAAGTGGCTCGAAGCCGTGGCTGCCGTGTACGCCGTGAATCAGGATCCGGAGCTCGATGCCCTGATGGATAAGTTTATCGAGCAGGTGGTGAAGGCACAGCGTGAGGACGGATATATCCATACGCCCGTGATCATCGACGAGCGTAACCGCGGTGTCGATACACATGCGATGCCCAAGGAGCAGACGGTGATCGGCACCAAGGTGGGCGGCGAGGACGAGAAAGGGGCATTCGCCAACCGTCTCAACTTCGAGACATACAATCTGGGTCACCTGATGATGGCCGGTATCATACATAAAAGAGCTACCGGGAAGACCACTCTGTTTGATGCAGCGGTGAAGGCTACCGACTTCCTGTGCAATTTCTATGAGACAGCATCGGCCGAACTCGCACGCAATGCCATCTGTCCCTCGCACTACATGGGCGTGGTGGAGATGTACCGCGAGACAGGTAATCCCCGCTATCTTGACCTTGCCAACAATCTGATCAATATACGCGGGCTCGTGGAGAACGGCACAGATGACAATCAGGATCGCATACCATTTCGCGACCAGTACAACGCCATGGGGCATGCCGTGCGCGCCAACTACCTCTATGCCGGTGTTGCCGACCTCTACAACGAGACAGGCGAAGAGCAGCTGATGAATAACCTCACCAGTATCTGGGATGACATCGTCAACCGCAAGATGTACATCACCGGAGCTTGTGGCGCATTATACGACGGTACGTCGCCCGACGGCACATGCTACGAGCCCGACAGCATACAGAAGGTACACCAGAGCTACGGACGTCCTTACCAGCTGCCCAACTCCACAGCCCACAACGAGACCTGTGCCAACATCGGCAATATGCTCTTCAACTGGCGTATGCTGGAGTCGACCGGTGATGCCAAATATGCCGATATCGTAGAGACCGCCCTCTACAACAGCGTGCTCAGCGGTGTAAGCCTCGACGGTACTAAATATTTCTATACCAATCCTCTGCGTATCAGCGATGACCTGCCATATACACTGCGATGGCCCAAGACGCGCGAGGTATATATCAGCTGTTTCTGCTGCCCCCCCAACACCCTGCGCACCGTCTGCGAGGCCCAGAACTATGCTTACTCGCTCAGCGACTCCACCCTGTGGGTAAATCTATATGGAGACAACGAGCTTGCCACTGATTTCGGTGGCAAGAAACTTGTAGTGAAGCAGATCACCGGCTATCCCTACGATGGTAAGGTGACACTGACACTTGCAGAAGTGCCCGGAAAGACTCTTTCTGATATCAAACTGCGTATACCCTCGTGGTGTGATCACGCCACAGTTACCGTCAAGGGCAAGACCCGCACACTTGACAATGCCAACGACAGCTATGTCACACTTGACGGCCCATGGAAGAAAGGGGATGTGATCACGCTCGATATGGAGATGAAAGCCAAGCTGCTCGAATCGAATCCCCTTGTCGAGGAGACCCGTAACCAGGTGGCCGTGAAGCGTGGCCCGATAGTATACTGCCTCGAAGGAATCGATATTGACGGCAACCGCCGCATCGATGACGTGCTTATTCCCGCCGATGCCACGTTCACTGCCCGCGAGACCGTGATTGACGGCAGCCGTCTCACAGTGCTCGACACAGAGGGCGTACTCGCCGACGGCGGTGACTGGTCAGGCAAGCTATACCGCGAGCTCGCTCCCAAGAACGAGAAAGTGAAACTTACCCTTGTTCCATATTACGCATGGGGCAACCGCGGACACAGCGAGATGAGTGTGTGGCTTCCCCTCGCGCGATGATTCCAGCATACATTCAATCCCTTACTATCACAAAAATCAGGTAAGTTATGAGACTATCGATCACATCGGCATTTTTATTGATAACATCGGTGATGAATGCTGCCGATATCTACGTAGCTCCGGGAGGCAGTGACAGCAATGACGGATCGGCCGCCGCTCCTAAGGCGACCCTCACCCAGGCTCTGCGTCTGGGACGCGAGATGCGGCGCACAGCCGCCCCTGGGGTGGAGACCGGAATCACCATACATCTGGCCTCCGGCACATATAATGTCTACGAGCCGGTGTTCGTACGTCCTGAAGACAGCGGCACAGCGGAGGCTCCCACCGTGATAACATCTGACGGTAATGCAGTGATCAGCGGAGGTGTCGAGGTGAGCGGATGGAAACGCCAGGGCAAGCTCTATGTGGCCGATGCTCCGTCATTCAATGGCCGACCGCTCGATTTCCGCCAGCTGTATGTCAATGGACGCAAAGCTGTCAGGGTCCGTGACGTGGATGATTTCGAGCAGATGTACCGTGTCATCAACAACGACCCTGAGAACGAGATACTCTGGGTGCCCGCCAAGGCGGTGGAAAAGATCGCCAAGGCTCCGTACGCCGAGATGGTGTTGCATGAGATGTGGTGTGTCGCCAACCTCCGTATCAAATCAATAGAGATTCATGGCGACAGCGCGGCCGTAAGATTTCACAATCCCGAGAGCCGCATACAATTCGAACATCCGTGGCCACGGCCCATGGTGACCGATGACGGACACAACTCCGCCTTCTATCTCACCAATGCCCGTGAGCTGCTCGATGCCCCGGGTGAATGGTATCACGATATCGACACCCGCAAGATTTATTATTATCCTCTTGATGGCGAGACAATAAAAGATGCAGTAGTGCCAGCTGTGGAGACTCTTGTCAACATTGAGGGCACACTCGACAGGCGCGTCTCAAACGTGCGTTTCGAGAATGTGTCTTTTGAGTACACCACCTGGATGCGTCCGTCACTCATGGGCCATGTGCCTCTGCAGGCAGGTATGTACATGACCGACGGCTACCGTATACGTCCGAAGATGGAGCGTCCGCAGAATCACAAGCTCGACAATCAGGGCTGGCTCGGACGGCCTGACGCAGCCGTAGAGGTCAGCGGAGCCTCGGATATCGACTTCATCAAGTGCAGATTCGAGCACCTCGGTTCGTCGGGTCTCGATTATGTGTGGGGCACCGACGGCGGCCTCGTCGAAGGATGTCTTTTCCGCGACATTGCCGGCAGTGGCATAGTGGTGGGCAATTTCAGCCCGGCCGCTCAGGAGACACATCTGCCTTACGACCCCGCCGACGCCCGCGAGGTATGCTCGGGCCTGACCATCGCCAACAATCTCATCACCGATGTCTCTAACGAAGACTGGGGCACACTCGGCATCGCCGCCGGATTCGTAAGGGATATCAATATCGAGCACAATGAGATATATGATGTATCATACAGCGGCATCAGTCTGGGATGGGGATGGACACGTACGGTCAACGCCATGCGCAACAACCGGGTACACGGCAATCTCATACACCACTATGCCAAGCACATGTATGACGTGGCGGGAATCTATACCCTCGGATCCCAGCCGCATAGCTTCATCACTGAAAACTGTGTGAGTGATATCTACACTCCCGGCTATGCCCACGACCCCCACCATTGGTTTTATCTCTACACCGATGAGGGTTCGTCATTTATCACTGTAAAGGACAACTGGACCGAAGGCGAGAAGTATCTGCAGAACGCCAACGGACCTGGCAACACTTGGGAAAACAATGGCCCGGCAGTCGATGACGCTATACGTCAGGCCGCCGGTCTCACCGATGATTACAAATACCTTAAATCATTATGACACTAAAAAGAAGATTGGCTGTGGCTGCTTCGGCCCTTGTGATGGGAGCCATGGCCTCGGCTCAGACATGGATATGGTATCCGGGCGACTACGAGATATGGCTCGGCAACCGCATGAACAACAACCGCACCGAGCGCGGCGCATTCTTCCCGCCCTTCTGGAAGACTGACAGCCACTATGTCACCGTGGAGTTCAGCACCGATATCGACTTGCCCGAAGACGAAGTGATAACCATCGCAGCAGAGGGCCGGTATAATGTCAAGCTCGACGGTAAGCTGCAGTTTGGCCAGCCCTCCACATTCACACTGGCCGCCGGCAAGCACAAACTCAACATCAAGGTGTGGAACCAGGCCACACCTCCCGCGATATATGTCAAGGGCAAGACCGTGAACAGCGGACCGCACTGGCGTGTCACGAATGAGGACAAGGAGTGGATCGATGAGAGCGGTAAGGCCAGCGATACCTCCACCACAAACTATGCGATGGCCGGATACTGGAACTTTGATGACATGGACACTCTGCCGTCGGCTTACACCCTGAGACGCGATCCGGCGGGATATGTCACCGCCACCCCGCAGGCTACCGGCGTGCTTTACGACTTCGGCAAGGAGACCTTCGGCAACATCGTGCTCAAGGGAGTCAACGGCAACGGCACTGTCAACATATTCTACGGCGAGAGTCCGGAGGAAGCTCTCGACCGCGACCACTGCGAGACACTCGACAAAATCTCATTTGCTGTCTCCGGAGTCACCGATCTCGCCACCGGAGACACGCAGCAGCGCTCCGGAGAATATACCTTAGGCAATACAAAGGCATTCCGATATGTATTTGTGGAGCCCGAGGCTGGTGTGAATGTTGGCGATGTGGCCATGCTGTATGAATACGCACCGGTGGAATACAGAGGTAAATTCAAGTGCAGCGACCCTGAGATCAACCGCATCTGGGATGTGGGAGCCTATACCATGCATCTCACCACACGCGAATTCTTTATCGACGGCATCAAGCGTGACCGCTGGGTGTGGAGCGGTGATGCCGTGCAGAGCTACCTGATGAATTACTACCTGTTTTTTGACAGTCCCACCGTCAAGCGCACCACACGCCTGCTCAGAGGCAAGGATCCAGTGACAGCCCATATCAACACCATCATGGACTACACGCTCTATTGGTTCAACGCCATCTACGACTATTATCTCTATACGGGTGATAAGGAATTCGTAAAGGAGATCTATCCTGGCATGCAGTCGCTGATGGATTATGTGCTCGGTCGCACCAACAAAGACGGTATGCTCGAAGGCATGCCCGGCGACTGGGTGTTTGTCGACTGGGCCGACTTCCCGATGAGCAAGCAGGGCGCCCTGTCATTTGAGCAGGTACTGCTGTGCAAGAGCCTTGAGACAATGAAGACATGCGCCGAGATCGTAGGTGATACCGCGGCAGCCGCCCAGTACGGCAAGCTCGCTGATGATCTCCGCGCCAAGCTAATGCCAACCTTCTGGGACGAAGAACGACAGGCATTGGTGCATAATGTCGAGAACGGACGCAAGAGCGATCAGGTGAATAAGTTCGCTAATATGTTTGCGATCAACTACGGCCTCTTTGATGAGGCCACCACCGACTCGGTGATGAAGCATGTGATGCTCAACCCCGACGTGCCCGCCATCACCACTCCCTACATGCGGTTCTACGAACTTGAGTCGCTATGCCGCGAGGGCCTCCAGACACAGGTGTTGAAGGAGATGAAAGACTACTGGGGAGGCATGCTCAACGAAGGCGCCACCTCATTCTGGGAAAAATATGTGCCCACCGACAAGGGCACGCAGCATCTGGCCATGTACGGCCGCCCCTACGGCAAGAGCCTGTGCCACGCTTGGGGTGCGAGCCCGATTTATCTGCTTGGCCGGTATTATCTTGGTGTCCAGCCAGTGAAGCCCGGCTACAGCGAATTTGAGATACGTCCTCATCTCGGAGGCTTGAAGTGGATGGAGGGCACCGTGCCCACTCCCTCGGGCGAGATCTCTCTCTACGTCAGCGACCGTGAGATCAAGGTCAAGGCTACACAGGGCACAGGATATATTTACTTCAATTCGTCTAAGAAACCCAAGTCAGACATCGGCACAATCGAGCAGACCGGCACCGACAGCTACCGGTTGCTGATCGATACCCCCGACCAAATAAAGATCACATATAAAAATACAGAGAAATAATGAGACCAGTGACCGGGATAATTACTCTGGCCATAATCTGCGCCGCAACCCTGCAGGGTGCGGCGCAGAGTCGTGTGGCTATACGACATGACGCCAACCCCTCAGCCCGTGTGGCCTTTGCCGCAGAGCATCTGGCCGATGCTCTGCGGGCCGACGGCATTGAGATTGCCGATGATGCATCTAAAGGCGTCACCGTAATCAATCTGATACAATCAACAGACAGCATAGCCCCGAAGGAGGGATTCACGATAATCAACCGCGACGGTGAAATAACGGTGACGGGTAATGATGGCTCTGGCGTGATATACGGATGCCGCGAGATCATCGACCGTCTGGGCTCCGGTGCTACGTTGTCGTCACTGCCCGATACCGTAGTATCCGCGCCCGAGATGGTGCTCCGCGGAGCCTGTGTAGGTGTGCAGAAGCCATATCTCCTGCCTGGCCGGGCTGTGTATGAATATCCCTATACGCCGGAGAATTTCCCTTGGTTTTATGACAAGGAGCTGTGGACAAAATATCTTGACATGCTTGTCGAGAACCGCATGAACTCGCTCTATCTCTGGAACGGACACCCATTCGCATCGCTTGTCAAGCTCGATGATTATCCTTTTGCCGTCGAGGTAGATGACGAGACGTTCAGGAAAAACGAAGAGATGTTTTCGTTCCTCACCACCGAGGCTGACAAGCGCGGTATCTTCGTGATACAGATGTTCTACAACATCCTCCTCTCAAAGCCCTTTGCCGAGCATTACGGACTCAAGACCCAGGACCGCAACCGCCCCATCACTCCGCTGGTGAGTGACTATACACGCAAGAGTGTGGCCGCATTTATCGAGAAATATCCCAATGTGGGTCTGCTGGTGTGTCTGGGCGAGGCTATGGATACCTATGATGACGATGTGAAATGGTTTACGGAGACTATCATCCCCGGTGTGAAGGACGGTCTGGCCAAGCTCGGACGCACTGATGAGCCGCCCGTGCTGCTGCGCGCCCATGACACAGACTGCAAGGCCGTGATGGATGCCGCCCTGCCTCTGTACAAGAATCTGTACACCATGCACAAATACAACGGTGAGTCGCTCACCACCTACGAGCCCCGCGGGCCATGGACCGAGATCCACCGCAATCTCAGCGCCCTGGGCAGCGTGCATATCTCCAACGTGCATATCCTCGCCAATCTCGAGCCCTGGCGATGGAGTTCGCCCGATTTCATACAGAAGGCCGTCACCGCCATGCATGATATACACGGTGCCAACGCCCTGCACCTGTATCCGCAGGCCTCCTACTGGGACTGGCCCTATTCGGCCGACAAGCTCGCCGGCGGAGAGCGTGAGCTGCAGCTCGTGCGCGACAGCACCTGGTATGAGGGGTGGGGACGCTACGCCTGGAATTGCCGCCGTGATCGCGATGACGAAGTGAAATACTGGAACAAACGCTTTGCACGTACATACGGATTGCCCGACAGTGTGGGCGCCAATATCCGTGTGGCCTTTGAGGAGTCCGGCGAGATCGCGCCCAAGCTGCTGCGCCGCTTCGGCATAACCGAGGGCAACCGTCAGACTCTGCTGTTGGGTATGTTCATGAGCCAGCTGGTGAATCCGTATAAATACACCATCTATCCCGGATTCTACGAAAGCTGTGGCCCCGAGGGTGAGAAACTGATCGAATATGTTGAGAAAGAGCACAAAGGTCTGCCTCACGTGGGCGAGCTCCCGCTCGACATCACCGCCCAGTGCGTGATACACGGCGACAAGGCCGTGGCCGCTATCGAGGCTGTGGACTCCGTCACGGCCAACAGCGAGGAATTCGCCCGTCTGGCCAATGACATGCGCTGCTACCGCCTCTTCGCTTATTTCTTCGACCGTAAGGTAAAAGCCGCACAGCAGGTGCTGAATTATCAGTGGACCAAAGATATAAACTATCTTGATGCGGCATTGCCTCTGCTTGAGGAGAGTCTGGATTATTACAGGCAGCTCGTAGATCTCACCGAGGATACATACCTGTATGCCAACAGTATGCAGACCACAATGCGACGTATTCCCATTGCCGGCGACAACGGCAAGAATAAAACATGGGCCGAGCTATACGAACACTATAAGAATGAGCTCCAGAACTATAAGAATAACGTGGCCATGCTCAAAGACAAGGCGGCCGGTAAGTATGTGTCACAGGATAAGAAGGTGAAGGCCGCCAAACCGGCCGATGTAACCCTGATAGGCGAAAAAGGCAAGACCTATGCAATAGGCACCGTGAAACTCACCAAGGGCGCCTCTCTCTTGTCCAACAAGCCCGAGGCTGTGGTCGAGGCCCTGGCTCCCGAGCTCGAGGGGCTGCAGGCATTCGTGGTCAATGGTGATGATCAGCGCAACGACGGCACAAAAGTGGAATTCAGTTGCAAGAAACCCGTGAAGTTGCTCGTGGCCTACTTCAAGGATGACCAGAAAAAATACGCCAAAGCTCCGAAACTTGAGACAGATGCCTCGGCCAACGAATACGGCCAGGCCGAGCCGGTGCTGACCAATGCGGTACACCTTGCGGGTATGCCTCTGGCCAATGTACACGCCTACAGCTTCGACCCCGGTGAGCACTCGCTGCTGTTACCCAAGGGCTGGGCGCTCGTGCTCGGATTCACATCTACTGATATCACTCCGCGCAATGCCGCGCTCGCCGGCGAGGATGAGGCTATGGATTGGCTCTTCTATTGATTGACTGAGAAATAAGATATTATGAGAATAATCCTATTGATAGGCGCGATAATGATTCCGGCCATCGCTTTTGCTGCCGGGCATGTGCCGCAGCAACGCATGGCTGAGGTTTACGCCGAGTCACGTACCCCCTACAAATATGGTCTTGTAGTGGCTCCGACCGACAACAACCATAAGATCGACTGCCCCACTGTGTTTCGCGACGGCGACAAGTGGTATATGACCTACGTCGTATACAACGGTAGCTCAGGCACCGATGGACGCGGTTACGAGACATGGATCGCCGAAAGTGACAACCTGCTCGAATGGACTACACTCGGCCGCATACTCAGCTATACCGACTCAGGGTGGGACTGCAACCAGCGCGGCGGCTTCCCGGCCCTTATCGACTGGACATGGGGCGGCAGCTATGAGATACAGCGCTACAAGAAACGCTGCTGGATGACATATATAGGCGGTGAGGGCACGGGCTATGAGGCCGTCAACGCTCCGCTCGCCGTAGGTCTCGCCTGGACAAAAGGCAATCCGGGCACCGCGCACGAGTGGCAGACACTCGACAAGCCCATCCTGTCGATTAATGACAAGGAGGTGCAGTGGTGGGAGAATCTCACGCAGTATAAGAGCACCATCTATGAGGATAAAGCCAAGACACTGGGCGCGCCCTTCGTGATGTTCTATAATGCGGGCGGAGTGAATCCTCAGACCGGTGTCAAGGGTGAGCGTATAGGTATCGCCCTGTCGGATGATATGACACGGTGGCGCCGCTATGACGGCAATCCGGTGTTCACCCACGAGGCCCAGGGCACGATCACAGGTGACGCGCAGATCCAGAAATTCGGCGATCTCTACGTGATGTTTTATTTCTCGGCCTTCAATCCCTCGCGCAAATACAAGGCCTTCAATACATTTGCATGCAGCTACGATCTGGTGACTTGGGACGACTGGGAGGGTGACGACCTTATATATCCCACAAAGCAATATGATGAGCTCTTCGCACACAAGAGTTACCTGGTCAAGCACGACGGAGTGGTGTATCATTTCTATTGTGCCGTGAATAATGCCGAACAGCGTGGTATCGCCGTCGCAACGAGCAAACCGATGGGGCGCTCTGCGGTGCGCTTTCCTGAGCGTCCTGTCAAGGGACGCCGTGCATATATCGACCTCAACAAGGGCTGGACATCTACACTTGCCGGTGATCCGGCCTCTACCGTCACCGTCGATGTGCCCCATAACTGGGATGATTACTATGGCTACCGCCAGCTCACACACGGCAACCTGCATGGGGCGGCCACATATGTGCGTAATTTCACGATGCCGGCACAGAATCCGGGCAAGCGCTACTTCCTTGACCTTGAGGGTGTAGGTACATACGCCACTGTCAACATCAATGGCAAGTCGCTCGGCCGTCATCCCTCAGGACGCACCACTCTTGAATTCGATATCACCGACATGCTCGTGTATGACGGCGATAACACCATAGAGATTGTAGCCGAACATCCCGAAATGATCGCAGACATGCCCTGGGTGTGCGGCGGATGTTCGTCTGAGTGGGGTTTCAGCGAGGGATCCCAACCATTGGGCATATTCCGTCCGGTGGGTGTCACCGTCACCGATGAAGTCAGGATAGAGCCCTTCGGTGTGCATGTATGGAACAATGCCGCTAATGATACGGTGTATGTCGATACCGAGGTCAAGAATTACTCTGACAAGACTGCCGATGTAGACCTGGTCAGCAAATTCGCCGACGCCGACGGTAAGCAGGTGTTCCGCCTGACCGAGACGCTGACTCTCGCTCCCGGAGAGACACGCACGGTGCATCAGGTCGCCCCCGTGGCCGATACAAAGCTGTGGAGCACCACCGACCCCTATCTCTACAAGCTATCGTCGATGATCAAGCGCGACGGCAAGACCACCGATGATGTGACTACTGATTACGGCATACGCTCATTCTCATGGCCCGTTAAGCGTAATGATGGCGACGGACGCTTCCTGCTCAACGGCGAGCCGGTGTTTATCAACGGCGTGTGTGAATACGAGCATCAGTTTGGTGCGTCGCACGCCTTCTCGCCCGAGCAGATCGACGCGCGTGTGAAGATGATAAGAAACGCCGGATTCAACGCTGTGCGTGACGCCCACCAGCCTCACAACCTGAGGTATCAGGCCGCATGGGACAGGGAGGGCGTGCTTTTCTGGCCCCAGTTCTCGGCCCATGTATGGTATGACACGCCTGAATTCCGTGAGAACTTCAAGACACTCCTGCGCCAGTGGGTGAAGGAGCGCCGCAACTCCCCCTCGGTAGTGATGTGGGGCCTGCAGAATGAGAGCACGCTGCCACGCGACTTCGCCGAGGAGTGTGCCGAGATCATCCGCGAGATGGATCCCATGGCACGCGATATGCGCGTGATCACCACATGCAACGGTGGCGAGGGCACCGACTGGAATGTGATACAAAACTGGAGCGGCACCTACGGCGGTGACGTCACAAACTACGACAAGGAGCTGTCACGCGCCAACCAGCTGCTCAACGGCGAATATGGCGCATGGCGCACGCTCGGCCTCCATTCCGAACCCGACAGTGTGGCCATCAACGGCCAGTGGAGCGAAGACCGCATGAATTATATAATGGAGACAAAGGTGCGTCTGGCCGAAGAGGCGCGCGACAGCGTTTGCGGCCATTTCCAGTGGATATTCACCAGCCACGACAATCCGGGCCGCCGTCAGCCCGATGAGGCGCTCCGCATGATCGACAAGGTAGGTCCCTTTAATTACAAGGGACTGTTGTCGCCGTGGGAAGAGCCGGCCGATGTCTACTATATGTATCAGAGCAACTACACCGATGCCGACACAGCACCGATGGTATATATCGTGTCACACTCATGGCCCGGCAGATTTGACTCACCACGTGATGCCACAATAGAGGTATACAGCAACTGCGACTCGGTGAGCCTCTACAATGATGCCGGTGAGGCTGTGTCGCTGGGCACGCGCGTCAAAGGTGGAATAGGCACCCACTACGTATGGCAGGATGTGCCCGTGAAGTATAATGTGCTGCGGGCCGTGGGTTACCGTGGCGGCAAACCGGTGGCCGAGGATGTTATCGTGCTTGATAATCTTGCCAAGGCTCCGTCATACGATATGCTGCTGTCTCAGGGATCTACTGCTCTAAAAGGCGATGAGTCGCTAAATTATGTAGCGAGGATCAATTGTGGAGGAGATGAGTATACCGATGAATTCGGTCAGATATGGATGGCGGATGATACTGTGTTCTCACATTCATGGGCCGAGGATTTCGAAGGTCTCTCGCCTTATCTTGCCAGCCAGCGCACGGTAAGCGATCCTATCGCCGGCACCAACGACTGGGCGCTGATGCAGCGTTTTAGATTCGGTCGTCATAAGTTGCAGTATAACGTACCGCTGCCCGACGGCAGGTATAAGGTGGAACTCTATTTCATCGAGCCGTGGCATGGCACCGGTGGCGGAGAAGGCACTGATTGCGAGGGATTGCGTATCTTTGATGTGGCTGTCAATGGCAACACGGTGATCGATGACCTCGATATATGGGCTGAGGCCGGACACGACCGACTGCTGAAGAAGACTGTCGATGCTGATGTCACCGGCGGTATCCTTACGATAAGCTTTCCGGAGGTTAAGGCCGGACAGGCCGTCATCTCGGCTATCGCTATCGCTACAGCCGATCCTTCGGTCAAGCCCATCACCCGTGGCGGTGCCCCGGCCATCAACTGGGCGGCTGCCGACAAGGATGTGGTGGCGAAGATGCCCGCCGACCTGCTGCCCGAGGACAAGAATGCGCGCCGCGTCGTCAGCTATGAGGCTGAGGATGCTGTGTGTCAGGGCGATTTCACCAAAAAGGAATTCAAGAAGCAGACAGGTGTATTCTTCACGGGTAAGGGCCAGGTGGAGTGGACGATCACTACAGGTCTGGCTCAGGTATATGCCCTCAGATTCAAATTCATGAATGTCAGCGGTCATGCGGTGCCTGTGAATCTCAAGCTCATCGCCCCCAACGGCGCGGTGCTCAAGGATGATACCCTGACATTGCCCGATACCCCCGAGAAGTGGCGTATGCTCAGCACCACCACCGGCGGATATATCAACGCAGGCGAATATAAGGTGATAGTATCGGCCCCGGATCTCTCAGGTGTGGCTTTCGATGCACTGGAAGTACAATGATATTTTAAATAGACAGGTAACAAAATGAAGATTCATATACTGGCGTGTGCTGCGGCTTGCTCTTTGTCGGCTGTCGCCACGCAGCCTCAGCAGCATGATTGGGAAAATCACCATGTGCTGCAGATCAACCGCGAACCGGCCCGCGCGGCCTTCATCCCCTACGGAGAGACCAAAGGCGACAGACAGATGTCGCTCAACGGTGACTGGAAATTCAGCTGGACTCCGACCCATGACACCCGTGTCGTCGGCTTCGAGGCCCCGGACTTCGATGATTCGGCGTGGTCCATGCTCAAGGTGCCGGCCGTGTGGGAGGTCAATGGCTACGGCACACCTATCTACGCTTCGGCCGGATATACTTTCAAGATCAATCCGCCATACGTCACCGACACGCCCAAGGAAAGCTACACGGCATTTGCCGAGCGTAATCCCACGGGGCAGTATCGGCGCACTTTCGAGGTGCCCTCGTCATGGCTTGAGAGCGGACAGACCTTCCTGCGCTTCGATGGTGTGATGAGTGCCTTCTACGTATGGATCAACGGCGAGAGGGTAGGCTATTCTCAGGGCAGTATGGAGCCTTCTGAATTTAACGTGACGCCTTATCTCAGACCGGGTAAGAACCAGATATCCGTTGAGGTGTATAAATACAGCGACGGCTCGTATCTCGAAGATCAGGATTTCTGGAGATTTGCCGGAATACACCGTGACATCACCTTGTTCCATACACCCGATGTGAGGATCCGCGATTTCGCGGTGCGTACGATTCCCGATGCCGACTACCGCGACTTCACCCTGCAGGTTGACCCGCAGCTCGCTGTGGCCGACGGCGAGCGTGGCGAGGGCTATACTCTGAGGGTATTGCTCAAGGATGGCGATACCGTAGTATATGATTCGATAGCAGATATCAAGGAGATTCTCGATCTCGACCATAAGGCTGCCGTGATGAACGAATGGTATCCGCAGCGCGGGCCGCGCAAGCTGGGCCGCTTCAGCCACAAGGTGGAGTCACCGCGCCGCTGGACGGCGGAGACCCCAGAACTCTACACCCTGGAGCTGCAGCTCGCCGATGCCAACGGCAACGTGGTGGAGCAGGCTTCGTCAAAGATAGGATTCCGCAGCGTGGAGGTCAAGGATGGCCGGGTGTTGGTCAACGGCAGTCCGGTACGTTTCCGTGGCGTGAACCGTCACGAGCATGATCCCCTCATCGCGAGGGTAATGACCGACGAGCTGATGATCAAGGACATCATGCTGATGAAACAGGCAAATGTAAATGCTGTGCGCACAAGCCATTATCCCAATCATCCGCGATGGTATGAGCTCTGCGACTCGCTGGGCATATATGTGATGGACGAGGCGGATATCGAGGAGCACGGTCTCAGAGGCACACTGGCGAGCACTCCCGACTGGCATGCGGTCTTTCTTGACAGGGCTGTGCGCATGGCCGAGCGTGACAAGAATCATCCGTCGGTGGTGTTCTGGAGCATGGGCAACGAGAGTGGCTACGGTCCGAATTTCGCGGCTATCTCGGCATGGCTCCATGATTTTGACCCTACGCGACCGGTGCATTACGAGGGCGCGCAGGGTGTCGACGGCAATCCTGACCCGGCGACAGTCGATGTCATCAGCCGCTTCTATCCGCGCGTCAAGGCCGATTATCTCAATCCGGGCATCAAGGAGGATGAGGACGGCGAGCGCGCCGAGAACGCACGCTGGGAGCGACTGTTAGAGATCGCGGAGCGTGACAACGACAACCGCCCGGTGCTCACCAGCGAGTACGCGCATTGCATGGGCAACGCGCTCGGTAATTTCGATGAGTACTGGAGCGAGATCTACAGCAATCCGCGTATGCTCGGCGGCTTTATCTGGGACTGGGTGGACCAGGGCATCGAGGTGGTGCGCCCCGATGGTCTCACACAGATGTCCTACGGTGGCGACTTCGGCGATAAGCCCAATCTCAAGGCTTTCTGTCTCAATGGCGTCATCTTCGCTGACCGCAGCCTGAATCCTAAGTATTATGAGGTAAAGACGGTATATTCGCCGGTTGACGTCTCGCTTGTATCGTATGACGCTGCCACGGGTGAGGCCGTGGTACGTTTCACCAACCGCAATCATCATATAGGTCTCGATGGCTATACAGCTACGGCTACTTCCGTAATCGATGGCATACCCGGCCGCCCGTTTGCAATCACGCTACCTCAGCTGCAGCCCGGCCAGAGCGGTGATGTGTCGGTGAATCTCGGCAAGAGCGCCAAGGGTGACACAGACCTCCGTCTCAATATCGCGGTGAATCTGCGCGAGGCCACTGACTGGGCTCCGGCAGGACATGAGATAGTGATGCGACAGCTCGAACTGCGCGACAGGCTTGTATCCGCGCCCGCAAAGCCCCGTACCGGCATCGCTGAGAAGAATATCGTTGAATCCGATTCTTCAGTCACAGTTTCCGGCAAGGGCTTCATGGCCGAGTGGTCACGCTCTACGGGCAATCTGGAGAATCTTACCTATAACGGCCGCCGCTTGGTCGATGGCTCTTCGTTTCAGGCTTTCCGTGCGCCTACCGACAATGACCGCGGTTTCGGCAACTGGCTGGCCAAGGACTGGACCACCAACCGTATTGATTCGGCTGCCGTGAAGTGCGATAATATCGCGTGCGCTGTAAAGGATGGAGTGGCACACATAGATGTGGAGCAGACCTACACATACGTAGCCGGTGCGGTCAAGGTAGTGAGCAGCTGGAGCGTATATGCCGATGGCACAATTGATCTGAGCCAGACCTACACCCGCGGGGGATCGCTGCCCGAGCTACCGCGTCTGGGACTCTCGCTTGTGCTCGACAACGACCTCGACCGCGTATCGTGGTATGGTTTCGGTCCCATGGAGACGTATCCCGACCGTCATCAGGCAGCTTCGATAGGCCGGTGGAGCCAGGCCGTGGGGGATATGTACACCCACTATCCGCGTCCGCAGGACTCCGGCAATATCGAGAGCGTATCCGAGATCTCGCTTGCCGACAGATCGGGCCGCGGTCTGATGGTCAAGGCCCTCGGCAACACCATATCGGCATCAGCCCTCCCATATTCAGCCACCGATATAGCAGCGGTAGCCCATGACTGCGACCTGCGTCCCTCAGGCCACACCTACCTCAACCTCGATGCAGCCGTGATGGGCCTTGGTAACAGCAGCTGTGGCCCCGGCGTCCTCAAAAAGTACGCCATCACCCACGCACCCCAGACCCTGTCCATCCGCCTCTCCCCCCTCAAATAACCCCTAAACGTTCTAACGGTCAGAAGACTTTAATCTGACATAATCTATGGCTCTCTCCTTGATAATCTCTGACGCCATCATGAGCACACGCGAAAACACACAAAAACGCGCAAAAACTTTTTTTTGAGGCCTTTGGCCTCGGTTTTTGTGCGTTTCTTTTCGTTTTCGCGTGTGAAATTCCCGCCATGGGTGCGCGCCTGACGCCATCATGCGCACACGCGAAAACACACAAAAACGCGCAAAAACTTTTTTTTGAGGCCTCTGGCCTCGGTTTTTGCGTGTTTCTTTTCGTTTTCGCGTGTGATATTCTTCACCATTGATGCTTGTCTGAAGTTATCTCTATGGCCTCAGATTAAAGTCTTCCGACCTATAGAACTCCTAAGCGGCGCAACATCACAGATCCCTTCCGGGTATTCATGTTGTTAACATGCGGGGAATCATCATCACATCCCCGGAGGGGATCCACTCGGTTAGCCGGGGGGTGGCGACGTCAGGAGCCTACCCCCGGTATCTGTTACCCCATCAATAGCTACCACGGAGTGGTTGCATATTTCCATACACCAGGCACACCAGCGGTGACATCAGCGGGAGCGTCGAAGTCAAATGGAGACATAAAAGTCACCAGCATAAATGAATACTACCGGTAGTATCGCAGAGGCGCGGTGTGGTCTAAACCACTGGATCCCAGCTCTGCTCCTCTGCTTCTCTGCGTGGTGACATCGGATAGTGGATGATTCCGAAGGCAGATCTATAGGCTCGGACGAGCCACGCTGATCTCAGGAGATACCACGCAGGATTTTTGACCTATGGGTCAAAATGGAGGCTGAAAAGGCTCAAAAATCGTAAAACGCCA
>CAZBWZ010000035.1:0-20768 GCA_964495725.1 uncultured Bacteroides sp.
TCATACGCTTAGCTCCGTCAGTGATCACCACGAGCTTATCCTCCTCGTCACCGAATCCCATCAGCGTTGGAGTCGAGCCTGTGCCGTAGCCGTGTTTGATGGCCGGGGCCTCAGGACCTCCGTCGTATGTCGCCGCCCATGCGCCGTCGCTCTCTTTATCAGAAAAATGTCCGTTCTTGCATATCACCTTACGCATCACACCGTTGCCTCCGGGCTCAAGGCTGTTGCTTGCCACATATATTCCACCGTTTTCGTCATTTGAGATAGAATTGGTAAGCACCTGGTCATCTCCGAAAGGATAAGAATCGACCACCTGCGACAATGCGCGGTCTACTGTGACGAGTCCTCTCTGTGAGGCCACAATAAGGTATCCGTCATAGCTCATCGACACACCCACTATAGTATACGATCCGAAAATATGCGGTGTCATATCTATCTGCGCATCAAGACTGATACCCTCAGACGGGTCATTTTTATCCACAAGGCTGTATGCGGCCAATATCCTGCCGGCATTCACATATATATGATTGTCGCGGTCGCACAGCACATAGTTGCCGTTGGAGATAGCCAGTTGCGGCATAGCTCCCAATACCTCCTTTACGGCTGTCTCCAGCTCGGGAATCGAAGCGTAGTTGCCGGCTAATTTTTCGAGGTCTGCCTTGGTGCGCATTGTCACTCCGGGCATAGAGGCCTCAGCCACCTTCTGCCATCCTCCGTCAGCTATCCTGATATACGACACCCTGTCACTGCCGACACCCCACATATAGTCAGGCGAAGTCGACGCGATGGTCATCAGGTTGACCGGCCCGCTCCAGCTTGATTCGCAATCATCGGGATTCACCGTATAGTATCCATCCTTCACGGCATAGGGAAAAGCATCGGTCTGGGCAGAATTGAAATGGGTGATACTGTATATACTGCTCGCCAGCCAAGGATTTACGCTTGGTGTGTTGTATTGAGTCAATGGTTTGTCATTGATATCGATGTTGTTTACCGGATCATCGTCATGACAACTCTGCAACAGCATCGATCCCGTAACGGTGATCAATGCCATTGATCTGTAAAAAAATCTGTTCATTATCATCTTTTTCGTAGAGTAGTTATTCAACTGCAAAGTTAGTCAGACTCCGTCAATTATCACGCATCTCCTGCACGACATTTTACCCTCGTACACGCGACATTTTTGATTCACGGCCCGTTTACACAAAATATTACTATACTCGCCCACCGCCATTCCTCTTTGTTTTTTCAAATAACACCCGATTATTCCTCTTTGTTTTTTCAAAAAAAACTGCTATTTATTCCTCTTTATTTTTCAAAAAAGCATTAATCTATTGTAATTAAAATTATTATATGTAATTTTACCCTAACATCCTAAAATCCGCATAAAAATGAGAATAAATTACTTCAAACGCAACATAGATCACCATCTGCTCGCATGGAAAAACAGCAGAAATCGCAAGCCTCTTTTAGTGAGGGGAGCAAGGCAAATAGGCAAATCCAGATCAATACGTAATCTAGGGAAATCCTTCAAATATTTCATTGAGGTCAACTTTGAGACCCAGAAAAACATGATTGGCCTGTTTAAGCAAGAATATAATGCCGAGGTAATATGCGAGCGTCTTAGCATATTGTATTCAACCCCTGTGATTCCCGGAGAGACCCTGTTATTCTTCGATGAAATACAATGCTGCGACGAAGCGCTTAATATGTTATGGGCATTTAAGGAGAATTTACCCGACTTACATGTGATCGCAGCAGGATCTCTCTTGGAATTCGCCCTAAAAAGGATGCCCTCATACGGGGTCGGGAGGGTGAGCTCTATGTTTATGTATCCCTTGTCATTCAATGAATTTCTTGGAGCTGTAGGCAAAGGAGCATGGGTAGACGAAATAATGATGGCCGACACTCAGCATCCATTGTTTGAGACCCTGCATCAGGAGCTTGTCAGCATCTACCGTACCTTTCTGTTGGTGGGAGGAATGCCCGCATGTGTCAGAGCTTGGGTTGAGACCGGAGATTACAACGAATGTATCATCGAGCAGGCTGATATTCAACAGACTTACTACGATGATTTCTCTAAGTATAATGAAAAAGTACCGACAGATCTATTACGTAATACTCTGCAAAGCGTTATAGGCCAGACCGGACATAAATTCACCTTTAGCAAAGTAAATGGTGGATATACCCCTGATCAAATAAGAAAAGCTTTGTCCCTGCTATCAGATGCCGGTATTGTAAAACCCGTATGTCACACCGCTGCAAACGTACTCCCGTTAGGTGCGGAAATCAACGAGAAGTTTGTCAAATACCTGTATCTCGACAACGGGCTCCTTCTGCGTGTCCTCGATCTTGATTTCGGTGGTTCAGAGCCTATCAAACAACTTATTCTTGCCGGCACTGAGGCCGACCTGGTCAACAAAGGCAGTCTGGCAGAATTGTCGGTAGGTTGGGAAATGGTAAAGTCGGCAAATCTACGTCACAGATATGACCTGTATTATTGGGAAAACCTCTCCCAAGGCACCACATCGGAGGTTGATTATGTGATACCGAGTAATCTTAAGATTCTCCCGATTGAAGTAAAGTCCGGCACAAGCGGAAAAATGAAGAGCCTTCGCCTGTTCATGCAGAAGGAAAAAATTGACCGGGCAATCAGAACATCCCTGGAAAATTTCTCCACCATCGAATATCAGCAAGACGGCACGACACGGCAGATCGAGATCCTGCCCATATATGCCATCGGTCGCCTCACCAACAGTTGACTTCCTGTATACATCCGGCAGATGGCCACAGGCTGCCCTACCTCTCTCAACAGATTTCTTGATCAATTCTTCATCATATCATCTGACAGCGTCGAAAAAACTCCACCAAAATCCCGGTGAAAATTTGCATAGCTTAGAAATACACTCTATATTTGTTGTGCCGATCGTCCACCAAGGTCCGGTATGGGCTTGCGGGCGGGATGCTGAAATACATAACAAAACAGCGTATATCACGCTTGTCCTTGAATCATAAATAATCTACTTATGAAAAAATTAAAGATCTTTTCTCTGATGGCTTTTGCAGCCGCAGGATTGTTTGCCCAGGCTCAGGAGTCAACGACTGGGGGAAACGCCCAATCCGATGATTTGGAATCTCTGCGCGATGAGGTGCAAAGTCTGAGATCTGAACTGAATGCTCAAAAAGACAAAGATGTCCAAAGATCAGTATGGGGACGCCAGAAAGCGTTGAAGATCGGCTATGTCGATAACACATGGACCCCTGAAGCCGTCGACGGTCAGACACTCGCCAAGCTTAAGCCTAATTACGGATTCTCTCTGGGATTGACAAAGACCTACTTCCTCCACCCAAAGGCCATCGCCGGATGCCTCAAATTCGGTCTGGATGTCACCTGGTTTGATATCTCGTACGTCAACTACAAGGCTAACCCTAACTGGAGCGACAATGTAGGAGGCGATTACGACGACCTACCCGACTTCGACGTACCCAACTTAGGCTCCAACCAGATTGATGCAGGCGTGGGTATAGGTGTCTCTGCCAATGTGACTCCATTCTTCTTCAGCAACAGCACAGGTGTGAAGTCTGTACGTGCAAAACTCTACTGCAACTTCCTGCCCTCGTATTCCGCAATGATCATATCAGAGGATGGCGACAACCAGGTCAACCATGCATTCGTCCCCTATTTCACTTACGGTATTAACCTGCAGTGGAAAGCCCTCTCGTTCTTCATCGAAGGCAGACATGGATCGGCCAATTACAAGATCAACAGCATCGAACTCGACTACGGCTCCCTTGAAGGCGGATGGGCCAATGACAAGGTATCATGCAGCAACTCGGGATACCGCGCAGGCATCGGCATATGCTTCTGATCTCAACTAAAGATTGATAACTCAGTTAAGATTTATCCTAAGCGGGAAAATATAATCTTTACCAATATTTAAACCTTAAATGCGGCAGTTGCCTGACCCAAGTGACTGCCGCATTTTAAGCATTTTAAGTTAAGTAATCAATCATGTCAACCGTATACTATGAATAATGCACATTTTTTTTTACAGTTTTTATGAATAGCGGTATTTCCAACCACAACTTGCTGCCACACTCTGACAATACCACTACCCTCACTAAATTTGGTAAATAATAATTCCCATATCAACACACAACTTTATCAGCACCTCATCATATCATCTGACTGAGTAGCCGAAAATTCATCGTCAAAAAAATCAGTAAAAATTTGCATAACTGAAAAATACGCTTTACATTTGCAGTGCATATCGCTTGCCGAAGCCCGATATGGGCGTGTGGGCGGGATGCAGACATAAATAATTGAAATAGCGTTTATCGCGCTTATTCTTGACCTATCGGAATCTCGCAAATTCTTTATCAGAGTCAGGAATGTAGCAACGGTAGATGTCTCAGGTGTGATTTATCTTTTCGAGATTGCGTGAGCAATCTCTGATTGACATTTCATACAGCGTGAGGCTTCGGCGTTGCTCTTTCTACTCTGATGGGCAATGCGAGAGCCTCGATAGGAAGAAAGAGCAACAGATACAGGCTTTCACGCTATTTTTTTAACTCGTCAGTCCGACTTCGGGAAGCCTATAGGACGCGATGGTTCTATCATGAAACAAGAAGAACGAGAAGAACTTCAGTCACGTCGCCAGTTCTTCAAAAAAACAGCTAAAGCTGCGCTACCCTTCCTCGGTGCAATCGCATTTGTTAATATTCCTCACCTGTCTAAAGCGATAGAGTCTTCTTCTGAAGGAGATTGCTACTGTGGTTATGGATGTTCCTACTCATGCGACAGTACATGTAAAAGTGGATGTGAAGGTTCTTGTAGGGGCTATTGTACTGGTACATGCAAGGGATCATGTGCATATACATGTCAGGGAACCTGTAATACCACCTGTCAGGGGTCTTGCCACGGTATGTGTAACTATACCTGTCAGGGGTCTTGCTCAGGAGGATGTTATGGTGGATGTAGTGGATACAATTACTAAATCATAATCCCATTATGAATCCCTGAAATGGGTAGATTATTTTAAGTAATATGTTATCAACATACATACCTAGTATAAATAATTTTATAATCAATGTTATATGACAATAAATCCAAACAGACAGGAAAGGTTTGGAAGGATGGATTAGCAAAAAATATTACCTTCATTGTCACAAAGGATTGTCAGCTAGCTTGTAAATATTGCTATCTGGTAGGAAAAAATGAAAGTGAACGAATGTCATGGGAGGTTGCTAGGACAGCAGTAGATTATATATTATCAAACAGACATTTATTTCCTGAGGAGGCAGTTGTATGGGACTTTATCGGAGGAGAACCGTTCCTTGAAATAGATTTAATTGACACCATCTGCGATTATATTAAAATCCAGATGTTCAAGTATGATCATCCCTGGTTTAATTCTTTTAGATTCAATTTCTCTACCAATGGCCTCAACTATGGTTCAAATAAAGTTCAGAACTTCATCTTGAAGAATCTCAATCATCTATCTATTGGAATCACAATTGACGGCACACCAAGAAAACATGACATGAATCGTATATGGAAAAGTAAGTCAGAAGAAAAAGGGAGCTACCATGATATTATTAAAAATATTCCATTATGGTTAAGCCAATTTCCACAAGCAGGAACTAAAGTTACAATAAGTACGAATGATATTCCCTATATCACTGAGTCTGTAATTCACTTATTTTCTCTTGGAATCCACGAGGTGAATATCAATGTTGTGTTTGAAAATGTTTGGAGACCAAATGACAGTAAGAAATTTGAGCATCAGTTACTCTTATTGGCAGATGAAATCATTGACAATAGGTTATATAAAGAATTCAAATGTTCTTTTTTTTCAGAACACATTGGTCATCCAATTAGTATGGAAAATAATACGAATTGGTGTGGAGCAGGAAAGATGTTAGCAGTTGATGCTGCAGGGAATTTTTATCCCTGTACCCGATTTGCCGCCTATTCTCTTAGAGATAAGAAACCAATTATCATTGGCAATATCCATGAAGGCATTGACACTAATAAGTTACGTCCTTTCTTGAGTCTAGACCGTCTATCTCAATCTCAACAAAAATGTATTGACTGCGAAGTCGCAAGCGGATGTGCATGGTGTCAAGGTGAGAATTATGATGCAGCTGATACAGAAACTATATTTCAAAGATCCACAGCAATCTGTGAAATGCACAAAGCCCGAGTTCGTGCAAACAACTACTATTGGAATAAGCTTTTCGCAAAACTCGATGCCGAGGGCAGTCGTGAAGAGTATGAGAGTCAGAAAAAAGTAACAAACCATCCCCACTGTTGATTATGCTAAAATATCTTATAATTCAATTAGATGACATCTCAACTTCACTCTGTCACTATCCCAACCATAAAACGGAGAGCCATCTCATACCATTAGAGATTCTTAAAGCTGGTATCTTCTGGTCTATGAAAGAGAATCTGACTCTTCAGTTCATATATCCCGATCATGAACTCCCTGCCGAATACAAAGCAGAGATTATCAAAACATATCATGCAGACATCGTATCTTCAAGATGCGAAGACCATATACTTAGACAAAATGCTGAAGTAGTTGTCTTTAATTCTTGGAAGGACACAAAAGACTATCTATATAATCAAGAACAAGTCTACGTTTTCCGTACTGATTTTGATTCATTACTTGACAACTCAAAATTGTTGTATACTATTCTTCCAAAAACAAATAGAATCAACATTGTAATTACCGACATACTGTCTTTTTCAGAAAAAGAAAAAAAATATGCTGAATTTCTTGAATCTTTGTCACATAAGATTATAGATGAATACATGGTAGACCACTCAGTACAGGTCAATCTATTGACTGACCGTATATTTTTGGACGGAATGAATAATTGCTGCGCAGGTGATGAAACAGTTACACTATGCACTGATGGCAGATTCTATATTTGTCCTGCTTTTTACTTTGACCAAGAAACATCCTACTCAATCGGAAATATTACAGACGGATTAGAGATAAAGAATCCGCATCTCTTCAAAATATCATACGCTCCGATTTGCCGTAAATGTGATGCTTACCAATGCTATCGATGTATCTGGCTCAATAAGAAATCCACCAATGAAGTAAACACTCCCTCACACGAGCAATGTGTCATATCTCATATTGAGCGTAATACCTCAAAAAAACTTCTTGATTCAATACGGCAAATCGGAGAATTCCGCCCTGAAAAGGTAATTAAAGAAATTGATTATTTAGACCCCTTTGACATATTACAACAATAGGGCAGGTTTTCAATATCTAATAATAAATAGTTAGCACCTTATGAAAAAAACAGTAGGACAAGTCACACCACAAGAACGTGACGAGATACAGACTTTGTTTGAACGCCGCAATGGGCTCAATGAGTTGGCTATGGTTCTCTCGCCTAACAACACTGAATTATATGAGAAACTTGTCAAAGATATGGGCGAGACCTCAATAAAATTTAATGATTGGTGGGAAAGAATGGAGAAAAAATATGATTGGGTTGGTGAGGAAAATGGTCATTGGGAAATCAATTTCAACAAATGCGAAATTATTCTGGTGACACCTTAATAACGTAACTATGGTAACTGCATTTATCGGAACAACCGAGTTGCTCCTTATCAGCGGACTGGCTCTGCTGCTGGTTGGTGGTAAGAAACTGCCGGAGATGATGCGCGGACTTGGCAAAGGCGTCAGAGAATTTAAAGACGGCATGAAGGAGGGTGGCTCATCCAATCCGAATAAATCTGAATCCGAGGGCACACCAAACGATAATCCTAATAAAGAGGACACCAACCCTAAGGAATCATAATTCTATGTCAACGGATGGAGGCATGATGACTTTCGGAGGACACCTTGAGGTTCTCCGAAAGTTATTGTTCAGGATTGCAATAGTAACCCTGATATTCTCGTGTGTCATCTTCTATTTTAAAGATCATACCTTCTCAGTGCTTCTGGCACCAAGCCAATGGGATTTCTCAACTTACAGATGGATTGAAAAGGTATGCAGGCTGTTTGATTCCGGATTCAGATTTGAGGAGTTTCATATTGACTTGATAGCGACAGATCTGTCCAGTCAATTCATGACTCATATATCCACATCAATATATCTTGGCCTGTTATGTGCCTCTCCTTTCATCCTATTTGAGCTATTCAAGTTTGTCTCCCCCGCTCTTCTGGAAAGCGAGAAGAAGTACTCCACACAGATAGTCATCATTATCTATCTTCTGTTTGTGATTGGCGTATTGATGAGTTATTACGTGCTCTTTCCTATCACATTCCGTTTCTTAGGTACATATTCCGTAGCCGAGCAGGTACACAGCACCATCACTCTCGACAGCTATATATCTACCTTCGTAACCCTTACGCTTCTCATGGGATTGGTATTTCAACTGCCTGTAATAGCTTTTATCCTGGCAAAGATGGGATTTGTACAATCAGAATTCCTGATAAGATATCGTAGCTATGCTTTCCTTATCATCTGCATCGTTGCTGCCATTATCACGCCACCCGATATCATGACGCTGATTCTGGTGGCCATTCCCCTGTATCTACTATATGAAGTTAGCATCAAAGTCATAAAGTGTGTCGAACGAAAAAGTAAACTTATTGACACCTATCCAAAATAGGCAATTGCGCGACACTCTCTCTTCCGGAAAAAATTCTACAAAAAACTTCAGGAGGTATGAACCTTATTCAGCCCCTGGTGTTATAATGGTATAAAACAAACAAAATAAAATCATTACAACTATGGACGGAAACAAAAGTTTAAAAGGCACACAGACCGAGAAAAATATCGTGATAGCCTATCTGGCTGAATCTTCAGCATACACACGTTATACATATTATGCCCAGCAGGCCAAGAAAGAGAGCTACTTCCCCGTACAGCTCGTGTTCGAGGCCACGGCAGCCAATGAGATGCACCACTGCAAGGTATTCTTCAAGATGCTGCAGGGCGGATCTGTAGAAGTGCCCATGACGGCTGATGCAGGTGTTATAGGCACCACCAGCGAGAACCTCGCTTGCGCCGCAGCCGAAGAGCTCGCCGAGGGCGTAGACCTCTATACCAATGCAGCCAAAGTGGCCGATGAGGAAGGTTTCCCCGAAATCGCCGAGCATTTCCGCGCAATCGCTACAGTAGAGGCCGACCACCACAAACGTTTCCTCAAATACAAGGATATGGTTGACAACGGCACTCTCTGGAAGCGTGACCACGATGTGACATGGAGATGTCTCGTATGTGGATATGAATTCATCGGAAAAGAGCCACCCGTAAAATGCCCCGGATGCGATCATCCCTATCAGCATTATGTAGCAGTAGGCGACTCATGTCTCGACCATGAAGTAGGTTGATACACCGTCCAACAAACATAAGAACATCATGCCGCGAGCGACCGGGAAACATACCGCCGCCCGCGGCTCTTTTTACTCCCGCTCATCAACTTACAAAATATGCTCTGTACTACAATGCAAAACCACACGCAACCCCGACAATTTGGAAAAATTGAGTATACTCAGACGTAAAAATTTGATTTTCACTATATCACATATAACAACAGATTACCAATTAGTCCATTATTCGCTCATAAATATTTGTATTACAAATATTTACTTTATCAATCTATCATTTGATGATTTGGTTGGTTGTCTTACATATTATTCGTATCTTTGCATAGGATATTGTACTCATTACCGAGAAAAAAATATGAAACCAGGATTATTTGCACAGGATCATAATAACAGCAGTAGAGATTATGCTGATTCCGATGTATGGGGTAAGAATCAGTTTAACAGTTCATTTCCTGCCTCTCTTGTAGCTTATATGAGCTTTAAGGGAATATCTCCTGTTTATATAAAGACAGACAAAGACAACATAATCGTGCATGATTACATAACCGCTTCTGAACTGTACTGCATCGACCCTTTGGCTGATAATGCTTTCTATCTGTTTGAGAGTGGGTTTCCTGCTTATGATAAATTTTATACAGGAGAAAGAGAAAAAATAGATTTAGTAATGGTGGATTCAGATACAAATAATTCTTTAATAGGATTAGAGATAAAACTGACTACCATCCCTGATAACACTACAAAGAACAAAACAGAGGATAAGTATGGCTGTGAGATAGTCGTTCGTCCCCCTACAATCAATTTCATTGCATGTTCTATATGCAATGCATTCTCGGGTGCAAGCGGAAAGAATAAACTTAAAGAACTTTTAGGAGATATACATATTAATCACTGGGAAGAAATAAACGAAGTGCTACCGAGGTATGCAGAGATAAAAAATGCAATAATGCGCGTATCGTCATATCTGCATAAGAAACAGACACCACTGATATTGAATGCTATATGGAAAACAGTGCAGGGTAAACCAAAATTGGCTGATGATTGCCTTGATGTATTCGTATGGAGCAATATGGCTGTTATCCAGATGTTCAGCAGGGGGGAAAGCACAAGAGCCATAACACGCCCTATGCGTGCGATGATATGGTTGTACCTGATGTTGTTTGAATACTGTGTGTACAGTCAATTTGATTATAAGCGCATAGTGCGGTTGCATTCATATAATACAGGTAATGATAAAGCATTTGCCTTAAGTGGGGCACAGTCCTATAAATTTTTGGAATGTGCGGAATTGACCCACCCACGCATATCTAAGTATGAGATAAAGAATATCATTTTAGGTGGTGGCCAAAATCTGTTGAGCCCCGAAAGAAGATTTGATGCAGTTATTGTAAACAGCCCTGATTTGTTTGATTAAATGCGAGTAGTAGATTTATTCTGTGGTTGCGGCGGTCTGTCATTAGGTTTTGAGAAAGCTGGTATGAATGTTGTGGCAGGATATGACAACTGGAGTCCCGCAGTTGCAACATATATGTACAATTTCAAACATCCGACCAATAATGTGGATTTATTTGATGCCGAATCCGCATCACGACACATACGGCAATATTCACCTGACATGATCATTGGCGGACCTCCATGTCAGGATTTCAGCAGTGCAGGACTAAGGAATGAGGACAACGGCAGAGGTGACTTGACTTTGTCCTATGCTAAGATAATAGATATAATCAGACCATCATGGTTTATGATGGAGAACGTATCTACTATCACAAAGACACGCAAATTAGCACAGGCTAAAGAATTATTCAAGAATGGCGGTTATGGTTTAACACAAATTGTTCTTGATGCCTCACTATGTGGTGTTCCTCAGAAAAGAAAGAGATTTATCCTGATAGGCAAATCAGGGGCTGATGATGATTTCATGCTGGATCTTATCAAGAGTAGATTAGCTGACAAGCCTATGACGGTTAAGGATTATTTCGGTGATAAAATAGACTTTGAATACTATTACCGGCATCCTAGAAGTTATGCAAGACGTGGTGTGTTCAGCGTAAACGAACCGAGTCCTACCGTAAGGGGTGTCAACAGACCAATTCCTAATGGATATAGACTACATAGCAATGATCCTGTCAATAGTTTAGAAGGCATACGTCCGCTGACGACTTTAGAAAGAGCACAAATTCAAACATTTCCTGAAACGTTTATATTTTCCGGTAGTAAGAGCGATGTTGAACAAATGGTAGGAAATGCCGTCCCTGTTAATTTAGGAACTTTTGTAGCTAAATGTATCCTGAATTATATCAAAGAGACTGAGGACTAATCCAAATCATACAAGTTACAATTCATGTCGCTCACAGATGATTTTTCAATACGGTCGCTTTTGTCAAAGAGTTGAAATATCAGCCCTGCCCCTATGCTCCTACTGTAAAAATAATATGTAATATACTGGTTTCAAGCTATTATATTTCCTTTATCATAGAGGGATGACCCTTTGGTGAACTCCGCGTGAGCCCGCTTACCGGATGATCACGAAAACACAGAATTTTCGGACAAAGCGCCCGTTTTTGCAAAATTTTTGTATCTTTGTAGATTCAAAATGACAACAGATGAGCGACACCGAAATATTTGACAGCAACCCCGAAGAGATACCCGCCGAAAACGAGATCTTCAAACCCTACACCGACAACCTCGATGCAGTGCGCAATCAGCTCAGAGGCATGTACCAGAGCTGGTTTCTCGACTATGCGTCATACGTGATACTCGAGCGCGCCGTGCCCAACATCGACGACGGTCTCAAGCCCGTGCAGCGACGCATACTCCACTCCATGAAGACTCTCGACGACGGACGCTTCAACAAAGTGGCCAATATCGTGGGCAACACCATGCAGTATCATCCACACGGTGATGCCTCAATCAACGACGCGCTCGTGCAATTGGGACAAAAAGACCTGCTGGTGCAGACCCAGGGCAACTGGGGCAACATCCTCACCGGAGCATCAGCCGCCGCCGGACGATACATCGAGGCCAAGCTGTCGCACTTCGCCCTCGATATCCTCTTCAACCCCAAGGTCACGGAGTGGACCCCGAGCTACGACGGCCGCAAGAAAGAGCCAGTCACCCTGCCGGCCAAATTCCCCCTGCTACTGGCCCAGGGTGCCGAGGGCATTGCCGTAGGCCTCTCATCCAAGATACTGCCCCACAACTTCAACGAGATCATCGATGCCGCCATCGCCCACCTCAAGGGCGAGGAATTCACCCTCTACCCCGACTTCATCACAGGCGGATTCATCGATGTGAGCCGATATAACGACGGCTCGCGCGGCGGTGCTGTGAAAGTACGCGCCAAAATCGAGAAAATCGACAACAAGACACTTGCCATCACCGAGATACCATTCAGCCAGACCACAGGCTCGCTCATCGACTCCATACTCAAGGCACTCGAAAAAGGCAAAATAAAGGTGCGCAAGATCGACGACCTCACCGCCGAACAGGCCCGCATCGTCGTACACCTGCTGCCCGGCACATCATCCGACAAGACCATCGACGCCCTGTATGCCTTCACAGCCTGCGAAGTGTCCATCTCGCCCAACTGCTGCGTGATTTCCGACAAGAAGCCCCTATTTCTCGGTGTCAGCGACGTGCTGCGGCACAGCGTCGAAAAGACACGGAGCATCCTACTGGCAGAACTGCAGATACGGCTCAGCGAGCTCTCCGAGCAGCTCCACTACGCATCCCTCGAAAAGATATTCATCGAAGAGCGCATATACAAAGACCTCGAATACGAGCAGGCCAAGGACACCGACACCGCAGTGACACATATCGAGGGTCGCCTCAAGCCGTTCGTGCCCTCGCTCTACCGCGAGCTTACGCGCGACGACATACTGCGCCTGCTCGAAATCAAGATGAAACGCATCCTGCGATTCAACGCCGACGAGAGCGAGCGGTTAATAGAGCGTGTCAAGGCCGACATCGCTATCACGCGCCACCATATCGACCACATCACCGAATACACCATCGACTGGTATGCCTCGCTCAAGGAAAAATACGGCGAGGGCCATCCGCGCCACACCGTGGTGCGCGGATTTGACAACATCGAGGCCACGACCGTGGCCGAGGCCAACGAGCGCCTGTATATCAACCGCGAGGAGGGATTCGTAGGCACAGGGCTCAAGAAAGACGAATTCGTATGCAACTGCTCGTCGATCGACGACATAATAATCTTCTACAAAGACGGCAGATACAAGGTGGTGAAGGTGCAGGAGAAACTATCCGTGGGCAAAAACGTGCTGTATGTCAACGTATTCAAGCGCAACGACTCACGCACCATCTACAACGTGATATATCAGAACGGCCGCGGAGGCTACTACTACATGAAGCGCTTCGCCATCACCGGAATCACACGCGAACGCGAATACGATCTCACCCAGGGCACACCCGGCAGCCGCATATGCTGGTTCTCCGCCAACAGCAACGGCGAGGCCGAGGTGGTGAAGGTGATACTCAAGCCCAAGGGGCGCGTAAAGACCCTGCAGCTCGATGTCGACTTCGCCAAGCTCGCCATCAAAGGACGCCAGTCGATGGGCAATATCGTCACCAAGAACGAGGTACACCGGTTCTCGCTCAAAGAGAAAGGCACATCGACACTGGGCGGACTCCAGGTGTGGTTTGACCCCGATGTACTACGTCTCAACTATGACGGCCGGGGCGAGTATCTCGGTGAATTCCTCGGTGACGACAAGGTGCTCGTGATCCTGCGCAACGGCGAATACTACACATCATCATTTGAATCATCCAACCACTACGAAGACAATATCCTGCGTATCGAGAAATTCGACCCCGCCAAGGTATGGACCGCGATACTCGACGACGCCGATCAGGGATATCCCTACATCAAGAGATTCAGGTTTGAGGAGACCACACGTCACCTGCGCTATCTCGGCGACAACGTCAAGTCCGAGCTGATACTCCTCACCGACACGAGGGGTGCCTGCTTCATCGTGAAATTCGGTGGCCATGACAGCTTCCGCGAGCCTGTCACGGTGGATGCCTGGGAATTCATAGGTGAGAAATCTCTCAAGGCCAGGGGCAAGAGGCTCACCACATACACGGTGGAATCAGTGACCGAGACAGCCCCCAGACAACTCCCAGAGCCCGAACCGGAAGAACCCGCAGATACCGAAGAAATCGAGGATACCGAAGAAGCCGAACCCTCGATAAGCGATGAAGATCTGCGTGACAAGATCAACGGCCAGCAAAAACTCTTTTAATCTCACCTCCAGTGAAAAAGCTAACGACAACACTCACCGCATACGTCCTGGCAGCAACCGCCTCCATGGCCCAGACCGTCCACCACACAACTGATTATCAATACGGTGACAAAGAGATAAGAGCCGTCACCTCTTCATATATGGTAGAGGCCGGATGCGCCGACATCGCCGACACATATCTCACACCCCTGCACTACGACGGATGGCACACAGCCGTCAGATACGAGCGCACACAGCCGATGCGGTTCAATCCAGACGCATGGATAATGCAGCTGAGGCTCGGCGGAATCTTCGACCACACGCAAAACCACGCTCGCAACGCCACCATGCTCCATGGCTCCATCGAGGCCGGCTGGGGCATGATGAGCAGATTCAATATCCCCGGCGGCGTGACATTAGGCATCGGCCCCGGTCTGTCGCTCGACCTCGGCGTGCTGTATCTCAGCCGCAACAGCAACAACCCCGCATCGGCCAAAGCCGCTGCCACGCTCGACGCTATGGCCTACGCCTCATGGAGCTCACACATAGGTCCGCTGAAGTTCACCCTGCGCTACCAGCCCACCCTACCCGTCACCGGTGCCTTCTTCTCACCCGACTACGGCGAGCTCTACTACCAGATATATCTGGGCGAACACGGAGGCCTGGCACACGCCGCATGGTGGGGTAACTACTTCCGCCTCGACAACCTGCTCACCGCCGACCTACACTTCGGCAACACCTCTCTGCGCCTGGGCTACCGCAACAACATACTCTCATCCAAGGTCAATGACATCGTGACACAAAACATCACCCACGCATTTGTAATCGGCATCACCACCAAATGGATCTCGCTGAGCCCTGACAGCAAACACATTGACTCACGTATCATTTCAGCCTATTGACAACCGCATCCTATCATGAAACTATCATCGAGATCAATCATCAATGCAGCAATCGCCCTCGCCGTAACGCTCTCCGCAGCATTCGCGGCTTCCTGCCACAAGATAGAGGAATGGGATGACAACGTGCAGGGCAACTTCGACGCCCTCTGGACTCTCGTCGACCGCCACTATTGTTTCTTTGACGACAAAGACATCGATTGGGACGAGGTATACGACCGTTATCACTCACGCATATATACGGGCATGTCATCACACATGCTGTTTGAGGTGTGCGCCGAGATGATCAACGAGCTAAAGGACGGCCATGTCAATCTATCGGCCTCATTCAATACCTCATATTACCGCAACTGGTGGAGCGACTACCCCCAGAACTACGACGAACGCATCATACAGCAGAATTATCTCGGATTTGACTACAAATCGCTCGGCTCGGTCTACTACTCGGTGCTGCGGCAGAATATCGGCTACATACGGTATCCGTCGTTTGCCGCCTCGCTCGGCGAAGGCAACATCGACGCCATCCTCCTTGACCTGTATCTCTGCAACGGACTGATAATCGACGTACGCGACAACGGTGGCGGAGAGCTCACCAATGCCGAGACCCTGATCAAGAGATTCCTTACCGCGCGCACACTGGCCGGATACATGATCAACAAGACAGGCCCGGGACACGACGACTTCACCGAGCCAACCCCATATTACTACGAGCCCGCAGGCGACGGACACCTGATGTGGAGCAAGCCCGTGGTGGTGCTCACCAACCGCAGCACATTCAGCGCGGCCAACAACTTCGTCTCCATCATGCAATACCTCCCCAACGTGCGCATTGCCGGAGCCCGCACAGGCGGCGGCAGCGGTATGCCCGTGTCATTCGAGCTGCCCAACGGATGGGCCATCAGGATGTCATCCGTATCGGTGCTCGATCCCGCCGGAAAGACCACCGAATACGGCATCGACCCGTCGCCCGGATGCGAGGTGGAGCTTGACCCCGTGGCGGCTCTGTCCGGCATCGACACCATGCTGGAAAAGGCTATAGAAATCGCATCAGGACAAAACTTTTGATACTCCGGATTGTTAGTAAAAAAACGTTTCAACTGAATCTACCTTGAAGAAAGCTCTCAAAATAGCCGCCGGCATCCTGCGCACCATCTTCTGGATAGTGCTGACAGTCGTGCTCCTTGTCACCGGTGTGGCAATCATAGTCTACTCGCCCTGGGGGCAGGACTACATACGCAGACAAGCGATAGAATATGTCAACAAACAGCCCGGCATGTATCTCGAGCTCGACTCTCTGAGCCTCGGCTTTCCGCTACGGGTCGGCATAGGCGGCATGCTCATGGCTGTCGACGGTGACACGATCGTAAAGGTAAGATCACTTGAGGCTGTGGCGAATCCATGCCCGCTGCTCAAAGGCAAGGTAGCCCTGGAACAAGCCACGCTCACCGACGGCTACTACCGTATGGGCGCGCCCGACTCGGCCATGTACATGCAGATCCAGGCCGGAGCCGTAGACCTCAAGCCCACCACCGTCACCCTCTCCGATCTCGATATCGATGTCAGCGAGGCCTCGCTGCGCCACTCCACCGTGAGCCTCCTGCTCAATCCCGACACCACGGCCACTCCGACCGACACCACAGCCCGGCAGACCATGAGAATCAAGGTGGGACATCTCGACACCGAAGACCTCACCTACCGTATGGCCATGCTCCCCACCATCGACTCGCTCGGCGCCAATATCGCGCGCGGACGACTCGACAGTCTGGTGATCGATCTGGGGGCACAGACCGTCAACGCCGCCAAATTCCATGCCGACACCGTCAACGCCGCATACATAGCACCCACGGCCGAGCAGATCGCGGCCACTCCCGTGGCACCCGCCTCCGAATCCGCGTCCAAGCCCTGGACCATCGCGATCGATACGATAGCGCTCGCCGACTCACACGCCCTGTACACCACCAAAGGTCTCACGCCCCTGCCCGGACTTGATTTCGGATACATAGAGGTGGGCGATCTCGATCTCGTGATAGCCGGATTCTACAACCAGGCCACCATCCTGCGTCTGCCCATGCGGCTCAGCGGCACCGAGCGGTGCGGGCTCTCGCTCAACGCCACAGGCGAATTCATGCTCAACAACACATCGATGATACTTAAGGGATTCGACATCAACACCGCCCTGACCCACCTCTATGTCGATGGCATGATGGGCCTCGGCGACATGACCACCGATCCCAATCTGCCGCTCGGCCTCAACGCCTCCGGATCGATAGCCCTCGCCGACCTGCGCACGATGTTTCCGGGCTACGCCGCCTACATGTCCATGCTCCCGGCCTCGGCCATAGCAGCTCTTCAGGCCGACCTCAACGGCAATCCGGCTCATCTGAATGTGTCCGCCCTCAACATCAGCCTGCCGGGCATGGCGAGCCTGTTGGCCAGCGGTGCCGTAGACAATATGTTCGACCCCGACAGGATAGCCGGAGATATAGCCCTGAGCGGTAATATCATCAATGTCAAGAGCATCGTCAACGCATTCGTTGACCCCAAACAAGGTATCACCGTGCCCCCCATGACCCTGCGCGGCAATGTGGCCTACCGTCCGGGCATCACTAAGGGCAATCTCAAGGCCACAACCCTCGGCGGCGACCTCGCCTTCGACGGATACTACAACGCCAATGCCGAAGGATACGACATCGACCTCACCACCAGGAAATTTCCCGTCAACGCGTTCATGGCCGACCTGGGTGTAGGACGCGCCACCCTCACGCTCAAGGCCCATGGCAAAGGCTTCGACCTGTTCAGCAAAGCCATGCACACCGACATAGACGCATCGATAGCATCGCTCGAATACAACGGATACACATACACGGGCATCGACCTCAAGGCACTAATAGCCGGAGGCAGCGCCGATATCGACGCCAATGTCAACACACCCGATCTCGCGGTCTCTCTCTGCGCCAAAGGCAATCTGTCAGGCAACACCTACACATGGACGGCAGACCTCAACGGTGACCACATCGACCTGCTCGCCCTTAAATTCTCAGAGGAGCCCGCAACCGTGAGCATCGACGCTTTCGCCGACATATCGCTGACTCCGGCCCGCAACGAGATTTCCGGCGAAGTCAACCTCTCCGACCTCACATACAAGACCGAGACCGCCGATCTTGACATCAGCGACGTATTCATGCATCTGCAATCCAACGACTCTCTCACCACTGCCGACATACACAACCGTGACCTCGCCCTGTCACTCTCCTCGCCATACAACTACTCCAGCATCACACCCATGCTGACAAAGACGATGGATCTGCTGCAAAAGCAGATTGACGAACGCATCATACACGTCGACACCCTACAGAAGACCCTCCCGAAATTTGACATCGACCTGATATGCGGCAGCGACAACGCGCTCACTGAGATGCTTTCGGCCTCGGACATGGGGCTGCAGCACATGTCGATATGTCTGGCCAATGACACCAACATAGCCCTAAACGCAAAAATACTCGAATTTACCACTGGCACCACTCGTCTTGACACCATAACGGCCTCGCTCACACAAGATGGCGACAAAATGCACCTGCTCGGGGCGATCAACAACCGCAAGGGCAACATGGACGACTGGGCGCACATCACAGCCGACGGTCTCATCAACAGCGACCGCATATCGCTGCGACTCACCCAGCAGAATTCCAAACTCGAGACCGGATTCGACCTCGGTACGATAGCCATGTTCGCCGACTCCACCATCACAGCACGAATGTTTCCTCTGAGCCCGATAATCGGATACAGGAAATGGACAGTCAACCTCGACAACTTCCTGCGCTACAACTTCGACACCCATGAGATAGGAGCCAACCTGAAGATGCGCGGTGACAAATCCGCCATCGAAATCGTATCCATGTCCCCAGACAGCACCTACGCATACTCCGACTCCGTGCCCTCCACAGCGCCGCTCAACGACCTGATGGTGAAGATCAGTGACATACATATCGCCGACTGGATAGCCGTCAATCCCTTCGCCCCGCCCATCACAGGCAACCTGTCTGCCGACATGCGGCTCAACTGGGACGGCGGCTCAAACATCAACGGCAAAGGCAACGTACAGCTCAGCGACTTCTTCTATGACAACAAGAAAGTAGCCTCCCTGGAGATCGACGCCGATGTGGCGACATCGCTCTCAGGCACCACACGCGCCACAGCCGATGTGATCGTGGACGGCGAGCGCACCATGCATCTGGCCGGCAACCTCAACGACAGCACGGCCGGGTCGCCATTCAACCTCGACCTCTCGCTCGTGAAATTCCCGCTCAGCACGGTCAATCCCTTCCTGCCACCTGATGTGGCACAGCTCTACGGCACGCTCAACGGCGAGATGGTGGTATCCGGCAACTCCGACCAGCCCATACTCAACGGTGTGATATATTTCACCGACGCCTCGGTAAAGGCAGCCATGACCAACACCTCATACAAATTCTCGGATGTGAAGATTCCGGTCACCGACAATGTTGTCACGTTCGACAACTTCAATATTAAGGCCGCAAACGAGAATCCGCTGTATGTCAATGGCTCCGTAGACATCCACTCGATGACATCACCCCAGATCGACCTCGACCTGAGGGCTCGCAACCTGATGCTCGTCAACACCAAACGCGCCGAAAAGGGCGCCCTGATATTCGGCAAGGCATATATCGACCTCGACGCCTCGATCAAAGGCAACATGACATTCATGAAGGTCAACGCCTATCTCGACGTGCTCACTGGCACCAACGTCAGCTACGTGCTGTCGTTTGACACCAGCGACTTCTCGTCAGTCACCGATGACGACATGGTGAAATTCGTCAACCTCAACGACACGGCCAGCGTGGCCATGGCCGACAGCATCACCGAGCAGTCGCTGCTGCTCAATCTCGAGGCCCAGCTCAACATCCAGAATGGCACCACCATCGTAGTGGAGCTGCCGACAAGCACACGTGACAAGGTGCAGCTGCAGCCCGAGGGCTCGCTCACCTACACCCTCACACCCATGTCTGAAGACGGACGTGTCACGGGCCGAATCAACCTCAACGGAGGATTCGCCCGCTATACCCTGCCGGTCGTAGGATCGGAGAAATCATTCAATATCAGCAACGGATCATACGTGGCATTCAACGGCGACCTTATGAATCCGGTGCTCAACCTCCATGCCGTAGACCCCGTCAAGACCAATGTCACGCAGGACAACCAGTCGCGACTGGTCAACTTTGACATCATGCTCGGTGTCACAGGCA
>CAZBWZ010000036.1:0-20755 GCA_964495725.1 uncultured Bacteroides sp.
CCTCGTGGCGCATGCCGCTTAGCCTATATTGTTATTTTTAACGGACTATTGTTGTAGTGTAAAGGTACAGTTTTTTTCGTAAATGGCCAAATAACGGTTGCATTTTTAACATTTTAAGGGCGTTTTTGATAGTAAAATCGTAATAAAGGGAAATTTTTGGCAGTGTGCGGCATTGGGGCGGCAACTACAGAAAAACGCGCCACATAACAATTTATTATTCACCTCCGTTGTTTTTTTATGCAGATGCTAATCTTTTTTGTATCTTAGAGCATCAAATTACATATCCGATAATCATAATTAAATACAATTGAAAAAATGACTCAGCTTACATTGACGATAACAGATCCGAAGGAAGCCACGCTTATTAAGAAACTATTAGCGAAATTTGACAGTGTTACTATCTCCAAACCGGTACGTAAATGCAAGACCGGTATTGAAGAGGCAATAGAGGATGTCAAAGCTGGCCGTGTCACCCGATATGACTCGGTAGAGGATTTCTTTAAGGAGATGGGAGTATGAGCAAATATACGCTCGAGGTCACCAATTAAATTTAAAAGGGACTTCAAACGCTGCTTAAAGCGTGGCCTACCGATAGTAAAGATTCAGGAAGCGATGCGTATTCTTGAAGCTGTCGGTGAATTGCCCGATGAGTATCGACCGCATAAACTCACAGGTAATTATTCCGGTAAATGGGAGTGTCATATCAACGGACGCAATAGTGACTGGCTTATGGTGTGGGAGCAAAATGACTCCACATATACTTTACTGATGCTTCGTACCGGTTCTCATTCCGATATCTTTTAATCCCCTCTATCGTGACTGAATATTATATTAAAATATATCCATAGGAGGTGATGTTAGGTTGCGGCAGGCTGTTGCATAGATATATATCACCCCATGCCGAGGGCATGGGGTGATATACTGGTGGACTGGGATTGCAGTGGGGTGTCAGAGCTTGGTGGAGTCGAGCATGCGCTGGAAGGCGGCGGTCATGCCTGCGGCGGCGCGCCGGCCGTCGCCCATGGCGAGGATCACCGTGGAGGGGCCGCGCACGATGTCGCCGCCGGCATAGATGGTGGACGATGACGATTTCATCGACTCCTCGTCGACTATGATGCGGCCATGGCGGCTCATGTCGATGTCGCCCGGCAGCGTCTGCGGCGGGTTGGGGTAGAATCCTACCGACACCACTACAAGGTCTACGGCGATGTCCTCGGTCTCGCCCTCGATGGGCACCGGAGCACGGCGCCCAGAGGCATCCGGCTCGCCGAGCTCCATCTTCTGGATGCGCATGGCGCGCAGATGACCGTAGGCGTCGGCGATATATTCGATAGGATTTGCGAGGGTGACGAAGATAGCGCCCTCTTCCTTGGCATGACGCACCTCGTTCTCGCGGGCCGGCATCTCGTCGGCGCCACGTCGATAGACGATCATGGCACGGGCCGCACCCGCACGGATGGCAGCGCGCACAGCGTCCATGGCCGTGTTGCCACCGCCGATTATTGCCACTGACTTGCCCTTGAGATCCTTGATGTCAAAGCCCACCGCCGGGCAATACTCCTGGTTGGTGCAGGCCAGATAATCCTGGGCCGAGAGCACCTCGGGCAGCTCCTCGCCGGGTATGCCCATAAATCGCGGCTTGCCCGCGCCCGTGGCGATGTATATGCCCTTGAATCCCTCGTCGATAAGCTGCTGGTATGTGATGTCGGTGCCGACACGGCAGTTGTTGTACATCCTCACGCCGAGTTTCTGCAGGCGGTCGATCTCGTAGTTGACCACATAATTGGGCAGGCAGAATCGCGGTATGCCGCTCTTGAGCACTCCGCCATACCACTCCATGGCCTCGTAGACCGACACACGGAATCCGCGGCGCGCCATGTCACCGGCGAAGGCGAGTCCCGAGGGGCCTGAGCCTATGACCGCCACCTTGATGGCCAGAGGCGACTGCGGTATGGGATCGATCTTGGTGTCGGGATGATTCAGGCGCTCGTTGTCGGCGACGAAGCGTTCGAGGTTGCCGATCGCCACGGGCTGTTTCTTCATCTTGTTGTATATGCAGCCGCCCTCACACTGCTTTTCCTGCGGGCATACGCGGCCGCATACAGCCGGCAGCACGGTGGTGCGGCGGAGGACGCTCAGCGCCTGGGCGAACTCGCGCCGCTCGATATTCTTGACAAAGCCCGGTATGTCGTTGTGTACGGGGCAGCCCTTGACGCAGCCGGGGTCGGGACAATCGAGACACCGGGTGGCTTCGAGCACTGCCTGCTCCTGGCTGAGGCCCTGGCGCACCTCGGTCTCCACGGTGATGCGGTAGTCGACAGGCAGCTCGGGCATTTTTACGCGCGGTATTGCCGTGCGCTGTTTGGGTGTATGTGAGGCGCGGAGCTCTTCGCGCCATTTCTCGTCACGTGATGATAACTGATCGCTCATGTATCTCAGTTTTTTATGGTAATTGTTATTAAAAATCGCGTCATGATGCAAAATTACAAATAATATCGGTGTTTTCTATGGCAACGGGCTTTTTTTGTTTTTGTCAGGCTAGTTTAGTAAATTTGCACCAGTCATTTCTGCAATAGGTTACAATTTTTTTATATGCAGCCAATTATATCATTGCGTAGCCCGAAATTGAGATTTACGGGGGTGTGTATGGAGAATCCGTTCGGGATAGACATACCCGCCGGCGTGACTGCCGTGATCGGGCCAAACGGCGCCGGAAAATCTACCCTCGGACGCATTATCGAGGGCGGCTGGAATTTCATGACCAATGACATAGTGTCGCACACCGGGCGGCGCCTCAAGGTGAAGATGATCGAATTCAGCGACATACACTCGCTCACGGGATTCAAGGTGGAATATTATCAGCAGAGATATGAATCCACGATGAACGATGAGGTGCCCACTGTGGCCGACCTGCTCGGCGACCATAGCGATATGCCGGGCTGGGACGACATGGTCAGCGCCCTGCAGCTCGACCGTATCGCCGGCAAGCGTGTGAATTTCCTGTCGAGCGGAGAGCTGCGCAAGATGCTCATCGCCAATATGCTCACCGACCTGCCCGATGTGCTCGTGCTCGACAATCCATACATAGGCCTCGATGCCGAATCGAGGGATGTGCTCGACCGCGCTATCGCCGCCGTGGCCGGGCGTGGGGTGAGCGTGCTGATGCTCGTGTGCGACCCGCAGGAGATACCCGATTGTGCCGGTGCGATCGTGCCGGTGCGCGAGATGTGTATCGGCAGGCCTGTGCTGCGCGGTGATATGGATCTCGACCAATTCCGCAGGCTCGCCGCACCGCTCTTCCACTACACCATCGACCTCACAGCCATGCCGGCGCTACCCGACACCTCAGATACCCCCGACAACATATTCACTCTCAACCACTGCTGCGTGAGGTACGGCGACAAGGTGCTCGTCGGCGATATCAGCTGGAGCGTGGACAAGGGCGAGCGCTGGAGCCTCACAGGTCCCAACGGCTCGGGCAAATCCACCCTGCTGAGTCTGATCAATGCCGATAACCCGCAGGCCTACAGTAATGATGTCACCATCTTCGGCCATCGGCGCGGCTCGGGCGAGAGCATATGGGAGATAAAGCGGCGCATAGGATTTGTGTCAGCCGAGATGCATCTGTGCTTCCGTGCCGGCAACCGCACGGTGGCCGAGGTGATAGCCGGTGGTCTCCTTGATGTGGCGGGCGACGGCGTAAGGGCTTCGTCAGCCGATATGGCCGAGGCGCGCCGGTGGATCGATATGCTGCACCTCTCAGGTGTGGCCGACATGATGTTCAATAAAGTGTCATCGGGCCAGCAGAAGCTCGCATTGATAGCGCGGGCGCTGATCAAGAGACCCGACCTGCTCATCCTCGACGAGCCCATGCACGGACTCGATGCCGCCCGCAAACGCGCCCTGCTGGCAATGATCGACCATGTATGTAAACATACCGGCATGGCGCTTATCTATGTGACCCATTATCAGAATGAGCTACCCGCATGTATAACCCACAGACAAACACTGACGAGATGGACAGACTGATTGAAGAAAGCATAGAGAGATATATGGCCCGCACAGGTGGCCGGCGCCCTGATGTGCGGGCGGCCCTCATCGATATGGACGGCACGCTCTACGACTCGATGCCTAACCACGCCCGGGCCTGGAGCCGGCTGATGGCCGAGGAGGGTATTAAGGCCGACTACGAGGAGTTTTTTATGTACGAGGGACGTACGGGCGCCTCTACCATAACCTTGCTTTACGAGCGGCAGTACGGACGCAAGCCCGATGACGACTATTGCCGACGGCTGTATAAGCGCAAGACAGAGATTTTCGTCACCCTGCCGCCTGTTGAGGTGATGCCCGGCGCGCCTTTCGTGCTGTCGCAATTCAAGGAGGCCGGGCTGGAGTGTGTGCTTGTCACGGGGTCGGGACAGAATTCGCTGCTGTCGCGCATCGCCGGCGATTATCCGGGGGTGTTCGGCGACAAGAGGGTGACCTCGGCCGATGTCACCCACGGCAAGCCGCATCCCGAGCCATTCCTAAAGGCCATGCGCATGGCAGGGGTGGAGCCGTGGCAGGCAGTGGTGCTGGAGAATGCGCCGCTGGGTGTTGAGTCGGCCTTCAGGGCCGGCGCATTCACCATCGGTGTCACCACGGGGCCGATCGACCGCGGGGCGCTTGCCGGGGCCGGAGCCGATATTGTGTTTGACTCGATGCAACAATGTGCCGACAACATTGTTGATTTATTAAAGGCGATCTGCAGGATGCCTTGAATGAATAACCCTAAAACTCGAGAACATGAACCTTATATTTACCAACAAAGTGGCCGAGGCTATCGACAGATATGTGGCGCAGCTCGGCTCCCCAAAAGTGTTTACCCTTGTAGATGACAATACGCGCCAGCTGGTGCTTCCGCTGCTGAGCTCCATGTCAAAGGCGGTGGGCGGCTCACAGGTCATCACCATACAGCCCGGAGATGTACACAAGGGCCTCGACTCACTCTCGAGGATATGGCAGGCGCTGAGCGACGGTGGCGCGACACGCGGCTCGGTGGTGATCAATGTCGGCGGCGGCATGGTCACCGATATAGGCGGATTCGCATCCGCTACGTTTAAGCGCGGCATCAAGTTTGTCAATGTGCCCACGACACTGCTCGGGGCCGTGGACGCATCTGTCGGCGGCAAGACCGGCATCAACTTCAACGGCCTGAAAAACGAGGTGGGCGCGTTTGCCGATGCCGAGACCGTGATAATATCGGCCATATACTTTAATTCGCTCACCCGTCAGGAATTGCTGTCGGGCTATGCCGAGATGCTGAAACACGGACTGCTCGACGACCGCGAGACTCTGGCCAGGCTCCTTACCTACAACCTCGACAACAATGCCGATCATGACGGGATGCTCGCCCTTGTGGAGCAGAGCGTGGGCTACAAGAAGAAGATTGTGGAGCAGGATCCCCACGAAGAGGGGCTGCGCCGCGCCCTCAATCTGGGACACACCGCAGGACACGCCTTCGAGTCTATGGCCATGAGCAACGGCAATCCCATACCCCACGGATATGCCGTGGCCTGGGGCCTTGTGGTGGAGCTGATACTGTCAAATCTCAGACTCGGATTCCCGGCTGAGACGCTAAGGCAGGTTACCGATTTCGTCAAGAGCCATTACGGTAATTTCTCGTTTACCTGCGACGACTATCCGGCCCTGCTCGGCTACATGAGCCATGACAAGAAGAATCCGTCGCCCGACAATATCAACTTCACGCTGCTATCTGATGTCGGCGACATACACATCGACCAGATCTGCAGCGTCGACGAGATACGCAACGCTCTCGATATCTTCCGCGACAGCTTTGAATAATCTCAGATACTGACTCAATATACGACCTGCGGGGAGGTATGCGTCCACGGCTTGACACCGGGGCGCATACCTCCCCGTCGCATCATGCCCGTATATCGCCCGCAAAGCCGTCCGGACAGGGTGTTTGCACGGCGGATTACCCGTCGGTTTTTTTGACGGGCGGCGCTTGAAAAAAACGCCGGAATTTCGTAAATTTGCATAATGCCAATCGCACGGTCTGGTCAGTGGAGTCTATGAGGCAAGGGTGAAATCACGCAATCAGACCAATTTCAAGCATATATGTGTCTTACGACACAGCGCCGGCTTGCGCCGGCCCGTGCCGCCGATATGTATGTGGCTTGATAAATAAGGGTAATCTCTCCGGCTGTAATGCACAAATTACTTAATCAATATCTTAATTAATCTTAATTACCAATGTTGAAAAGACGATTAGATGGCAAGACAATAGGGGTGCTGATTGTGCTCCTGATGTCTTTGTGCGTTTCAGCATTTGCTCGGAGCAGGTCTGACGAGTGGAAGCTGAACCCTTCGGACTACCGCTATGACATGAGTCTGTATCTCAGTCTGGCGTCCAAGGATTATGAGAATCTCGATCTGTATGAGATCGGGGCTTTCGTTAACGATGAGTGTCGCGGTGTCGCGGAGAAGCTGGAATTGCCCGACGGCGGCAGCTGCCTGTACATGCGTGTGCGCAGCAATGTGTCGTCAGGTGAGACCGTCACCTTCAAGCTGCGGGACCGCGAATCCGGCTCGACCTACGAGCTGGCGGGAGACGGCGGCGCACCGCTGACGTTCAAGGCTGACGAGATGGTAGGACGTCCGTCGGCCCCGTACATTCTCCGCATTTACTTCAATGTAGCCGTATCCACCGACGGACACGGCACTGTAGATTTTGAAAACGGAGCGTATCCCGACGGACACACCCTGTCGCTTACCGCCACGCCTTACGAGGGCTACCACTTCGATAAGTGGAGCGACGGTGTCACCACCGCCGCCCGCGAGCTCACCGTTGACGGAGACATCGATCTGGTGGCGCTGTTCGCCCCTAATATCTACAACGCCGTATTCGTGGCCGGAGGTGAGGTGATCGCCACATACGAGGTGGCCTACGGTGAGGCGGTGCCCACACCCGAGACACCTGTGAAAGACGGATTCCTCTTTACCGGCTGGAACGACATACCCGTGACGATGCCCGCCCACGACATCGAGATACACGGTGATTTCATCGCCAACTCATACAATGCTGTGTTCATGATCGACGGTGAGATCATCGCCGCCCTCAATCTCCCCTACGGAGCTGAGATCGTGCCTCCGGCAGTGCCTGAGAAGACTGGCTACACATTTGCCGGATGGGACAACCTCCCCGAGGTGATGCCCGCCGGAAATATCGAGGTGACCGGTAGCTACACTGTCAACAGCTACACCCTCACATTCAGCATCGACGGCGAGAAGATACAGGAGTCGTCCGTGGAATACGGATCTGCCATCACGGCCCCCGAGGCTCCCGAAAAGGCCGGCTATACATTCGGCGGCTGGCAGGAGATGCCCGCGACCATGCCCGCCTATGACCTCGAGATCAAAGGTGAGTATGTGCCGGTGCTCTACAATGCCGTGTTTGTGATCGACGGCGAGATCATCGCCACCGAGCAGGTGCAGGCAGGTATGCCTGTCAACGCCCCCGAGGCCCCGGCCAAGGAAGGTCACACATTCGCCGGCTGGCAGAACCTGCCCGAGGTGATGCCCGCCCAGGATATCGAGATCACAGGCGTGTATGACATAAACACATACATCGCCACATTCACTATCGGCACCGAGGTGGTGGCCCGGATACCCGTGGTATACAACACGGCTGTCACAGCCCCCGAGGCTCCGGCCAAGGAAGGCCACACCTTCACCGGCTGGCAGAATATCCCCGAGACGATGCCTCCGTTTGACATCACTATCGAGGGCAACTATGCCGTGAACTCATACAATGCGGTATTCATGATCGATGACGTAGTGGTGGCTACCATCTCTACTGAATACGGTGCGCCCGTGGCAGCCCCCGAGGCTCCTGTCAAAGAGGGATATACTTTCGGCGGCTGGCAGGATGTGCCTGCCACAATGCCCGCTGGTGACATCACCATCAACGGCAGCTACAGCATCCTCTCCTATCTGGCAAGATTCATTATCGACGGAAATGTCGTGAGTGAGCTTACCGTGGAATACGGCGCTCCTGTCACAGCTCCCGAGGCTCCGGAAAAAGAGGGCTACCTGTTCACCGGCTGGCAGAACGTGCCTGATACCATGCCTGCGTCGGATGTCGATATTGTCGGAGCCTATGAGGTGATCGCCTACAATGTGGTATTCAAGATCGGCGACGAGGTGGTGGCCTACATACCTGTCGATTTCGGTGCGCCTGTGCCTACACCCGAGGCTCCGGTCAAGGAGGGTCACACCTTCACCGGCTGGCAGGATGTGCCCGATACGATGCCAGCCCACGACATAGAGATAACCGGTGGATATAGCATCAATACCTACAAGGCCGTGTTCATCGCCGACGGCGAGACAGTGGCCACGCTCGATGTGGAATACGGCGCCGCCGTGACAGCCCCCGAGGCTCCGGCCAAGGAAGGCTACACCTTCACCGGCTGGCAGAATGTGCCCGCCACTATGCCGGCCTCGGATATCGAGGTGCTCGGCACATATTCGGTCAACGCCTACACGGCCACCTTCAGGATCGGTGACGAGGTAGTGGCTACGGTGCCTGTCGATTTCGGCGCCGCAGTGCCGGCACCCGAGGCTCCGGTCAAGGAGGGCTATAGCTTCACCGGCTGGCAGAACGTACCCGAGACGATGCCCGCCCAGGATATCGAGATCAACGGCGCTTACAGCATCAACACCTACAAGGCCGTGTTCATCGCCGACGGCGAGACAGTGGCCACGCTCGATGTGGAATACAACTCGGCGGTGACAGCTCCCGAGGCTCCGGCCAAGGAAGGCTACACCTTCACCGGCTGGCAGAATGTGCCTGAGACGATGCCCGCCTTCGATATCGAGGTGCTCGGCACTTATTCAGTGAATACCTATACCGCTACCTTCAAGATCGATAATGAAGTGGTGGCCGTGCTCTCTCTTGAGTATGGGGCCCGGATATCCGCTCCTGAAGCTCCCGCCAAGGAGGGATTCCTGTTTGATGGCTGGAGCAACGTGCCCGCGACTATGCCGGCTCAGGATATCGAGATCACCGGTACTTACTCTGAGGATCCCAACGCCGCGCCTGTGATCAGCACATATACAGCGACATTCAGGATCGACGGCGAGGTGATAGCCATGATACCCGTGGAAGAGGGTGCGGTGATACCCGCTCCTGAAGCACCTACCAAGGAGGGTCACACCTTCACCGGCTGGCAGAACCTGCCTGAGGTGATGCCGTCACACGACATCGAGATCACCGGCGCATATACAGTCAACAGCTACAAGGCCACCTTCGTGATCGACGGTGTGGTGATCGAGGAGAAGACCGTGGAATACAACACAGCGGTTTCGACACCCGAGGCTCCGGCCAAGGAAGGCTACACCTTCACCGGCTGGCAGAACGTGCCCGAGACCATGCCTCCGTTTGATATCGAGATTCAGGGCAGCTACACCGTGGTGGCCTACACCGCCACCTTCAAGATCGGTGACGAGGTCATCGCCGCATTGCAGTTTGACTATGGCTCGCCGGTAGTGGCTCCCGCCGTACCTGAGAAGGAAGGTCATACATTCGCCGGCTGGCAGAATGTACCCGAGACCATGCCCGCATCCGACATCGAGATCAGCGGCGCATATGCAGTCAACAGCTACAAGGCCACCTTCGTGATCGACGGCGTGGTGATCGGGGAGAAGACCGTGGAATACAACACCGCCGTGTCTACACCCGAGGCTCCTGAGAAAGAAGGCCACGCTTTCACCGGGTGGCAGAATGTACCCGAGACCATGCCTCCGTTTGACATCGAGATCCACGGCAGCTATACCGTGCTCTCATACACCGCCACATTCCGTATCGGTGATGATGTGATCGCGGCGGCCCAGTTTGACTACGGCACACCCGTGCCCACACCTGCCGTGCCCGAGAAAGAAGGTCACACCTTCGCCGGCTGGGAGAATGTGCCCGAGACCATGCCCGCCCAGGATATCGAGATCATCGGTAGCTACACCGTGAATGTCTACAAGGCTACCTTCAATATCGACGGCGAGATCATCGCTGAGAAGGATGTGGAATACAACACCGTGATAGAGACACCCGAGGTGCCCGAAAAGGCCGGCCACTCATTCTCAGGATGGCTCAACCTGCCGCAGACCATGCCTCCGTTTGACATCGAGATACTGGGCTCCTTCGCCGCCAATTCATACAATGTCACATTCGTGATCGACGGCGAGGTATTCGCTACCGTACCCTCGGTATACGGCACAGAGATCGCCGTGCCCGAGGTACCCGCCAAGGAGGGTCACACCTTCGCCGGCTGGCAGAATCTGCCCGAGACCACACCGGCCGAGGATATCGTGGTCAACGGCAGCTACACAGTCAATACCTACAAGGCAACCTTCATGGCCGACGATGTGGTGGTGGCCGAGACCGATGTAGAGTACAACACCATAGTGCCTGTGCCTGACGCACCCGAGAAAGAGGGCCACACCTTCACCGGCTGGCAGAATGTGCCGGAGACCATGCCTCCGTTCGACGTGACCATACTCGGTACATACGCCGTCAACACCTATCTCGTGACATTCACCGTGGATGGCGAGGTAGTGGCCGAGCTGCCCTGCGACTACGGCACCGCTATCAGCACACCCGAGGCTCCGGCCAAGGAGGGTCACACCTTCGCCGGCTGGAACGACGTGCCCGCGACAATGCCCGCCGGCAACATCGTGATCACCGGCAGCTACACCGTCAACAGCTACGTCGCAAGATACCTCATCGGCGATGAGGTGATAGCCGAGCAGACCGTGGAATACGGCGCCATACTGCCTCCGGTCACCGCACCCGAGAGAGAGGGCGAGTCATTTGCAGGCTGGGATAATCTGCCAGAAGTGATGCCCGCCCACAATGTAGACATCTGCGGCTCGTATGTCAAGAACACCTACACCGTGACATTCATGATCGGTGACGAGCTCGTAGCCGCGCTCAGAGTCAACTACGGCGACGCAATCCAGCAGCCCGAGGCTCCGGCCAAGGAAGGCCACGAATTCACGGGCTGGGAGAATGTACCCGAGACCATGCCTGCGCAGGATATCGTCATCAACGGTGCCTACAAGGTATGCTCGTACATGCTCACTGTATATCTCAACGACGACATCTACATCTCGGAATCCGTGGAATACGGAGCTCCGGTCGTGATACCCGAGCCCGAGGTTGCCGCCGGATATGAATTCACCGGATGGCTCGATGAGATTCCCGAGACGATGCCTGCTCACGATGTGGAGATCCACGGAGAGGTGAAGCAGATCCAGGTGGGTATCGAAGACCTGTATGCCGACGGCGACGGTATCGTCACAGTATACAATCTCAACGGTGTGCTTCTCTTCAGACAGATCAGCGTATCGGATGCCATGAAGCGTCTCGCCCCCGGATACTACATCGTCAACGGATCCAAAGTGAGAGTGAAATAATCATCCGTCACCCTACGGTTCAGCCGGAATCCGCTCCGGGTTCCGGCTGAATTAAAAAATCGAATAAATTAATCAATCTAATCTAATAACCTTTCTATGCTAAAAAAAATTCAGCCAATGCTGATTCTCGCGCTCAGTGCGGCCTATCCCGTCTGTGTGGCGGGAGCGACACGCACCGCGGATGAGGCAAAAACTGTAGCCGCTGAATTCTTTCAGTCCGGCGAAAACACCCGGCTGGCCAGCGAGGATGCCTTCAGCCTTGTCTACACGGCCGGCGACGGAGCCAATGGCCCGGTGTGCTACGTGCTCAACGCAAAGGATGGCAAAGGGTTTGTGATCGTGTCAGCCGACGAAGATGCGATGTCAGTGATCGCATATTCCGATGAGTCGACCTGGAACCCCTTATCCATACCTGATGCCGCGGCAAATGCCATTTCCTTACCTGTGGCCGCACGCCACGGCTCTGACATGCGCCGCGCACCCCGCGCGGGCGAGATGGAGAAGAAGGACATACCCACCGCATCATGGAGTCAGGAAGCGCCCTTCAACAACAACATTCCCAATCATCGTCTGACGGGATGCGTGGGTCTGGCGCTTGCCGAGATCATGAAGTATCACTCCTATCCTGAGATGCGTCCCGCAGCGCTTTCGGGCACACAGTCTGATCCATATGCCTGGAGCAACATGCGCACCGACAATTACCGCAGCGGCTACACCCAGGCCGAGGCCGATGCCGTGGCCACACTGGTGGCCGACGCCGCTGTCGCCATCGGCACCGATTTCGGTATGTCTAGCTCGAGCGCCTTCGAGGTCAAGGTGCCCTACGCCCTGTCATCGATGATGGGATATGACGCCGGCGTGTCATATAAGAAGCGTGCCGAGATGAGCAAGGAGGCATGGGATGCCCTTATCGTCAACGAGATCAACGAAGGCCGTCCCGTGCTGTACAGCGGACAGGATGTGTCGTCAGGCCACGCATTCGTGTGCGACGGCTATGAGAAGCTCGGCGGCGATTACTTCTTCCATATCAACTGGGGCTGGGGCGGCGCCGCCAACGGATATTACGCCTCCGATGCCCTCAACCCCGTAGTGAGCAAGGCTCACCACTACAATGACCTCACCACGATCGTGTACAACATCAAGCCTGCCGCCACGGCTATGGCATGGTCGCCTGTGCATGTCACCAGTGACGAGCGCCAGGTGGGCCTCACTCTCGATGTCACCGACATATCCGCCGGCACATTCACCGTGAGGGCCGGCGCGCTGAAGAATATATCTGACGCGGATTTCTCAGGCCGTCTGGCCGTGGCTCTCTATGATGCCTCCGGCAAGATGAAATGCCTCCTTAACGACGGCAGGAATTTCAACCTGCAGTCGCTCCAGATAGTGAAGTATGTCGATTTCACGTGCAGCCTGCCCGCCGGCACATCGGTGGCAGACGGTGACGTGGTGCGTCTGGCTACGAAGGCCCAGGATGCCGAGACATGGTATCCCGTCGCCGGCGATCTGCTCGCTCCGGGCGAGATGCTTGCCAAGGGTGGTCAGATCCAGTATTTCGACGTGATGCTGCCGGTGGCCGAATCAGTGGAGATCACCTCGGGCGGCGACCGTGTGATAAAGGGTCGCGACTATACCTTCACCGTGGTGCCGTCGTCAGTCGACAAGGTGGTCACCGTGAAAGCCAACGGCTACATCCTGACACCTGACGCCAACAACAACTATAAGATAACAAACGTGGTGGAGAATCAGACTGTCACCATCAACGTGCAAAACACCGCGGATGTGCTCTCCAAGAGCGTGCTGTGGCTTGAGGCCGGCAATCTGAAGAATATGCTCAACGACAACGAGACCTCCACTATCAAGGATCTCACGCTGTTTGGCACAATGAATGTCGAGGACTTCAACTTCATACGCGAGCGCATGAAGGTCGAGCGTCTCGACATCTCGCAGGTCAGCATCCTCGCGAGCGGCTCCAACCCGGCCAATGCCATTCCTACCAAGGCATTTGTCAACTGCCGCTCACTGAAGACGATCCTTCTGCCCAACAACCTCGCTACATTCAAGAACGGCTGTCTGGCCCAGACGGGTCTGACCTCGGTTGAGGTGCCTGCCTCTGTGGCTACCTGGGAATACAATGTATTCGTAGGATGTTCGGCTCTGCAGGAAGTGACCGTGCGCCGCTCGTCACCCGCATGGATCAACTGGTGTGTGTTCAACGGCACACCCAAGACCAAGCTCATCGTGCCTGTAGGCGCGGCCGCCGCTTATTCATCAAAGGAATATTGGCAGGAGTTCAAGAATATCGAAGAGGCCAACCCCGCACCCGCCGACCACTATACCGTGGTATTGCAGGAGAAGAAAGGCCTCAGGATCACTGACGCAACCGAGGGTACGGAGTTTGCTCCCGGCTCGCCTTACAGCTTCAAGGTCGAGGCCGATGACACATACGCCGACGCCATCATGGAGGTGTATGCCAACGCCGAGCGTCTGTATCCCGATGCCGACGGTGCCTACAACACCAAGATCAACCGCAACACCCTGCTGCATGTAGAATTCAGGATACCTCAGCCCATGGCCCCTGACAATACCTGGAAGATCACAGGTGACGCAGGTGGCGCCGGTCTGGTGAGCGAGGTGGTCAACGTGCCTGTGGGCCAGTCGTTCAATGTGCGTGTCAATGCCATCAAGGTGCCCGCCGGATACTCGTCAAAATTCTTCGCTATCGTGCTCACCGACAAAAACGGTGGCTTGAAGGAGGTGATCTCCAATGTGATGAACAACATGATCGGCGACGGCAGCAGCAACAATATCTCATGCAACTTCAATTGTAAGGTCAAGGAGTCGACCGTGCGTCCGGGAGACCAGCTGCGTCTGGCCACCGCCGTATCGGCCAATACCAACCGCACATGGTATCTCGTATCTGCCGAGGCCGACAGTATCACCGACCGCCTCAATGCAGTGGGCAATGCCGTGAAGTATCATGTTGTTACCTTGCCGGCAAGCACGGATTCGTTTACTGTCGAAGGCCAGTCGGGCGAGGTAGTGCGCGGTATGCCTTACAGCTTCAAGGTAACTCCCAAGTTTGGCAACTACCGTGTGACCGTCAAGGTCAACGACGACGAGAAGGCCACTAACGCCGCAGTAGCCAACATCTCTATCCCCGCCGTGATGCAGGACATCAACGTCACTGTCGAGTGCAACGAGATCGAGGGTATCGGCGACGCCGAGGAAAACGATTATGTAGTGGTGAACGTGCAGGCCGGACAGCTGAGCTCGAAGATGAACCAGATCGGCTGGCCCGACAAGCTCAAGCTCGTAGGCTCACTCAACGCCAACGACTTCACTACCTTCCAGCAGAACGCCGCCAAGCTCAGACATCTCGACCTGGCTGATGTGTCGGTGCCCGGCAATCAGTTCCCGAGCTATGCCTTCTATTCGATGCAGGGTTCTCGCCCGGCTATCCAGTCGCTGATCATGCCTAAGAATGTCACCAACATAGACATGAATTCGCTGATACAGTGTATCTACCTCAAGGAAGTGGTGCTGCCGCCGGCTCTGACCAAGATCGGCGCATACGCATTCTCGTCATGTATCGCTCTCACACAGATGACCATCGACCGCTCGATGCCGCCGAGCTGCGACTTCAACGCGCTGCCCAGCCGCGCCATAAATCTGTTCGTGCCCGCCGGTGCCGAGACCGCTTACAAGAATGCAAGCTACTGGTCGGCTTTCAACGTGCAGCCGATGCCCACCCCAAAGACATATTATTATGTCAACGTAGACGACACTAAGATCGGTGTCTACGGCAACGGTGTGGATCTCGACCACGTGGGTGTGGGCAAGACCAAGGAGTCGGTATGGCTCGTGCTGCCCAACTGCCAGCGTAAATCCGTGCTCGAAAAGGTATCGGGCAATGTGCGTCGCGGCGTGCCGTTCAAGATTTATGACAACGGTATCGACCTCTTTGCCGATGAGCCTAACATCGCATACGAGCTGAGCTGGAACAAATACGAGCAGGGGGGTGTGTATGTGGTATACTTCGATCCTAACGAGACCGAGGGCCTCTTCGTGCCTCAGAATCACGAGATCGAGCTTGATTTCTACTATCCCATCACCTTCGAGAATGGCAAGGGCTCTGATGGCGTGAAGGCGTCGTTTGTGAATCTGCAGCCCAAGGATCAGTGGAAGGATGTGGAGATGTGGCGCTTCAGCGACCGCAGGGACACTCCCACATTGTATAAGGAAGGCAGCGACATCCAGTTCCAGCTTTCTCTGCCCGAGGGCGTCAAGTATGACGAGATGATCGTGTCGGTAGAGCAGGTAGTGATGACCGTGTCAGGCCTGAGCCCCGAATACGAGAAGCGCGAATTCGAGATTGCCGGCACTGACGGTGTCTACACTATCCCGGCCCTCGCCGGTGACACCAAGGTGATGATCTCGCGCGTGGGTTACGAAGAGGGTGAGGTAGACCCGACAATCGAGCAGCTCCTCGAGGGCAATACCGATGAGATCACCGAGCTCAGTCTCGGAGGAGAGCTCTCGGAAGAGACCTTCGAGGCTATCCGCGAGAATTTTGACGCGATGGAGACACTCGACCTTTCGTCGATCGAGAACACCACAATCCCTGACAACGCTTTCGCCGGTATGGAACACCTGCAGAGCGTGACACTCCCGGCCACCGTCACCGAGATCGGAGCGGGTGCCTTTGATGGCTGCTCCAACATCGAGACACTCAACCTCATCGGTGTGACATCAATCGGCGAGGGTGCGTTCGAGGGCTGTAACTCGCTTACAAGCATCCTGCTGCCTTCAGCCGGCTCTGCCACCGAAGGTGCGCCTGCCCGAAGCCGCGCCCAGGGCGGTATCACCGCCGAGTCGTTCCGCGGCCTCAACCCCAACTGTCTGATCTACGCCGGCTCCACTGACATCCCCGGCACTGAGAATCTCAATGTGATCCTCAACGTGGGCCATTCGCGCGTGGCTGCATCTGATATCGTGATCGATGGCAATTATCCGTTCAATGCTCCCGCAAGCTTCAACCTCGGTGAGCGCACGATTTCCTATACCACCGACATCCCCGCAAGCAACGGCTGTGACCCCGACGGCGGATGGAAGGGCATCATGCTGCCTTTCACCCCTGACCGCATGGAGTATGGTGTGAACATACCCGAGCGTCAGGGCAGCGGTATCACTATCGTATCGTTCGACGGTGCTGACGCAGTGGAGATGACCCGTCAGGAGACAATGCTCCCCAACCGTCCGTATCTCGCCAACGTGAATGCTCCGTTCGCGTCTGTGCCGGTGACATTCTACGGTGTGGCCGATCCCGAGGCCGCCGGTGATGAGTTTGACGTGCCCTTCACTCCCCAGCCCGAGGTGATGGTGACCGAGGGTAAGGAGTTTGCGCTCTACGGCTCCTACGACGGTCAGAGCATCATCGGTGACTGCTATGTTCTCGATGCCGACGGCCGTGCTTTTGTCAAGGCTGCCGCAGACGCGGATGTCAAGATCACTCCGTTTGGCGCATACGTCATTGCCAACCCGGGTGTGGATAAGGATAGTCTGGCTATCGGTTCTCACCCCTATTGGGTGCTGAATCCCAAGGCAGGCGGTGCAGGTCTGCGAATCTACCGCAGCGGCAAGATCGAGATTGTATCCGACACCAAGGGCGCCAATATCTACTACACAACAGATGGCAGCGATCCTATGGCCGCCGACGGTACACGCACGCTCTACGAGGGCCCGATGGATATCGTGGGCGAGTCGATGAAGATCACTGCTGTGGCTGAGGTAAAGGGCAGCTACTCTGATAAGGTGGTGCTCAATTACTCGCTCAAGAAGGCAAGCAATGAGTTTGTATTCTACAGAAACTGGAACTGGATCTCTCACAATGCTGAGAATCCCATACCGGTATCCAAGTTCAAGTTCCGCGAGGTGAGCCGTCTGCTTTCTCAGACTCAGGAGATGTACAACGACCCGCAGCTTGGCTTCGTGGGCACGCTCACCGAGCTCAAACCTGTTGAGGGTTACAAGATTCTTATCACAAATGAGTGCGACGCCTACAACAGCGACGTGGCATACGATCCCGCCAAGCCGGTGACCCTGCACAAGGGCTGGAACTGGATCGGCTGTGGTGTCGAGGGCATGAGCATGCGTATCAGCGATCTATTCTCTAATCTCGCGATTGAGGAGGGTGATATGATCGTGGGCCAGTATGGTTTCGAGCAGGTCAACTCTGATGGCAAGTGGGTAGGTACTCTGCTTGAGCTCGAACCGTCGATCGGCTATATGTTCTACAGCCAGTCTGACAAGGAGTTTACCTTCGCGCTTGTGCCTAAGAACAAAGCTCCGCAGGCAGCTCCGCAGGCCGATGTCAACGACCGCTGGGCGGTAGACCACCATCGTTATCCGTCAGTGATGCCTGTCACCGCCGCTCTGGTTAGCGAGGCCGGCGCTCACGCTGATGTTGATGATTACGTAGTGGGTGCTTTCTGTGGCGACGAGTGCCGCGGTATCGGTGTCGTTGTTGACGGTGTGATGATGATCAATGTCCATGGTGAGAATGGTGATAATATCACATTCCGCTATATCTCTGCCGATGATGAGGAGATCATCTCCGACACATCGATGCCCTTCAACGAGATGCCTGTGGGCACGGTATCCGAGCCCTGCGAGATCAGCCTCTCCGGCACGACCGCGCTGTCGTCCGTCGCACAGGGTGACTTCAGCATCGTCACAGCCAACGGCACGGTATCGTTTGAGGGCGACTGCTCCAAGATACTCTCTGTCGAGATCTACGATATGTCGGGTGCACGCATAGCGATGGCAGCCGGCAACGCCGATCTCCGGATCAAGGATGTTGCTCCCGGCTACTGCATCATCGTGGTGCGCACGGCAGACTCATGTACCTACAGCAAGGTGCTCGTGAAGTAAGCCTCCCCTGAAATAATCCATTCCGCCTCACCGACGGACCTGAATAGGCACCGGCTCCCCCCTCGGGAGCCGGTGTTTTTCATGTCACGCTCGAAGCCCCGGCCCCCTGAAGGGGGAGTGGCAAGGATGGTGTTGTCAGGCGTGGCAGGCTCTCAGAGCAGCTCCACCTTTAGGGGGTTGGAGGGCCTGTACCCGAATCCCTTGCGTCAGCCGATCTTATAATCTCACCCACGGTAATATGTTTTTAAACATACAAATTAACGGTCTGATTATTTTGTATTTCCATATTACAGTTGTATCTTTGGGAACTGAAAAATCACAAATCTCCTCCCATGAAAGAATCCTTGTCCCGGTATCATACAAAGCGCGTTGACACGCCCGCGGGCTACATCGCCTCGGGGAGGATGCACTACTACATACGCGACCACCAGGGCAACGTGCGTCAGGTCACCGACAGCGACGGCAACGTGGTGCAGGACAACCACTACTATCCCTACGGCATGATGTTGAAGAACCAGGGAGTGTAAGTTTAAACACTTTGGGACCAAGTACTAAAATAAATATACACAATCTCGTTCACCGGATGATATTAAAATGTCTGGAAGTACCACGAATTATGTTTTTGGAAAAGGGGATAACAAAGTCTATATATACACTTCTTCGGGAGTACAGGCTGTGGTTAAAATAAAGGATTTTTTTGAGTTATGGCATAAATGAAAGCATTGAATAACATGGTAATATACATTGTAAATACGATTAGCATGGGGAGTAAATATAAATCACTCTTGATAAGGCTGACACTTGTTATCGTGACAATGGGCTTAGGTTTATCACCTGCTGAGTCAGCTATAAATTGGAACACGCCATTCAAGTTCTTCGAAAAGAGTAAGGTAATTGAAAATATTGACAGTACTTTCACTACAATCTCCTCCTACGCTGATGTCATACCTTTGGAGAAGGCTTATTGTGGTCTTGACAGCCTGCTTCTGACAGATATAATATCAGCTGCATATTATTGGGAATCACAAGGCAAACCCATACGCTCAACACCTCATTGGTCACTGGGCAGATTACCTGCAGTAGTAATAAATATTGGTAATCTGCCGTATAATGACAGGGTGCAGTTATCACCTGTTCATGAAGCTATAGGCAGGCAATTTGAGGGTATTATCATTCGTGAGACTCCTGAAGGTGTATTGCGAAGGGGAAAATATTCCAAGTATTTGAAACAAGGAATTGACTTGGTTGACATTGATTACGCGATAAGGGGGGACTCATTGATTACTACTGTATACCGGTGTAGGTATAAGGAGAATAGGACAAAATCTGAGAAAACAGTGTATGAATACATAAATTTTATCCGCAGATTTGATTGTTCGGACGATAGATGGAAATTAGTTTCCATAAATGACGAAATTGACTATTTTCCTGAAGCGTATGGATATGATTATCTAAGAGAGGCGATTGCGAATGATTTAGACTATTATCTGTCGTTTAATTACAGATATAACCGTTGGAGAAATAAATTATGGATTGAAAAGCATGGTAGCTATAACGAGGACGAGGAAGATGACGATGATGACAGTTACGATGATAACTGTGGATACAAGTACAAAAAAGATGATATTAAAGCCCACTCAAACGGAGAATATTCGTTTGCTGACTACATTAAAGAGGTCTATCTTGTCAGCAGAACATTTCCGATAGGGATGTCTGAATATCTCAGGCTGCCGGTAAATATGTTGCCAAGAGATTATTATCATAGATCCGACTACGCAAAATTAAGCAAGGAGATTTTCCGTAGATACAAAACAGAAACTACCTTGGAACTTAAAATCGTAGGAAATACACTGATCATCCATTTCAATACCGATAGTGTTGTATATTGCCCGAAGCAGAAATCACCGGTGGCAACATCGTCAAAATTTGGATTCTTTGTACATCAATATGATTGCGAGACACATCAGTGGAAAAGGATAGGTGAATACATATACGTATATTAAAGATACTATCTAACCGATATTATGGCTTAAGATGAAAATTGTAACGGCTTGCCATAACAGTTGAGAAGGTAAACAGGCAAGCTGATGTGATGGAATATAAAAAAGAAGTATAAGATAAAAATGAATGATATGAGAGGGTTTGCGCTGCTGACCAAGGTGCATGGCGCGCTGTGGCGCGTTGACACGCCCGCGGGCTACATCGCCTCGGGGAGGATGCACTACTACATACGCGACCACCAGGGCAACGTGCGCCAGGTCACCGACAGCGACGGCAACGTGGAGCAGGACAACCACTACTATCCCTACGGCATGCTGATGGGCGAGAGCAGCGACATACTTGCCAC